>JAJPKS010000344.1 GCA_021323605.1 Bacillota bacterium | reverse complement strand
TCGCACCGGTTCGATTCCGGCCTTCCCTCTACACGTCGGCTCCCGGATCGAATGGAGGACCGTACAAGGGCATCGGATCAAGCCGTGATCCAGCGCGTTCATCCCACTCCCCACCCTGCATCGTCCTGTCCAGAGCAGGCCGCCCGCAAGGCGTGAACCCGAGGCCGAGGCGCCCACGGAGAACCGGAACCGGCCCGGCCGCCGGACGGCACCTCCCGGGGTCACCCTGCCCTCTCATCCCGAGGCCCTTGCTCGGTCAGGAAGCGATCCCGGCAGCCGGTCGAGCAGAAGTGATGGGTGGTTCCGTTCACGCTGACCGTCGCCGCGCTCGCGGGATCGACCGCCATGCCGCAGACCGGGTCCACCGCCCTCGGTTCCGTCCCGCCGACCTCGACGTGGGGCTGGGTGGCCGGGCTCGCGACCGTCTCGGGGAGGGACCGCGGGCGGAAGCCGCGCAGACGGTTGGCGTTGGAGACCACGGACAGGGAGCTGAGCGCCATCGCCCCGGCCGCGATCATCGGGCTCAGCCGCAGCCCGAGGAACGGGTAGAGCACGCCCGCGGCGATGGGGATGCCGACCACGTTGTAGGCGAAGGCGAAGAACAGGTTCTGGCGGATGTTGCGCATCGTGGCCCGGCTGAGCCGGATCGCGGTCACGATCCCGGTCAGGGCGCCCGAGATCAGGGTGATGTCCGAGGACTCGATGGCCACGTCGGTGCCGGTGCCGATCGCCATCCCGATGTCGGCCTCGGCCAGGGCGGGGGCGTCGTTGATGCCGTCGCCGACCATGGCCACCTGCCGGCCCTCGACCTGCAGCCGGCGCACCTCCGCGGCCTTGCGGTCGGGCAGGACCTCGGCCAGGACCCGCGCGATGCCGACCTGGCGGGCAATCGCGGCCGCCGTGCGGCGGTTGTCGCCGGTGATCATGGCCACCTCGAGGCCGAGGCCGCGAAGCGCGGCGACGGCGCCAGCCGAGTCCGGCTTGAGGGTGTCGGCCACCCCCAGGACGCCCGCCGTCCGGCCGTCGACGGCGACCAGGAGCGGGGTCTTGCCCTCGGTGGACAGCCCCTCGGCGACGTCGTTCGAGGGACCGGCCTCGATGCCGGCCTGGCCGAGCAACACCGGGCTGCCGACCAGCACCGTCCTGCCCTCCACCCGGGCGCGGACGCCCTGGCCCGTCACCGATTCGAAGCCGCCCGGCTCGGGGAGGACCAGTCCCCGCGACCGGGCGCCCGCCACCACCGCCGCCGCCAGCGGGTGCTCCGAGGGCCGCTCGGCGGCGGCCGCGAGCCGGAGGAGGTCGTCCTCGCCGAAGCCGCTGGCCGGCACCACGTCGGTCAGCGCCGGCCGGCCGCGCGTGATCGTCCCGGTCTTGTCGAGCACGACCGTGTCCAGACGGTGTGCCCTCTCCAGGGCCTGGGCGGAGCGGATCAGGATCCCATGCTCAGCCCCCTTGCCGGTCCCGACCATGACCGAGAGCGGGGTCGCCAGACCGAGCGCGCAGGGGCAGGCGATGATGAGCACGGCCACCGCGCTGACCATCGCCGACGTCAACGCCGGCGGTGGCCCGAGCACGAACCAGGCCGCGAAGGTGCCGATGGCGATGAGGATGACGACGGGCACGAAGTAGCCCGCGACCACATCGGCCAGGCGCTGGATGGGGGCCTTCGAGGCCTGCGCCTGCCGGACCAGCCCGACGATCTGGGCCAGCATCGTGTCTCGGCCCACCCTGGTGGCGCGGAAGCGGAAGGTACCGGTCTGGTTGATGGTGGCCCCGATCACCGGATCGCCCGGACGCTTGGTGACGGGGATCGACTCACCGGTGACCATCGACTCGTCGACCGACGATCCCCCCTCGACCACCTCGCCGTCGACCGGGACCTTCTCACCCGGGCGGACCACGACCACGTCACCGGCCACCACCTCCCCGACCGGGACGTCCACCTCGGCGCCGTCGCGGACGACGCGGGCGGTTCGCGCCTGGAGCCCGATCAGCTTCCGGATCGCCTCGCCCGTGCCCGCCCGGGCCCGGGCCTCGAAGAGCCGGCCCAGCAGGATCAGGGTGATGATCACGCCCACCGCTTCGAAGTAGACGTCACGCAGGCCGGGGGGCAGGATGTCGGGGACCACGGTGACCAGGAGGCTGTAGCCGAAGGCGGCCGAGGTGCCGATGGTGATCAGCGCGTTCATCTCCGCCGACCGGTGCGCCAGGCTCAACCAGCCCGTCCGGTGGATGGGCCAGCCCGAATAGAGCATCACGGGCGTGATCAGGGCCAGCTCGACCCGGTGATCGCCGAGGAACCCGACCGGAACCAGACGGCCGGCCATGACCGCGAACAGGACGGGGGCCGTCAGCACGGCGCCGACCAGGACCCGTCGAGTCAGGTCGGCGATCTCCGCCCGGCGCTCGGCGGCCTCGGTGTCCTCGACGACATCGGCGGCCGGCTCACGCACGACCGGGGGGGCGGCCGCCGGCCGAGCCGGTGCCGTCCGATCCTGCGGCAGGCGCTGGCCGGGAGCGGCAGGCTCGACCACCAGGGTGCCGTGGACCATGTTCATCCCGCACGCGAACCCGAACTCGCCGGCGCGGTCGGGCACGAACTCGACCGTCGTCCGGGCGAAGGCCGGAAGCGGCTGGTTGACGGCGAAGTCGGGGAAGACGACTCGGGAGGTGCACTCCCCGCCCTCCTGCCGGTCGAAGACGATGCGAAGCGGGACACCCTGGCGCGCGCGGACCCGGTCGGGCGAGTAGCCACCGCGCACCGTCACCCGGACCTCCTGGAGGTTCCCGACCAGCTCGGCCGAGCGAGCCCTCCGGGGGCCGAAGAAGAACCAGACCAAGAGGCCGCTCAGCACCAGTGCGGCCAGCACCACGATCACTCCGGCCAGGGTCATCGCGGCGCCACCTCTTGACGAGAGGTTCGATGGTCTCGCTCGGCTCGCGGACCTTCGGTCCGCCGCCAGCCCGGATCGCCTCCACCACGCAATGAGAGGGATGGTCTTGGAGAGGCAGGGGCGCGACGCCGTCGAGCGCGGGCCTTGACCGCGCTGGCCTGCGTCAGCACGTCGATGCAGTGGCGGTCCTCGCCCACCATCCGCGCAGGTCGCGGACCTGGCCCTCGACGCGCCTCAGGCGGCCCTGAACCTCCTCTCGATGTGGCGTGTAGCCGGGTGTACCCTGACCACGCTCCCGGAGGTGGTAGATGGTCATGACCGTCTCTTCACCCGCCCAGGCCTCGCATTTGGACGAAGGCCCCGTGCCAGCTGTGGTACCAGACCGCGCCCGAGAAGCCGTTGACGGAGAGCATCCCCACCGGTCTCCCGTCCTTCTCGAAATCGACGGTGTAGTAGCCGTAGAAGGGGTCCGGCGCGTCCGCTCTGGCGCCTCGCTGGTCGGCGTCCAGCCATCTCTGGGCGATGTCCCGCGCCTGCGGCGGGGTGACCGGCATGGCCGCCACCGCCGGGTAGGCGCCGCCCATCATGCCGCCCATGCCGCCGGCCCCCATCCCGTACCGGGTGTTCCACATCATGTCCGGCCCCGGCTCCCGGGTCGCACGCCCGGTCGTCCGGTCGATCAGGATCTCGAAGGCGCCGATCCCGGTGCCCTTCTCGCGGATGGAGGCGTAGTAGCCGTTCGAGAACTCGATGACCTCGTCCACGGCGAGCCCACCCCCCGGGTACGACGCGGCCACGCCCTGGGCGACGCCGACCGCCCGGTCCATGCCGATGTCGCCGGATCCCCCGCCGGGGAGGGCACCCGTGATGCCGCCCGACCGCGCGCTCGGCGGGTTCGTGAGGCGGATCGCCGTCCCCGCGGTCCCGACCAGGATCGCGGCGGCAAGGGCGGCCACGCCGACGATCAGCAGCGTGCGCCGGCCCATGTCACGAGCCCTGCAGCGCCCTGCGGATCCGGTCGAACTCCTCCTGGCTGATCTCGCCGCTGGCCAGCCGCCGGCGCAGCACGTCCAGCGCCTGGTCGCCGCCCCTGGGACCGGTCAGAGCCCGGACGGCGAAGACGATCAGCGTGACGATGCCCCCCCAGAAGAGGACCATCACGGCCGACATCCACAGCCAGCCCCAGCCACCGTAGAGGCCCCACATCATCTTGCATACCTCCTCGATTCGCTGAGACCAACGTAGGCCGCCGGGCGAGGATGCCCCAGTGCCGGAGGGCCCGTTCCCAACGGGTCAGAAGACCCTATAGGGGTACCAGGTATTGACCTCCTGCCATCGCTCACCTCTCCCTCACCCCCGGGAGCCCCTCCCCGTTCCTTCCGCTCTCCCAACGGTGAAACGAACGCGACCGCCACCCGTCCCGGCATCGTGTCCCGCAAGCCGAGGGTCGACGAGGGCCATCGGTCGGCGGCGGGGGAGGGCGCCGGCGTCCCTGGCCCCGACCCGAGCCGCGACACCGCGTCCAGCGGGGGACCCGTCCGCCTCGTCAGAGACGGTCGCGGACGGCGGCATGGATGGCCTCGACGAAGGGCTCATCGAGCCGCCGTACCTCCTCCGGAAGCTGCTCGAAGGGCACGATCGCCGGGTGCTCCGGCCTCCGGTCGCACTCCCAGGCGGCCCAGGCATTGTGCACGTCCCTGGCGGTGACCTGGCTCCCCTTGGCCAGGGCCAGCACCGCGTAGATCCGGAAGAGGCGATCGACGTCGCTCCTGGGCAGGATGCTCAGGTCCACCCGGGCGCGGATCGCTCGGGCCAGCTCGTCGATGTAGTTCATGCCTCGATCGTGAGCTGCGACAGGTGATCGTCCAGCCGGCGCACCGCCGCCGTATCCAGCCAGCGGTCCAGGTAGCGGCGGCGGACCCGCCGCACCCGTGCTGCCTTCTCGGGGATCCGGGCCTGGTTGACGATGTGGAGCACCCGGTGCAGGAGCTCGCAGGCATGTTCGAGGTCACCGCGCTGGCCGTGGGCGGCGGCCAGGTCGGTGAGCACCGACACATAGGGCGAGGTCAGCTCCTGGCTCGTGTTCCGCTCCGTCTCCTCCAGGATCGGGATGGCCTCCTCCGGCCGTCCGAGCAGCACGGCACAGTTGCCGCGAAAGCCAGCCAGGCGAGTCTCGTCCCAGTGATAGAAGTAGTCGCCGGAGCGGCGTGGCGCCTGCGCCAGCGCGGCCTCGGCTCGGGCCAGGTCCTGCTCGGCCTCCCCACCGTGGCCGAGCGTGGCATGATCCTCGGCCCGGCAGGCGTACAGCCAGGTTCGCAGCAGCGGCGACGCCCCCTCCCCACCGAGACGCTCAGCCTCCTCAAGGAGCGCGACCGCCTTGCGCGCGTCGACCCCGGGCCCGTCCGAGGTCACCGGCGAGAAGGCGGCACGGAGCCCGACCAAGGCGTAGGCCTGCAGTGGACCATCCTGGGCCTCGGCCGCCAGCTCCCGCGCCAGGGTGAGGTACATCACCGACTCGGGCCGCCTCCCGAGCCGGTGATGGAGGAGGCCCAGCAGCGAGGCCGAGCGGCTGGCCAGGGCCGCCGCCTGCCGCCGGCTCGCCGCCGGGGCGACCTCGTAGAGGCGGCGCGTGATCGCCACCTGGCCCCGAACGGCCGGCCACAGGGCGGCCGGGCTCATGGTCCAGTACCGACGTCCGTACTCGTGGCTCAGGGCCTCCAGGTCCTCCAGGAGCCGCCCGTCCGCGACCGGCGGGGCGCCAAGCGCCGCCGCCAGTCGCTCTGGATCGAGCATCTCCAGGGCAGCGGCCCCCAGCAGGGTGATGAACTCCCGACGTCGCACGTTGTCACCATCCCCATTGACGGAGAACGACCATTGGCTCAGAGGGTACGTGGAACGTGCCGACCGTGGCGGCGGTGGAGGCTGCAGCCCCAGGTCATCGGGCGTCGTCCCATACAGCTCACAGAACAACGATCGATAAAAGGGGGAGACGCGCTTCACCCCACGTTCAAACTGCGAGATCAGCTCCCGGCCGGGAGCGATCTCGCGCCCGTGCCGCTCCCATGCGATCTCGGAGAGGCGCTCGGCGACCTGATCCTGGGTCAGTTCAGCCGCCGACGGTGCTCGCGCAGGCGGTTGGGGTACCTAACAGGTTCCGCCATGGTTCCAAAAACGGTTCTTCCCCTCGACCCCTGCCCTTGGGTCTGCTGATGACCATGCATGATCAACATAGTGCGCGGCGCGCGATTGTGGGCGCGCCCATCATGCCGTGGGAGCACCCGCCGCTCCCCCTGCCGATGGTCACGGGAATGGCCATCGTCAGCAGGCGACGAAGGCCGGGCAGGGGAAGCCCGAGATAGGCCGGGGAAAGCGGGAAGTGGACCGGACCCTGCGGCGCATGCTCGAGGAGCGGGCCAGGCAGCTCCGCCTCCGAGGTCAGCTGGAGGGCTGGTCGCGCGACCAGGTGGTGGACGAGATCCTCCGCCAGCTACCCGGCATCTCCCCCCTCGAGGCCCACCGCCTGGCCGCGGGCTGGACCCGCCTCGAGCTCTCCCAGGCCCTGGACGCCCTCTATCAGGCCGATGGCCTCATGCCCCCTGGGATCAGCGTGAGCGAGATCTGCCGCTGGGAGCACGGCCGCTACCGGCCCACCTCAGAGCGACAGGAGTACCTCACCCGGCTCTACCGGACTCGGCCCGACCGTCTGGGCTTCGGCCGCGACCACAGCCCCGGAGCCCCAGAGGCCGGCGACCACAGCCACACCCCCGGCGAGGTCGGGGGAGGTGGCAGCCCGGCCGAGGGGCCGTGGCCGCTCCCGCTGCTCGATGGGGTCGTGGGCATCGCGGCGGGGGCGAGTGATCGCATCCTCTCCCTGCGCTGGGTGCTGGAGGAGGGGGACGGGGCCGAACTGGTGGTCGAGCTCGAGGACGGCGACGGGGACGGCCGAGCCGTCCTCAGGCTCGCCGGGCGACTCGGGGACGGCGGAGGCCGGCATCATCCGCATCGACCCTAAGCGTTGCCGCTGAGTGATCAGTAGTCATCAAGCGGCACCCCTCACGGGGTTGCCCTGGCGAGGCTCCCCACGAAGCCGGTTTGGGGACCCCATCGGAACTCGTCTCGGGGCACCCCATTGGAGCTTGCTCCGATGGGGACCCCTCGATGGGGAGCCCCTTCGTGGGGTTGGAGATCGTCATCGACCTCGGACTGCCCCATCGGAGGGGCACCACCAGCCGCCTGCCCTGGGCGGCCAGCGCGACTTCCACGTGCTCGGCCCCGAACCGGGCCAAGCGATCTCGGTGCTCGACCACGATGGTGGCCACCGCGGGTCACGCAAGAGCGCCAGGAACCTCTGAGGGGTTCCCACGAGGCAGGCCTCGTGGGGTCCCTTCCGACGCCCCCCGTTCAGCGCCGAGCCGATCTCGGTCACCACCCCACTGACCGCACACCCCTGCTCGGCGGCCCAGGCGGTCACCCGCGCCACCTGCCGGCCCAGGTCGGCCGCCTGGTCGACCGAGGACACCCGGGCCTCCACGGCCGTCCTCCGGCCACCCTCATCGCGGTCGGGTTGCGCCTCGACCAGGATCAGGGGGTGCCCCACCGGACCGGTCCCGTGGGGGCCCCTCGGCCGGCCGACCCTCCGCGCCGGTAAGGTGGTGACTATAAATCACCAGAACTCGCTCATAATCGCCTAGCAGCCAGCAGCTACCCACCCCCTCTCCCGATCGTCGGATGGGCCGGGCATCCGATCTTCGGCCCCCAACCGTGGGCACGATCAGCACCCGGCTGGGCACCTCCATCGGAGCCGCCAGCCAGGCCGGCAGTGCCGAGGTCAGCCGAGGGCCCATCAGCCCCCCGGGGGTCGAGCCTCGCCGAGGACGCGCAGGGCCAGGCTGGAGATGGTCACCGCCAGCAGGTCCTGGGGGTCGCGGAGGTCGAGGCCGCACAGTTGCTCGATCCGGTGCAACCGGTACTTGACCGTGTTCACGTGCACGGAGAGGGCGCGGGCGCAAGTGGCCAGGTCGCCCTTCGCCTCCAGGTAGGCCTCGAGCGTCCGGCGCAGGGCGCCTCCGGTCCTGGCGTCGTGCTGCAGGGCCGGCCCCAGGCGGGCGCGGGCGAACTCCACCAGGGAGGCCGGCCGGCCGGCCTCCAGGAAGAGACCGAGCACGCCCAGATCGTCGACGCACAGGCACCGTCCACTTCGTCCCAGGGCCTGCTCCGCCTGCAGGCAACGGGTGGCCTGCTCGTAGGAGGCGGCCAGCTCGCCCGGGGAGCGCGCCGGCGCCCCGATCCCGGCCGAGACGGTGAGGTGGGGAGCCGCGCGCTCGACCCGTCGCTGCAGGTCGGCCACCACCCGGCGCAGGAGGGTCACCGTGGCCGGCCCGTCGGCCGGACAGATGGCGGTCACCCCCTCCCCGCCGGTATGGAGCAAAGAGCCGGGGAGTGCCCGGTCGATGCCGTCGCCGATCTGCTGCAGCAACCGCGCCCGCAGGCGGTTCGCGGCCGCCTCGCTGAGGCCCTGACGCTTCTGGTAGGCGCCCCAGCCGTCCAGGCCCACGGTCAGCACGCGGTGCTCCGCCCGGAGGTCGAGTCCGTAGTACCGGGCGCGCTCGACCACGCGCTCCTCGGACTCGTACCTCCGATGGAGGAGATCGAGGGCGAAGTCCGAGCGCAGGCGCTCCTCGGTCTCGCGGGCCACGCGCTCCTTCACGATCTCCAGGGCGAGCACGGTGGCGGCGTGCTCGACCGCGCGCAGGTCGAGATCGCGCCAGGCGGCCCCGCCCTCGGGCACGGTGACGTACCCCAGCAGCTCCCCGCCGATCCGCACCTGGCCGACGATGACGTTGCCCCCGGGGGCCGGGAGGCTGCAGGCGGGGCGGCCGGCGAGCATGGCCGAAAGGCGACGCCGGAACTCGGAGCTGTGGAACCGGCCCTCGAGCTCGGGCCCGGGCGGGAGCGGGGAGGCGCAGACGAGCCGCCCGGCCGCGTCCCAGGCCGCGGCCGGGCGTTCGATCAGCTCGGCGAGCGCCCGCACCACCTCCTCGAAGCCGGAGCCGGTCAGCACGGCCGCGGTCAGGCGGCGATGGATGTCATGGGCGCGCTCCAGGACCGTGCGCTGCCGCTCCAGCTCCTCGTTCAGCTCCCGCAGGCGAGCGATGGTGGCCTGCTGGTCGTCGAGCAGCGTCGCCAGCCTGACCGCCACCGCGGCCTGGCCGGCCATGGTCTCGACCACCGCCAGCTCCTCGGCCGAGAACCGGCGCGCCGTCTGGCTGTAGCCGTTGAGGACGCCGATCACCTGGCCCTGCACGTGCAGCGGGACCGAGACCATGGCCCGGTAGCCGAACTCGCGGGCCAGGTCCAGCCAGGGCGCGAAGGAGGAATCAGCGGTGACGTCGGGGACGACCACCGTCCGCCCCTGCTCGAAGGCGCGGCGGGTGGGCGCACCGGCCAGGGCGTCGTCCTCGACCGGGCGCAGGAACAGGTGGTCGAGCCGTTCGGCGTAGCCGTCGGGGAAGTTGAAGGCGCCGGCGAGGTGGACGTGGGTGCGGTCCTCGTCCGGGAGGACGATGCCGCAGAAGCTGAAGCCGGCCAGCCGGGAGAGATGGCGGACGATCATGTCCAGGGTCGCCCGGAGCGGCCGCTCCCCGGCCAGGCTCTGGACGACCTCCTGGAAGACCGCCTGCAGCTCCGGCGGAGACGAGACGGCCACCCGAGCCAGCAGCTTATCAGAATCACCAACTATTTCTCGAGCTTTGATCGAAGCTGACAAGGGTCAGCGCTCCGGCCGGGGTCGATAATGGCCTTCGGGAGGTTGCCATGATCAAGCCGATCCTCCAGATCTATCCCGTGATCCCGGCCGCGGACGAGGCCGAGCGAGCGGCGCTGCGGCCCCTGGGACGAAACGTCGAGCGGTATCAGGAGGCCATCCAGGGCACCTTCGACCTGGTCAGGGCCGCCGACGAGCTTGGCTTCTGGGCGGTCTCCACCATCGAGCACCACTTCCACTCCGAGGGATACGAGGTGGGCCCCAACCCCGGCCTGCTCAACGCCTACTGGGCGGCGATCACGGAGCGCGTTCGGGTGGGCCAGCTCGGTTACACGATGAGCGCGCAGAACCCGATCCGGGTGGCCGAGGAGGCGGCGATCCTCGACCACCTGACCCGGGGACGCTGCTTCATCGGTTTCGCCCGGGGCTACCAGGCCCGGTGGACCAACGTCCTGGGCCAGCACCTCGGGAGTCGGGCCACCCTGTCGCCCTCCGGCCGCTCGGAGGAGCAACGCGCGACCATGGACCCGGAGGTGCTGGCGGCCCAGATCGCCGACGACCGGCGCAACCGGTTCATCTTCGAAGAGCAGGTGGAGATGGTGCTCGAGGCCTGGTCCCAGGCCAGCATCGAGCGCGATTCCGAGCTCTGGCAGATTCCCTATCCCTACGCCGCCGGCATCGACTGGGGCATGCGCGACGCCACCGCCCGGCTCGGGGCCCCGGGCGAGATCGGGACCGACGGACGGGTGCGCCGGGTGAGCGTGGTCCCGGCCCCCTACACCCGCCCCCACCCCCCGGTGTTCGTGGCCAGCAACGCCAGCCAGGAGACGGTGGAGTACTGCGGCCGCAAGGGCTTCGTGCCCGCCTACTTCTCCGGCATCGGCCGGGCGGGCAAGTTCGGGCAGGCCTACGTGGACAACGCGCGTCGGGCCGGGCACGAGTTCGCCCTGGGTCAGAACCAGGCGCTGGTGCGCTGGATGCAGATCGGCGAGACGGAGGCGGAGGCCCGCCAGGCGATCGCTCGCTGGGACGTGGAGATCTATCGCAACCTCTACTGGTCGCTCACCCCCATGATGCCCTACGATCCCGCCGATCCGGTCCAGTCGGTGCTCGACTGCGGGCTCTGGATGGCGGGAACCGTGGAGCAGGTCACCGAGCAGTTCGTCCGGCAATGGCGCGAGCTGCCGGCTGAGTACGTGGTCCTGATCTTCCACTACGCGCAGATGCCCAAGGAGGCGGTGATCGAGAACATGCGGCTCTTCATGGAGCACGTCAAGCCGGCGCTCGACGAGCTGACGAGCTACGCTCCGGCCGTGGCCGGCTGAGCCGGAACCGAACGAGACGAGGTCACGGGGCCCCGGGCCCCCAAGAGATCGAGGAGGTGGTCGTGAAGCTGGGGTTCGCCTTACCACACCTGGGGCCGCTGGCGACCAGGGACAACATCCGGATGGTGGCCGAGGAGGCGGAGCGGCTGGGGTACGACACGCTCTGGACCAACGAGCGGGTCCTGGTCCCCCTGAACCCGAAGACGCCCTATCCGGGCAGCCCGGACGGCAAGCTCAACCCCGAGTACAACCGGGTGTTCGAGCACCTGACCGTGCTCACCTACGCCGCCGCCTTCACCAGTCGCATCCGGCTGGGGGTCAGCGTGATCAACATCCCCTTCTACAACCCGGTGATGCTGGGGCGGCGCATCGCCACCATGGACCACCTCTCCGAGGGCCGGATCGTGCTGGGCGTGGGGCTGGCCTGGTCGGAGGACGAGTGCGACGTCAACAACGTGCCCTTCCGGCAGCGGGGCCGGATCGGTGAGGAGTGCATCGAGGCCCTGGTCGCCGTCTGGGGGCCGGACCCGGTCGAGTACCACGGTCGTTACTTCAACATCCCCCCCAGCGTCATCGGCCCCAAACCCGTGCAGCAGCCCCACCCCCCCATCCTGGTCGGGGCCTTCGTGCCTCGGGCACTCGACCGGGCGGCCCGCCTCGCCGACGGCTTCACCGGCTGCTGCGCCCCGGTCGATGCCCTGATCTCGATGATGGGCGCCGTCCGCGAGGCGGCTCGAGAGCACGGCCGGGACCCGGCCGGCCTGCAGATGGTGATGCGTTGCTTGGTCACCATCACCCCTCGCCCGGTCGAGGATCCGAACCGTCCGGTGGCGGTCGGCTCCTGGGAGCAGATCCGCGAGGACGTGATCAAGATGCGCGACGCGGGGGTGGACGAGGTCTTCTTCGATCTGGCCTTCCAGCCCGACAACACCGACCGGGGGACGCTGATGCGTTACCTGGAACGCTTCCGCGGCATCGCCGAGGCGGCGCCGGCCGGCGTCTGAGCGGGTTCCCGGCCGCCGGCCGGACGCCACGGCCGGCGGCCGGCCCCGGCTCTGACGTCCCCGCGGACGGGCCGGTGTCTCCCCGGGCCCGGTCACCGGGCCCCATCCCCGGGACGTCGGTCGACCACCGGGACCCCGACCCAGGTGATCCCTGGCCTGGCCGGCACCTCTCGTCTCACACAGCGGAATTAGATTCCAACCCCAGGACGTGGATCGACGATAATGGACTGGCACGTCGCGGCATCACGACGAGAGGAGAGGAACGGCAATGAGAGGAGGGCTCGCGAGGGCGGCCTTGCTGGCCGCGTCCGCTCTGGTGGCCGCCTGCGGCGTCGCCGGCGGCCAATCGACGGCGGGGGGCTCCACCAGCAGCACCCCCATCCGGATCGGCGTGGTCACGGGCCTGACCGGCACCTACGCGCAGCTGGGTGAGGCCCAGCAGAACGGCGCCCAGCTCGCCATCCAGGAGCTGCACGGCAAGGCGGGCAACCATCCCATCTCGGTGCTGGTGCGTGACGACCAGATCAAGCCCGACCTGGCACTCAGCCAGGCCAAGTCGCTGGTGCAGGTGAACAAGGTCGACTTCCTCACCGGCTGCGTGTCGGCTGCCACCACCGTGGCCATCAACCAGGTGGCCAAGCAGGCCGGCATTCCCTACCTCGGCACCTGCCAGACCGAGGCCCTGAACCGCTCCCCCGACTTCGGGCCGACCACCTTCCACATCGCGCCCCTGCCCTCCCAGGACGTCAACGCGATCATGCCCTGGATCTGCCAGAACCTGGGCAAGCGCCTCTACTTCCTGCAGCCGGACTACGCCTGGGGTCACGAGCAGTACGACGCCGAGCAGAAGGCCGCTCCCGCCGACGGCTGCACCATCGCCGGGGTCACCTTCGCCCCGCTCGGCACCAGCGACTGGACGCCCTACATCCCCAAGATCGAGGCGGCCAACCCCGAGGTGCTGATGGT
>JAJPKS010000359.1 GCA_021323605.1 Bacillota bacterium | reverse complement strand
TTCAGTGGCTTCAAGAGCGACGAGGTCGATCAGCTCCTGCAGAAGTTCGTGTTCGGTGTCGACGACAAGGCGCGCAAGGCGGCGTATCCGGACGTGGTCCGGGCCGTTGCCGAGGCGGCACCGATCGTATTCATCGACAACGAGCTGCAGCAGTACTGGTCGCGCGCAGGCGTCCACGGCCCGGCTCCTCTGCCCACTCTGGACATCCGCGTTATCGATTCATGGGCCAAGCGATCCTGACCCGGGTCCTGCTCGTCATCCCCATCCTCTTCGGGATGTCGGTGGTGGTGTTCGCGATCATCCGGCTGGTGCCGGGGGACCCGGTGGCGGCCGTGCTGGGTCTGAACGCGACCCCGCAGCTGATCGCGCAGACCCGGCAGCAGCTCGGGCTCGACCAGCCGTTCTGGGTTCAGTACTTGCAGTGGTTGGGCGGCATCCTGCACGGGGACTTCGGGCGCGACTATCGGAGCGGACACCCGATCGTGCAGCTGCTTGCCCAGACGCTCCCGGTGACCTTCGAGCTGGTCGTGCTCTCGATGCTGATCGCAGTGGTCGCCGGGGTCGGTCTGGGCACGGTCAGCGCGGTCTGGCGGGGCCGCATCCCCGACCGGGTCGGACAGGTGTTCAGCACGCTCGGCATCTCCGTGCCCGACTTCTGGCTGGGCATGATCTTGATCCTGGGGCTGGCGCTGGCGCTGGGCCTGTTCCCGTCGTCGGGATTCACACCGCTCACCGACGATCCCCTCGACAACCTCTGGCACCTGGTGCTCCCAGCCCTGACGCTGGCAGCCGGGCTGGCCGCGGTGCTGGTCCGCATCACCCGGTCGGCGATGCTGGACGTGCTCGACCAGGACTTCCTGCGCGCCGCCCGCTCCCGAGGTCTCTCTGAGCGGGCGGTCGTTCTCAGCCACGGGCTCCGCAACGCGGCGGTGCCGATCGTGACCGTGATCGGTATGCAGTTGGGCTACTTGTTCGGGGCGACGGTCGTGATCGAGAACGTGTTCTCGGTGCCCGGTCTGGGCCGTCTGATCCTCGACTCCACGCTCGCCCACAACTACCCGGTGATCCAGGCGTCGGTCCTGGTTCTGGGGGCGGTGTTCGTGCTCACCAACCTGCTCGTGGACATCGCCTACACGGTGATCGACCCCCGAGTGGCTCGGCCCGCCGGAGCGTAGCGATGGCACTGGACGCAGCTCCCATCTCCCGGCCGGCGCCGCGCCCTCTCGCCCGGCTGACTGCGAATCTGACGCCGCCGCTCGTGGTCGGACTGGCCATCATCGGTCTGGTCCTGCTGGGTGCGTTCCTGATCCCGGCGCTGTCCCCGTTCCATGCCGATCAGATCAACCAGGAGAACTCGCTGGCCGGGCCCAGCCTTCTCCATCCGCTGGGCAGCGACGATCTCGGCCGCGACGTCCTGGTCAGGGTGATGGTCGGCTACCGGATCTCACTCGCGGTGGCGGCCGGGTCGGTGCTGCTGGCGCTGATGGCGGGCCTGCCGCTGGGGCTGGCGTCGGGTTACCTGCCGGGCCTGGTCGACAACCTGATCATGCGGCCGCTGGACGTGTTGATGGCGTTCCCCGCGATCCTGCTCGCGGTCGTGGTCATGGCCGTGCTCGGCACCGGCACGGTCGTGGTCGTGATCGCGATCGGGATCGTGTACACGCCGATCATCGCCCGTGTGATGCGGGCCACCACGCTGACCGCCCGGGGCGAGCTCTACGTGGAGGCGGCGCGGGCCCGCGGAGCTTCGGCGCTACGCATCGTCACCACCCACATCCTGCCCAACAGTCTGGGGCCGGTGATCGTGCAGGCGTCGATCCTGCTCGGGTTCGCGGTTCTTCTGGAGGCGGCGCTCAGCTTCATCGGGCTGGGCGTACGGCCGCCCACGCCATCGCTGGGTCTGATGCTGTCCACCGAGCGGGATTTCATGACTCAAGCGCCGTGGGCGGTGGTGTCGCCGGGCGGAGCGCTGATGTTGCTGGTGCTGGGCTTCAACCTGGTCGGCGACGGCCTCCGCGACCGGCTCGACCCGCGTGGGAGGGCACGAGTGCGTTGAGCGAGGTGCTCGACATCGAGGCGCTGACCGTGACGTACGGACGCGGGCCGGTGGTGCGCGCACTGTGGCTACGACTGGCCCGGGGCGACGTGCTCGGCCTGGTCGGCGAGTCGGGATGCGGCAAGACCACCCTGGGCTGGTCGATCCTGGGGCTGTTGCCCAGTGGCGCCCGGATGGATGGCACCATTCGGTTCGAGGGCGCCGACCTGCGGTCGCTGGATGGCCGCGACCGGCGAAGGCTGCTCGGCGACCGGCTGGCGATGATCCCGCAGGGCGGCTCGGGCGCCCTCGACCCGCTCTATCGCATCGGCGATCAGATCGTGGAGACCATCCTCGCCCACCGTCACGTTTCCCGATCCGAGGCCAGGGCGATGGCGTTGCGCCAGCTCCGCGCCGTGGGCATCCCCGATCCCGAGGCCAGGCTGGCGTCCTACCCGCACGAGCTGAGCGGCGGCATGCGCCAGCGGGTGTCCATCGCCACGGCGCTGGTGCTGAACCCTTCCCTGCTGATCGCGGACGAGCCCACTTCGGCCCTGGACGTCACGATCCAGGCCCAGGTGCTGGCGCTGTTCCGCGATCTCATCCACGAGCACGCCGGAGCGGCGATCGTCATCTCCCATGACCTGGGCGTGGTCGCCCAGCTCTGCAACCGGGTCGCGGTCATGTACGCCGGCCAGATCGTGGAGGAGGCGCCGGTAGACCAGCTCTTCGCCGAGCCCCGCCACCCCTACACGAGGAGCCTGCTGGCCGCCCACCCCGCGCTGGG
Organism: Bacillota bacterium; assembly: GCA_021323605.1. Taxonomy (GTDB): domain Bacteria; phylum Chloroflexota; class Dormibacteria; order Dormibacterales; family Dormibacteraceae; genus CADDZO01. The sequence continues at coordinate 4,877 of JAJPKS010000359.1, read as the reverse complement.
GCGGCGGGGCGACCGGCTGGCAACGATCCCGGGCACGGTGCCCGATCCGGCCTCGCCGCCCGCAGGCTGCCTGTTCCGCCCCCGCTGCCCGGTCGCAATGGCCGCCTGCTGCCGGGAGCCGCCGTGGGTCGAGCAGCCGGGCGGGGGCGTCCGCTGTGTGCGCCATGCCGCGGGCTGAGCTGCTCGGCGCGAGCGGGCTGACGCGGGAGTTCCCGGTACGTCGGCCGTGGATCGAGCGGCTTCGGGGCGGCCGGCCCCCCGTGGTCCGAGCGGTGACCGACGTGTCGCTCTCGATCGCGCCCGGGGAGACGCTGGGGCTCGTGGGTGAGTCGGGGTGCGGCAAGACCACCCTGGGGCGGATGCTGGCCGGCCTGCTCCGGCCCACCGCGGGCCAGGTGCGGTTCGACGGCGCCGACATCGCCACGCTCGACGCCGCCGGGCGGCGCCGACTCCGGCAGCAGATCCAGATCGTGTTCCAGGACCCGTTCACGTCGCTCGATCCTCACCACACGGTGCGTCGGATCATTCGCGAGCCACTCGACATCCACCGCATGGGGAGTCGGCGGGAGCGGGAGCGACGGGTCCGAGAGCTGATGGACCAGGTAGCGCTGCCCGCACGCTACGCCGGGGCGTATCCCCACGAGCTGAGCGGGGGACTGCGCCAGCGGGTTGGGATCGCGGCCGCGCTGGCGTCGCGGCCCCGGGTGATCATCGCCGACGAGCCGACGTCGGCCCTGGATGCGTCGGTGCAGGCCGAGATCATCAACCTGCTCGTCGACCTTCAGGCGACGACAGGAGTGGCATACCTGTTCATCTCCCACAACTTGGATGTCGTCCGGCATGTCAGCCACCGGGTCGCGGTCATGTACATGGGCCGCATCGTGGAGAGCGGCAGCTGCGACGCCGTCTACGGCACGCCCAAGCACCCCTATACACGGGCGCTCCTGTCCGCCATCCCCGTGCCAGACCCGCGTGTGCCGCTTCGGGCGGGCATGCTGGAGGGAGAGCCCCCGTCGCCCATCCGGGTCCCCTCCGGTTGCGCATTCCACCCCCGGTGCGCGCTCGCGACCGCCGAGTGTCGGAGCGTCTCGCCACCGGAATACAGGTTCGCTGGCGGTCAGGTGGCGCGCTGCCACGTGACGGCCGCCGAGGAGGGAGCGCGCGGGCCGGAGCGGAGGGAGGTGAGCGCGTGAGGGGAACGATCGGGGCGCAGGAAGGGGCGGTGGGAGGTGCTCATCCCGGGGGCCGGCGGGCGGGGACGAGGCGTCGGCTCGGACAGCCAGATGGAGCCAGCGCACGCGGCGTGGGGGGCGATGGTGAGGGCACGTACATGGGCCGGTGGGCGAAGCCGTATCTACCGGGCGGCCGCACACCGCGGGTCGCGACGCGGTCGGTGGCACGTCCCTGCCCCGGTGTCGGCTCACGCGGTTCGAGCCGGGGGCCAGGGTGCTCGGCGGCCGGCTCCTACCTGTCCGGGTTGCGCCGGGCAGGCGGCGCAGTGCCGCCGCGCCGCCGATTCCCGGCGGGAGGTTGAGATGCGCATCGACTCATCGACGGCGGAGTCCGCGATCGGTTTGGTGGACGCCGGTGTGCCGCCCGGCGACGTGCCCGTGCTGGCCAGCATGCTGCGTGCCCACTTTGCCGCGTTCGAGGCCCTGGAGGCGCTGGACCTGTCCGGCGTGGAACCGGCCGCGCGCTTTGAGGCGGCGTGGGATGAATGAGCTCGCCCGGATGACGATCGCGGCCGCGTCCGAGGGCCTGGAGCGGCGCTCGTTCAGCGCCACAGAACTCCTCGCCGCAGTCCTGGCCCGGGTGGAGGAGACGGAGCCGCGGCTGCATGCGTACGCGCGGGTGATGGCGGACGCCGCGGGTCGGGAAGCGGCCGCCGCGGACCGGGAAATCGTCGCCGGGCGGCGGCGCGGGCCGCTGCACGGCATCCCGGTCGCGGTCAAGGACCTGTGCTACACGGCCGGGGTGGTGACCGAGGCCGGCTCGCGGGCCCTGGCCGGATTCGTGCCCGCGTTCGACGCCACCGTGGTACGGCGGCTGCGGAAGGCAGGGGCGGTGATCGTCGGGAAGACGGTGACGCACGAGTTCGCCTACGGGCAGAACATCCCGGTCACGCGCAACCCGTGGGACGACGCCATGTATCCGGGTGGGTCGAGCGTGGGCTCAGGGGTCGCGGTGGCGGTGGGGTCGGCGATGGGAGCGATCGGGACCGACACGGGCGGCTCGGTCCGGGTGCCGGCCTCGATCATGGGCATCGTGGGACTGAAACCGACGTACGGACGCGTCAGCCGCCACGGGGTGCTGCCGCTGAGCTCGTCGCTGGACCACGTGGGGCCCTTGACGCGAACGGTCGAGGATTGCGCGATCATGCTGGGCGCGGTCGCCGGACACGATCCACTCGATCCGGTGTCGTCCGCAACGCCGGTGCCGGACTACCGAGCCGGTCTGGAGGACGGCGTGGCGGGCATGCGCCTGGGCGTCGACCGAGGCTACTACTACGGGCCCGGCGTCGACCCGGAGGTGGCCGCCCTGGTGAGGGATGCGGAACGCGTGCTGGCCACGGCCGGAGCCGAGATCGTGCCGGTCGCGATCCCCGAGCTGGCTCACGCCACCGTGATCGGCATGACGCTGATGCAGCCCGAGGCGAGCGAGGCGCACCGGGAGCGGCTGCGGGAGCGCCTTGCCGACTACGAGGACGGGACGAGGCTCATGCTGGAGTTCGGGCACCTGATCCCCGCCGCCCACTACGTGACCGCACAGCGAGCCCGGCGCTGGTTCCAAACGGCGGTCCGGGACGCGTTTCGTCTGGAAAGGCTGGACGCGCTCCTGGCGCCGACCCTACCCATCCCCACCATGTCCAGGGAGGAGTCGGTCGGCGACTTCCTGGGTGGCACCGAAGGCCGCATCGACCTGTCCGGCTTGATCAAGCATGGCATCGTCGCCAACGTGGCCGGTCTCCCGGCCCTGAGCGTCCCATGTGGGCTGGCAGCCGGCCGCCTCCCGGTGGGCCTGCAGATCCTCGGCCGTCCGTTCGCCGAGGCGACGGTCCTTCGCATCGGCCGCGCGTACGAGGCGCGAACCGACTGGGTCGCCATGCGCGATGCCAGGCTGATGGGGGGGGCCGTGTGAACTCGGTCGCCGCCGGTCCGGCTGCGGTCGCCGGCGGCACGCTCCGTACACCTCACCTAAGACAAGAGGGTGCGGCGCTTTTGGAGGGGCAGGGCAGAGGGCACGGCATCGTCGGTAACTCCGCCTGGCTGCACCGACAAAGCTCGCCGACGGGGGGACCGATCGGCTCGCTGGCGGTGGGCTGGTCTCCCACGGCACTCGCAGGGCGTTCAACATGCTCACCTGTGGGGACCGATGGCGCGGCTGTGGATGTGGAGGAAGCGTCGGAGTGCAACGAGCGACCAAATGGCCTCAACGACACCGAAGGGCCAGGCGCCGGAAAGGAAGCCGTAACCGCTGGAGAGGAGACACCCCAATGCGAACGCCATCACGAAGCCGGGATGGCGCCGTTCCAGAGCGTACATGAGCATCATGAACGTGACCGCTCCGATGCCGTACGCGGTGACCCAGTCCATATCGCTGATTCTGAACGGTTAGCCGGAGTTATCAAGGCGAGCGCAAGCATCCCGACGTGAACGACGCGATTGCGTAGTGCAGGGTCAGGGCCTGGATCCACCCTCGCGCCCCCCGCTTCCTGGAGAAGACCAGGGTGATCCTCGATCTCTCCCAGGGACCGGGAGGGGGGGCCGCTGGCTCCCGAGGACCAGGTGATCTCGGCCGACGAGAGAACCTCGATCCAGGCCCGCCGGCGTCGGCTGGTCGATCAGGTCATGCGCCTGAGGCCCTACCGTTCCGCAGCCCGGGTCTTCTGGATCGTGGACAACGGCTCCTCGCATCGGGGTGAGGCGGCGGCCCGCCGGTTGCGGGGGCGCTACCCGAACCTCATCCTGGTCCACATCCCGGTCCACGCCAGCTGACCCAACCAGGTGGAGATGTGGCTCGGAATGGTCGAGCGGAAGGTCTTGACGCCGGCGGTGGCCGGTGGGCGATCGGCGCCTGGCGCTGCGCCCCAGGTAGCACTCCAGCTCGCCGTTCTGACTCGCCTGCAGGCCTTGCCCATGCGAGCGCCAGGACGATGCCCTCGCTGGCTCCCAGCCCCGGTCGTGGGTCCCTGTCCATGGCCGGTTCCTGATCGTCCTCACCCTTTTGTCGTTGCCGTACCCCTTCCGCACACTCTCTTGTGAATTCACAGTATGAATTCACGGTCTCGAAGTCGAGAACTCCACCGTCCGCCGACGGACGTAACCTCCCCGTACCGGTTGTGTCGAGGGTCACATCGCCTCGCTCGGCGCCCGGTTGGCACAGTCCGACCGCGAGGACGAGTCGCGCCGGTTCGACAGCTGGCCCTGGGGTAGCAGTAGATCGGCACGTCATGTGGCTTTTGAAAGGCCAGCTGTCGCTCGAGCGGCACGGCGGGCCATCCGGACTGGGCCTTGCCCGGATCGTGCAGCGGCTACTCACCCTGGCCGCCGGCATCTGGTGGAACTGGCGGATCGACACCCGGACGAGCGTTTCCTCATTGCCTCCGACACCGAGCAACCGAGCAGCCGAAACGGGGTCACTCACCTCGAGGAACGCGCAGCGAGGCCGGATCGAGCTCGATGCCGACGAGGTCTGCCAGGCGAGCCATGTCCGCATCCTGGGCGAGCAACGCCACCTTCCGTCGCCAGACCACGGCCGCGATCATGCAGCCCACCAGACCACGCGGGGTCACGCCCGCCCGTCGACACCGGCGGTAGATCCGCACCGCGCCCTCGAAGTCGGCCGTCGCCTCGAAGCGGAGCAGGTGGAAGCGGAGC
>JAJPKS010000440.1 GCA_021323605.1 Bacillota bacterium | reverse complement strand
GCCGCCCTGATCGAGCGCCTGGGCGGGGGCCGGCGCCGGGGGCTGGGGCGCTGCCGGGCCAGGCTCCTCCAGGGGACGACCGAGGTGGACGCGCTCCGCCTCCTGGAACGCATCGAGGTCCCGCCGGAACCCGGACCCTCGGAGTCCCCGCCGACCATCCTCCATCCCCTCTCGGGAAGCGGGGGCTGGATCGGACAGGACCTGCGTCTGGTGCTGCGGAGGCCGGTGGTGGCGGCGTCCCAGGTGGCGGGCAACGTGACCGAGACTCTCGACCACGTCCCCGGGGCCGTGCTCCTGGCCTGGTTCTCGGGCGAGCTGAGGCGTCTGGGCGTCGACCCCGCGCCCTGGATCCGGGAAGGCCTGATCCGGCTCCTCCCTGCGGTCCCGGAGGTTGCAGGGCAGCGAGGGCTGCCCGTCCCCCTCTGCTTCTTCCAGCCCAAAGAGGGAGGGGGGAAGCAGGAGATCGAGGTCCACAATGCACTCCTCGCTCCCAAGCCGGATGACGAGTCGGAGACGGTCGTCCAGACCAAGCAGCTCCGGGCCGGTTACGTCGCCTCGCTCGAAGGAGATAGCTTTCGGCGCCTGACGATCTCGCCCACCTCCCACACCCACAACACCATCGCCGATGACCTGCAGCGGCCGACCAGCGAGGTGGGCGGTCTCTATACCTACCAGGCCATCCCGGCGGGCACCGTGCTGCGCTCGCGGCTGCTCCTCGACCGGTCGGTGGCGGAGGCGCTGGACCGGCTCGCGCCGGCCTGGCGCCGGAGCCTGGTGGAGCGTCCTGCCCGGCTGGGCCGCTCCCGCAAGGACGACTTCGGGGAGGCGGAGGTGAGCTGGGCGGGCGAGCCTGAGGCGGAGCCGGTGGAGCCGCCCGTCGGAGGCGATACCGGCCGGCTCACGGTGTGGTTGGAGACCGATCTCTGCCTGCTCGACCGGCGCGGCCGGCCCGCCACCTCGGTCGAGGAGCTGGCCCGTGCCCTGGGCGAGGCGCTCCGGGTCCGGCTCCAGCCCCAGCCGGAGGCCACCTTCCTCCGCATCCGGCGTCTGGAGGGGTTCCACACCGTCTGGGGGCTGCCCCGGCCGAGCCTGGTCCTGCTGGCCGCGGGGGGCTGCGCGCGCTTCGAGGTGAAGGGACGGCTCGACCCCGATCGCCTCCGGGCGGTGCTGGCCGCGGGGCTGGGGGAGCGCAGGGCCGAGGGCTTCGGCCGGGTGCGCTTCGACGACCCGGTGCTGGCCCAGCGTCGCCTCACCTTGAAGCAGGCGGAGGCCGAGGCCCCCGGGGCTCCGCCTCCCGAGCCCGGGGGCACGCGGGACGGTTCACCTCCCGACCTCGACCCCAGGGAGCGCCACTTCGCCCGGGCGGTGGAGGAGGCGGCCTGGCGGGCGCACCTCGCGCGGCGGGCACAAGAGCTGGCCAGAGACCCCGACTGGCGCCGCCGGACGCTCGGCCTAGGGGCCCCCGGCGGTCCCAGCCCGAGCCAGGTGGGAGGGCTGCGGAGCCAGCTGGCCAACCTCACCGACTTCACCAGCGGCGAGCGCGTCCGCGGCTGGTTGAGGTCGCTCCGGGAGCGACAGAAGATGATGTTCGAGTCCGTGGCCCAACTGGTCGAGAACCCCAACCGGGTCTGGGCCGAGCTGGGGCTAGGGCCGGAGCCCCTCCTCACCGGCGAGGACCCCCGGGACCGGCTCTGGGGGGAGGCGCTGCGGACGCTGGTGGACGCCGCCGCCCGGGCCGAGTCCAGGACCGGCGTCGAGGCGGCCAGTCAGGAGGGGAGCGATGGCGGGGCGTGACCTGGCCCTGAGGGCACGCTGGGAGGGCGTCCTGGAGTGCAGGTCGCCGCTGCACGTCGGCGGCCTGGAGGGGGGCGTGGTCGACCTGCCCCTGGCCCGCGACGGGCTGGGGCGGTACCACGTGCCGGGCAGCAGCCTCGCCGGTGCGCTCCGTGCCTGGGCTGCCACCCGGGCCGGCTGGCCCACGGAGGCCGTGACCCGGCTCTTCGGCGGGTCGGAGGGTTCGGATGTGGGGGCCAGCCGGCTGCTGATCGAGGACGCGCCGGTGGAAGGGGTACCGGTGGTGGAGGTGCGGGACGGGGTCGGGATCGACCGTCGGCGTGGCACCGCGGCGGAGATGGTGAAGTTCGATCGCATGGTGTTCCCCCGCGGCACCCGGCTCCGGCTCCGGCTGAGCCTGGAGCTGCCCGGCGGCGCCACGGACGACCTGGACCGGGTGCGCCAGCTCCTCGGAGCACTGGCCGCGGGCGAGGTCCGGATCGGGGCCGCGCGCTCGGCCGGCCTGGGCCAGGTGGTGCTGGCCGAGGTCCGTGAGCGCCTGGAGCGCCTCGACTCGCGTTCTGGCCTCCTCCGGCTGCTCCGGGGCGAGGGGTGGACGGCGCCGGTCCTGCCCTCGCGGTCCGGTTCCCCCGACCTCTCGATCGAGATCGACTGGGAGCCGGACCAGCCGGTGATGATGGCCTCGGGCCTGGTCGGCGGCAGCGCCGACGTGGTGCCGCTGACCAGCGGGCTCGG
>JAJPKS010000488.1 GCA_021323605.1 Bacillota bacterium | reverse complement strand
TCTACGCCTGGACCGACCTCACCTACCTGCTCCACCGCCACCACGTGAGCTGGGCCTACTACGTGGTGGCGGGGACCGAGCCCGACTGCGAGGACGACGCCGCCCTCGCCTGCGCCCCGGTGAAGCAGAACGCCCGCACCCCGGGCATCTGGAACCCGCTCCCCTACTTCGACACCGTCCGGCTCGACGGGCAGCTCGCCAACATCCAGTCGGTCGACGGCTTCTACCGGGCGGCCCGGGAGGGGAGGCTCCCCGCGGTGTCCTGGGTGGTGCCTTCGGGCGAGGTCAGCGAGCACCCGCCGGCCCCGGTGAGCTACGGTCAGTCCTACGTCACCAGCCTCGTCAACGCCGTCATGCAGAGCCCCGACTGGAGCTCGTCGGCGATCTTTCTCGCCTGGGACGACTGGGGCGGCTTCTACGACCACGTTCCGCCCCCGAGCGTCGACCGGAACGGCTACGGGCTCAGGGTGCCCGGCCTGGTCATCAGCCCCTACGCCCGGGCCGGGTACGTCGACCACCAGACGCTCTCCTTCGACGCCTACGACAAGTTCATCGAGGACGATTTCCTGGGCGGCCAGCGCATCGATCCCCGGAGCGACGGGCGTCCCGACCCCCGACCCGACGTCCGCGAGGACGCCCCCATCCTCGGCGACCTGGCCGCGGACTTCGACTTCAACCAGCGGCCACGGCCCCCGGTCCTGCTGCCCGTCCACCCGGCGACGACCCTCACCGGCACCCCGGCCCCCACCCGGGCGAAGGCCGCCGGGAGCTGAAGGAGGCGCGATGTCGCGAACCAGATGGAGCCGACGCCAGTTCCTGGGTGCCTCCCTCAAGGGCGGGGCGGGGCTGGTCCTGCTCGCCGGCGCCGGCTACGTTGGCTACCGCTGGCCACGGCCGTCGCCGGCGGGCTCGTCCTCCTCGGGGGCGCCGGCCAGCGAGGTCTACTCCTTCGTGTCCCGCCCCGACCTGGAGCCACCCCGGGTGACCCTGACCAGCCGCCCGGGGGCGAGGGGGCCGGGCGCCCCCCGTTACCTCTTCCTGGCCCCCAAGGGCTACACGACCGGCGGCCCCGGTCAGCAGGGGCTGATGATCGTCGATCGCGGGGGGCACCTGGTGTGGTTCCAGCCCTCGAGCACGTTCACCATGGGCCTCGACGTCCAGACCTTCCAGGGACAGCCCCACCTCACCTGGTGGGAGGGGAACATCGTCAGCGGCTACGGTCAGGGGGTCTGCGTGATCGCCGACGCCAGCTATCGCCGGGTGGCCACGGTGCACGCCCAGAACGACCTCCAGGCCGACCTGCACGAGTTCGTGCTCACCGACCAGGGGACCGCCCTGATCACCGCCTACCACACCGTCGAGGCCGACCTCTCGGGCCTCGGCGGGCCGGGAAAGGGGCAGGTCCTGGAGGGGGTGGTCCAGGAGATCGAGGTGACCACCGGCAAGCTCCTCTTCGAGTGGCGCAGCCTCCAGCACGTGCCGGTCGAGGAGACCTACCAGAAGCTGGACCCCTCCTCCCACTCCCCCTTCGACTACTTCCACCTCAACTCGGTGGCGGTGGCCCCGGACGGCGATCTGCTGATCTCGGCCCGCAACACCTGGACGGTCTACAAGGTCTCGCGCGCGACCGGGGAGGTGGCCTGGCGCCTGGGCGGCCGGCGTTCGAGCTTCGGCCTCGGCCCGGGCGCCCGCTTCTACTGGCAGCACCACGTCCGTCCCCACGGCCCGGATCGCCTCTCGATCTTCGACAACGGCGCCTCCCCGGCCATGGAGAATCAGTCCCGGGCCATCCTGCTCGTCCTGGACGAGAAGGCGAAGAGGGCCACCCTGGAGCGTCAGTACACGCACCCGGCTGAGCTGCTGTCTCCCAACCAGGGCAGCTTCGAGCTGCTCCCGGACGGGGGCGCCCTGGTCGGCTGGGGTGCCCAGCCCTACTTCTCGGAGTTCGACCAGAACGGTGACCTGGTGCTGGACGGGCGGCTGCCCGCCGACGACCAGTCCTACCGCGCCTTCGCCCGGGACTGGGTGGGCCGGCCCTCGGAGCCTCCCGCCCTGGCCGTCGGCACCAACGCCGTGGGCGGCTCCACCGTCTACGCGAGCTGGAACGGCGCCACCGGGGTGGCGACGTGGCAGATCCTGGCCGGGGGGAGCCCGGGCGCGCTGCGGCCGGTGGCCCGGGCGCCCCGCACCGGCTTCGAGACCGCCGTCTCCGTCAACTCCTCCGGCCCCTACTTCGTGGCCGTGGCCCTGGACCGATCGGGGGCCGAGCTGGGGCGCTCGCAGCCGCAGAAGGCCTGATCGCCGAGCCGGCAGGCGGAACCAGAATGTGTAATGATGTAAGCATGAACACACAATCAGCGGAGTGGATCGCGGGCTGGTTCGCCGGACGGCTCCCGGACGGCTGGTTCACGGGGGCGCCGTCGGTGACGATCGACGGCAGGCAGATCGTGGTGGTGGGGACGCTCACCGGACCGGAGCTGCCCGAGGGTGTCGCGGCCGAGTTCAAGGCGGCGGCCGAGGCGGGGCGGATCGCCCGCTTCCGCGAGGCCACCCGGCCGGAGCGGATCGCCATCGCCCGGGAGGCGCAGCGGCGCTTCGACCTCCCCGTCACCTGGGGGGCGACCTGCGGGGAGACCACGATCACGTTCACCCCGGGCGGGTCGGGGGCGCCGTGGGCCGGGGCGCACGAGCTGCGGGCGGCGTTGCGTCGCCGGCGCGCCTGGCGGCGTGGACTCCGCGCGCCCTGGGCGCCCGCTCCCTGGGGATGGGGACCGGCCCCCTGGGCCTGGCGGGCGGAGGACGTGCGGGGCTTCTGAGCCGGACATGAGCTCGCTCTTCCGGCCGGAGGCATCGCCGGAGGAGGAGGCGCTCGACGCCTACTCGGCCATCGTCACCCGGGTGGCCGAGCGCCTGCTCTCCTCCGTGGCCAGCCTCCGCATCGGCGCCCCGGGTCGCCGCTTCGCGGGCGTGGGATCGGCGGTGGCGTTGACCTCCGACCTACTGGTCACCTCCGCGCACGTGGTCGGCAGGGCGGCCCGCGCGACCGCCGCCTTCGCCGACGGCATCGAACACGAGGTGGAGCTGGCCGGGGTCGACCCGCCTTCCGACCTGGCCCTGGTACGCGTCCCCGACGGGGGACTCAGCCCGGTGGAGGTCGGCGATGCCGATCGTCTGCGGGTGGGGCAGCTGGTGGTCGCGGTGGGGAGCCCCCTCGGCTACGCCGGATCGGTCACGGCCGGGGTGGTGAGTGGCCTGGGGCGCTCCCTCTCCACCGGCTGGGAGCGGGGGCGCGTGGTCATCGAGGACGTCATCCAGACCGACGCGGCCCTGAACCCGGGCAACTCCGGCGGGGCGCTGGCGGACGGCGCCGCCCGGCTGGTGGGCATCAACACCGCCGTGGCCGGCGTCGGCCTCGGGCTCGCGGTGCCCATCAACGCGACCACGCGCCGCATCCTCGACGCCCTCCAGCGCGAGGGGCGGGTGCGACGCGGGTACCTGGGCATCGCCGGCGGCACCCAGCCCCTGCCCCCGGCGGCCGCCGCCCGCCTGGGTCGACGGCGGGCGATCGGGGTGGTGGAGGTGGTGCCGGGCAGCCCGGCGGAGCGGGCCGGGCTGCGTCCCGGGGACCTGATCGTGAGCGTCGGAGGCCGCCCGGTGAGCAGGACCGGCGATCTCCAGGCCCAGATGGTCGGCGCCAGCGCGGGACGACCGGTCGAGGTCGAGGTGCTGCGGGAGGGCCGCCTGCTCCGCCTCACCACCGTGCCCGCCACCCTGGGCTGAGCGACGGCGCCGGGCAGGGCCAGAGTGCCCCGGCGATGGAGGCTCGGCCTCTGGCACCATAACGAGATGATCCTCGGTCGACCGGTGGGCGGCCGGGGAGCACGTCCCGGTCCCGGAGGTCGATGAGCGGCATGGACGAGGCACGGGAACGGCTGCTGAAGGCGTGGCGGGGCGAGATCGAGGCCCGGTACGTCTACGAGGTGCTGGCGCGGCGGGAGCGCGATCCCCGGCGGGCGGACATCCTGCGCCGGATCGCCGACGCCGAGGCCAACCACCGGCGTCGGATCGAGCGGCGGTTGACCGAGCTCGGCGTGCCCATCCCGGACGAGTCCTCGGTCCGCATCTCGCCCTGGCTCAGGCTCCAGGCCCGGCTGGCGCCGGTGGAGCGACTGCTGCGGGCGCGGGAGGCCGCCGAGGACGACGAGGTCCTGGGGGTGTACGGAACCTCCACCGGTGATCCCGTCACGGACGAGCTCCTGCGTTCCATCCGGCGCGACGAGCGGACGCACTCCCGCGCGGTCGACGAGATGGCCGGGGGCCGGACTCCGGTGGGGGTCCCCACGAAGCAGGCTGCGTGGGGTGCCCCGGTGCAGCCGGGTGGTGAGCCGGGCGCCGGCGTCCGGCTGCGCCGCATCCTCGAGCGCGAGACCTGGCACCGCCGGGGGGGCAGCTGGGTCTCGGACGCCATCTACGGGGCCAACGACGGACTGGCGGCCGTGTTCGGGATCGTGGCCGGGGTCTCCGGGGCCACCGGCGGCTCGAGCTTCGTCCTCACCGCCGGCCTGGCCGGGGCGGTGGCGTCGGCGGTGTCGATGGGGGTGGGGGCCTGGCTGGCCGCGCGCTCCGAGGCCGAGATGGCGGTCGCCAACCTCGCTCAGGAACGCCGGGAGCTGGAAGAGCATCCGAGCGAGGAGCGGGAGGAGTTGTCGCTCTTCTACCAGCTGAAGGGGCTGAGCAAGGAGGACGCCGACCAGCTGGTGGACAAGCTGTCCCACCGCCCGGAGGTCATGCTCGAGAGCCTGGTGGCCGAGGAGCTGGGCGGCCAGGACACGGGCGGGAACCCCTGGACGGCGGCCCTGGCCGGCCTGATCAGCACCGCCGTCGGGGCCATCATCCCCGTCGTCCCCTTCTTCTTCGTCCAGGGGACGGCGGGCGTGCTCTGGGCGGCGGGGATCTCGCTGCTGGCGCACTTCGCGGTCGGCGCCGCCAAGTCGCTGGTGACGCTGCGAACCTGGTGGGGCTCGGGCCTGGAGATGACCGCCGCCGGCGTGCTGGTCGGGGGCGTCACCTACGCCTTGGGGGTGGCCTTCAAGGTTGGGACCTGAGCGAAGGCCGGTGGGACCTCCGGTGGGCGGTCCCGAATAGAATCGTCATCGGGGTGCTGGAGTTCGACATCGCCTGGCCGGCGCAGCGCCTGGTGCATGCGCCGGCCGTGTTCTGCTCCTAGACCGCCCACGGGTGGCCCGGCCCGTGCGGCCGGCTGGACTCGTCCTCCGCTTTGCGGGAATTGGTGCTCCGAGCGAGTTCAGGAGGATCATCGATGGCAACCCTGCTCAGGCCAGATCCCACCTTCTATCCGTCACCTCGCCAGGCGGTCGAGGCGCCGCCGGAGACACTGGCCTACGTGGTCAGCTTCGATCCCGAGGCGCGGACGCCCGACGCCCTGCTCACGGTCGACGTCGACCCGGCCTCCTCGGCCTACGGCCGGATCGTCTCCCGGCTGGAGATGCCCAACCGCGGCGACGAGCTGCACCACTTCGGCTGGAACGCGTGCAGCTCGGCCCTCTGCCCCTACGCCCCGCACCCGCACGTTGAGCGCCGGTACCTACTGATCCCCGGGCTGCGCTCCAGCCGCATCTACGTGGTCGACACCGGGCCCGACCCGCGGCAGCCGGCTCTGGTCAAGACCATCGAGCCGGAGGAGATCGCGGACCGGGCCGGCTACAGCCGGCCCCACACCGTTCACTGCGGCCCCGACGGCATCTACGTCAGCGCCCTGGGGGCGCCCGACGGCGACGGGCCGGGAGGCATCTTCGTGATCGACCACGACACCTTCGCGGTGAAGGGGCGCTTCGAGCTCGACCGTGGGCCCCAGTTCCTGGCCTACGACTTCTGGTGGCACCTGGGCTACGA
>JAJPKS010000169.1 GCA_021323605.1 Bacillota bacterium | reverse complement strand
GCCGCGGCCCCGGAACGGCTCCTTCCTCCACGAGGCCGTGGCCTCACCGTTCCTCTGGGAGCGCACGGCCGGCGAGCCGACCGGCGACCGGTGGCTACGATTGCCGGGGGGAGCGCCGGCGCGCTCCGGAGGCCATTCGCCGTGACCGTGGGAGGGTGTCATGTCTCAGTTCCCGGATTCCCATCGTGACCTGCTGGAGGCCGAGGTCGGGATCCTCTCGACCGTCGGCGACACGGGAATCCCGCACACCACCGCCGTCTGGTTCCTCCACGACGACGAGGACGGCGAGCTCAAGAGCTGGCTGAGCGACGCCCGCCAGAAGGTCAAGAACCTGATGAAGCGGCCGGAGTTCAGCTTCTTCATCCTGGACGTGGCCAACCCGGCCCGCTACCTTGCCGTGCGCGGCCGGGCGGAGCTGGCGCCGGATCCGGACTGCGTCTTCGGGGAGCGCGTGGGCAAGAAGTACCACGTGGACGTCCGCCGGCTGCTCCAGGAGGGCGAGACGCGGTACGTGGTGACGTTCAGGCCTTGGAAGATCCTCGTGCGCTAGGGAGGCCAGCCGGCGGCGGCCGGCTCCCGGGCCAGGAACTCGCCGATCAGGGCCGGCACGTTCGGGTCCATCCCGACCGCGGTCATGGCGCCGGCATCCTCGGGACGGCCCTCGCGGTTGCGGTTGGCCAGCGTGTAACCGTGGGCCACCATGGCCACGGTGACCATCTTGGTCGGCCGTTCCCAGCGGGCGCGGTACTGGCTGATCGCCTCGATGGGATGAACGCTCCCCGCCCAGGTCTCCTCGTCCGTGTAGAGGACGATACCGTCCAGGTCGCTCCAGTGCTGGATGGCATGGACGATCGGCGCGGCACAGTCGGTCCCACCCCCGAGGTGGTGCAGGGTCCGCTCCGCCGCTTCCGTGAGGCCCGCGATGGAGGTCTCGCGGTCGAGGTGGAACTCCGTCACACGCGTGTCGAAGGCGAGAGCCACCGCCCCCGGCTCCGTGCGCAGGGTGATGGCCGCCATCACCGTCCCCGCCAGGGCGGGGGAGAGGTTCGGCACATCGAGAAGGAACGGGCTCCCCATGGAGCCGGAGAAGTCGATGGCCGTGAGGAGACGGCGGCCACTCGGCCGTAGGTTGCCGAAGCTGGCGAAGAAAGCGGCCTCAAGGGCCTCCATCACCTCCGGCACCGGCTTCCAGGACAGGTGGCCCCGCAGGCCATGGCCTGCCGCGTAGGTGGCATGGGCCAGGAAGAGCGCGAAGGGATGGACGCGGGCCCGCCGGAGCCGCTCACGGTCCTCAAGGCGACGGACGACCTCGTGTGCGTGCTCACCGCCAGGCGTGATCAGGCCCAGGTTGGTGAGGCGGCCGAGCTGCCGGAGCATCGCCGTCGTGGGCATGTTCTCGAAGAGGGCCTCCTGGACGGCCAGGTCCCGCGCGAAGCGGTCGGGCACCGCCTCCCAGGGCAGACGGTGGTCGCGCACCAGCCGGGCGGCCTGAGTTGGATCCGTCTCCGCCTGGATGCGCTCGAAGGCCTCGACGATGGCGGGCAGGTTGGCCGTCGTTCGGCCGTGGCGCGGGCTGCGGGGCCGGGCATGCGCCTGGCGGTCGAGCACCCAGTCGATGATCGGCCGGCGCTCATCCTCTGCGTCGAGGAGGGGCCTCGAGCGGCGCATGACGTCGGCCAGCGTCCAGCCCTGGCGCTGGCGGTACTTCACCGCCTGGTAGGCGAGGTCGGCCGGCGTCCTGCTCGTGAGCCAGTTGTTGAAGGCACGCCTGGCGACGCGGCCCCAGCCGGGCTTGGCGCCGACGGCCTTGCTGGCTTCCGCCAGCGAGGCGAGCGCGGTGACGGTCCGGCAGACGCGTGGCGTCGCCTCGGCGGCCCTGCGCCGGGTCTCCACGTCGGGAGCGGTGCGCAGACAGAGCGCCAGGGCGAGGATGGCCGGCTCCTGTCGTGGTGCGCGCCCCGACTCGGACACCTCGACGATCCGGTCGACCACCCATGGACCCTTGCCAGCCTCGAGGAGGCGGTCGACCACGAAGGCGTTCTCGCGCGTCAGCTCCGGTGCCGAGGCATAGTAGGAGCCGTCGGCGCTGCCGAGAACGAGGAACCGCCAGAGCCGCTCCTCGTCGGAGAGCGGGTAGACGAAGCCGCCGGCCCGGTTCGGCACCATGTGCGGTACATCCGGGATGGGCATGCTCTGCGGTGTGGTCCTGAGGTGGCGTACGTATCGACGCATCCTTCCTTCCTCGGTCAGGCCGACAAGAGGTGCGAGCAGGAGGACCAATCGCCGGTCGTACGCCCGTGCCCCAGCGGGGCGATGCTTTCCGGCTGACGACGACTGCTCGACGGCTCGCGCGAGGAAGGAAGTATAGGGTCGGCGGGGGTGGGCGAGCGTGGTGGTGGACAACCGCTGGCGCCGGAGCGCCGGGCCGCCGGGGATCGAACCCGGGACACAGATCCTTGGTCTGTTGCTCTGCCAGCTGAGCTACGGTAACGGCCGCCCGAGCAGCTCGCCCGCGGGCATGGTAGCACGCGCGAGGAGGAAGGAGGGGAGACCCGACCCCGTCCGTGCGCTCTCGCCGTCGCCTCGGTCGGACGCGTCCGGCGAGCGTCCTGAGCCGGCTCGTGGGCATCCGTCGCCGTCGGCCGGCGCCAGCCGGTTCCGTCGGTCTCTTCTTCCCCGCCCTCTACCTGGGTGCCCAGCGTCTGCCCGGGTCGGTGGCCGCGATCGTGCTCGCCGCCCAGCCCTCGCTGACCGTCTTCTGGCCTGGAGGTTGCTGGACGGGGTGGGCCTGGCGGCCGCGATCCTGGCCACGGTGAGCTGATCGCTGGCCACGGCACTACCGCCAGGTGGGGCCGGACCATGCCCCTGCTCGGCTCGCTGGCCTGGCAGCTCCTCCTCGGTGGCGCCCTGGACCTGCTGGGGGCCGTGCTCCTGGAGCGTCCCCTGCCCGCCCTCCGGCCGCCGGACCTGGCCGGCTACGGCTACCTCGGCGTGGTCGGGACCGTGGTCGCGTACGCGCTCTGGTTCCCCGGCCTGCGCCGCCTGCCGGCGGCAGTGTGAGCATGCTGGGCCTGCTCAGCTCGGTGGTGGCGACGCTGATCGACGTGCTCCTGTTGGGCCGGCGGCTGAGCTGGGTCCAGGGCCTGGGCATCGGCCTCGTTCTGGCCGGTGTGGCCGTGGCCCAGACGCGGGGACCGGGTGGGCGGCCGCCGGAGAGGAGGTCTGAGGCCCGGCCGGCAGGGCCGGCACCGGCGCGTCAGCGGAGACCGGCTGGCCTCGCCGGCCCCCCGTCCGCGTTCGGGCGCCTGCGTTCGTGCCCGGCGCCCTGCCCGCCGGGCACGATCCTTGGCTGGAGCTGGATCCGCTCCCGGGGAACGATGGCCATGAGCGCGCCCCGGAGGATGGCATAGGCTTCTTCGCCGAGCCGGTCGCGGAAGCGGCCCTCGATCTCCTCGTTGACCGTCCGTACCACCCGCACCACGTCGTGCGCGGCCGCGGTCGGGACGATGAGCTTGGCCCGCCGATCGGAGGGATCCGGCTGCCGCCGCACGTAGCCCAGCCGCTCCAGCTCGTCGACCAGCTCGCCCACCGCGGCTTTGGTCATGCCCGCCCGCTCGGCCAGCACCGAGGGTCGGGTCCCCTCGACGTCGAGGTTGGCGAAGACCGCCCCGTGCTTGTGGCGGATGGAGGTGTGGCCGGCCCGCCGCAGCGCCGCCAGCAGCGCCGCGGCCGTCTCCTGGTAGGCGGCGAGGAGCAGGGATTGCGTGTAGGGCTCGTCCCGGCCCGTTGCCATGATCGTAAGGATACCTTAGTATCATTTCCATACCGTATGGGAACCTTACTAATTGGAGGTCCAGCTATGTCGTCGTCCGCCATTCCACGTCCCTACCGGCTCGGGCCCGACGAGGGGCACGCGCTGTGGTTCCTCGGCAACCTGGTCACGGTCAAGGCCGACGGCGCCGCCACCCGGGGCCGTCTCACCGTGGTCGAGTTCCTGAACCCTCCCGGCTTCGCCCCTCCACTGCACCGGCATCGCGAGGAGGACGAGCTTTTCTACGTCATCTCGGGCACGGCCACCTTCCACTGCGACGGGGAGATCCTGGAGGCGGCCCCGGGCGACGTGGTGTTCCTCCCCGCCGGGCGGCCGCACACCTTCGTCGTCGGCCCCGACCAGCCCCTGCGTACCCTCCAGATCACGACCCCTTCGGGCTTCGAGTCCTTCGCCGCCGCCGCCGGCGAGCCGGCCCGGCAGCGCCGGCTGCCCGAGCCCGGGTCGATCGACGCCGAGGTGCTGAGCCGGGCGGCGGCCGCCCACGCCATCGAGATCCTGGGCCCGCCCCCCACCGCCTGATCGCTTCCGTTTCCGGGGCCACGGGAGACGACCCCCGGCGGGCGCTCCCGTCGGCCCCGGGGGCGCCTCGCCGGCAGCGCGCGTCGGCCACGGGCTGCCCGAATCGATGACCGATGCCGAGATGATCGGTGTGGGGGCCCTGCGGCCAGCCCATCGCCGTCACCGGCCGGCGGCGACGGCGCCTCCGGGCTGGAACGGTCTCGATCAGATGCCGGCCAGGAGCCGTGCCTCCTCGAGGTAGGGGCGGGAGGGGTCCTTCGTGACCAGGTTCAGGACCACGTGGTCGGCGCCCGCCCGGCGGTGCTCCTCGACCCGCCGTCGGATCTCCTCGACCCCGCCCCAGGCCACCAGCGCGTCGAAGAGCGCATCCGAGCCGGGCGGCTCCAGGTCGGCCTCGCTCCAGCCCAGGTCGAGGAGGTTGTTCCGGTAGTTGGGGAGGGCGAGGTAGGCCCTGGTGTGGCGGTCGCCGATCGCCCGTGCCTCCTCGTGCGAGCCGGCCAGCACCACCGCCTGCTCGGTGACGAGGAGCCGATCCGGACCCAGGATGGCGCGGGCGCGGCGCGTGTGCTCCACCGGAACGAAGTAGGGAAAGGCGCCGGCGGTGCGCTCGGCGGCCAGGGCCAGCATGCGGGGACGGAGCGCGGCCAGCACCCGGTCCGGGGGCGGCGCCTCGGGGCCGCGCCAGCGCGGCTCGGCCTCGTCCATGGCCTCCAGGTAGGCGCGCATGGTGGCCACCGGCCGGCCGTACCGGTGCCCGCGCAGGCCCACGTTGTGGGCGTGGGCCACGCCCAGGCCGAGCAGGAAGCGGCCCTCGCCCAGCTCGTTGAGCGAGCGGGCGCCGAAGGCCATGGCGGTCGCGTCCCGGGCGTAGATGCTGGCGATGCCGGTGGCCACCACCATGCGCTCGGTCGCGGAGAGGAAGATGGCGCCCTGCACGAAGGGCTCGCGGGCGAACGCCTCCCCGTACCAGATGGCGCCGTAGCCGAGCGCCTCCAGCTCGGCCACCACCCGGCGCTGGACGGGCGTCGAAAAGGCCGCCAGCTGGCCGCTGAAGATCCCCAGCCGTCCCAGTCGTTCGCGGTTCACGCCGCCGAGGGTAACGCGCGGTGGGCTGGGGCTGCGTCATGGGCGCGCCGAGGCGTACATTCCGGGCGATGAGTCAGACCTCGTCCAAGCAGCTCCAGCTCCGGGCCGGGACCTGGAACGTGGACGCGATCCACTCCCAGGTCTTCGCCAGCGTGTGGCACATGTCGGTGGCGCGCCTGCGGGCCAAGTTCCCGGGCCTCTCCGGCCGCCTCCAGGTGGACCCCGAGGACCCCTTGCGCTCCTCCTTCGAGATCGAGATCGATGCCCGATCGGTGACCACCGGCCACCCCGCCCAGGAGGACTTCATGCGCTCCGAGCCCTGGCTCGACGCCGAGCGCCATCCCACCATCGGCTTCCGCAGCACCTCCATCGCCCCTCGCCAGGGGGGCTTTACGATCGACGGCGAGCTGACCATGAAGGGGGTCACCCGTCCTCTCCAGATCCCGGCCGACTTCCACGGCGTGGTCGCCGACTCCTGGGGTCTGCGGGCCGGCTTCACCTCGGTGGTCACCATCGACCGCCGCGACTTCGGCATCACCTGGAACCGGATCTTCAGCTGGGGACCGATGGCCAGCGAGGAGATGGAGATCGCGCTCGACATCGAGCTGGTGTACCCGGACGAGTCGCTGGCCGAGAAGCCGGCCTGAGGCCGTCCCGCCCGACCCGGGCAACCCGCCCGGGTCAGGCCGAGCCCCCCTTCAGCTGCCGGACGACGGCGGGCAGACCCTCGGCGATGCTCGGGTAGGCCGGTCGCCAGGCCAGCTCCTCTTTCGCCCGCCGGTTCGAGAGTCGTAGCCGCGTGTCAACCAGGAGCCGTTTCAGGTAGGGAGCGGCGAGCCCGATCAGGAAGCCGGGCAGGGGGAGGGGCGGGGGGGTGCCGGCCGCCTCCGCCAGCCGGCGCGCGAACTCGGCCAGGGAGGCGGCGCGGTCGTCGGCTACGTTGTAGATCCCGCCCGCCTGGCCCCGCTCCAGGGCCGCCGTCACGGCCGCCGCGGCGTCCTCGACGTGGACCCAGGGGGTGACACCTCGGGAGCGCGGCGGCACCGGCAGCCGCCGCCGGCGCAAGAGGTCGATCATCTCCTCGGTGCCGGCGCCGGCCCCGTAGAAGCCGCCGAAGCGAAGCACCATCCCCTCGATCCGACCGCCGCGCGCCGCCGTCAGCACCGCTCCTTCCTTGGCCAGCAGGGCGTCCACCGCCTCCCGGGTGGGCGGGCTCGGCTCGCGGGCGGGGACCTGCGCCTCCTCGGAGAGAGGCTCCGGGCCGTGGTCGCCGTCCCCGTACACGAGGAAGAACGACTCGGCGACGTAGCGCCGCGCGCCCGCCGCCCTCGCCGCCTCGAGCAGGTTGCGCGATCCCTGCCGGCGTACCTGATTGGTCGCCCGCAGGTCGGCGGCGCGTCGAGGCCCGGGCCGGGGCAGTGCCGTCAGCACGTCGACGACCGCCTCCGGAGCGGCGGACGCCACCGCCGACCGGATCGCCTCCCGGTCCAGGGCGTCGGTCACGACGGGCTTCGCTCCGGCCTCCGCGATCCGCCGCCGCCGGTCCGGGCTGCGCGTGGTGCCGGTGACCTCGTGGCCGTGGGAGACGAGCGCTCTGAGCACCGGGATGCCGAGCGCACCGCTGGCCCCGGCGACGAACACCTTCACGGCGGCGACCTCCTGATCCATGGTCCGTCCGGCGGGGGGACCTGGGTTTCAGATACCACGACCGGCGCCGGGGCCGCGGCCGGGAGGCGGGCCTCAGGAGCCCGGCAGGTCGGCCGGGGGGACGCCGGCGGGGTCGGGCGCCAGCCGCCGCAAGCGGGCGCGGTCCGCGATCCGTGCGCCGCGCACCGGGATCCCCTCGGCACGCAGCAGCTCGGCCTGGCGCCGGACGTCACCCGCGGCCAGCCGGCCGTCGGAGCGGACCACGCGCCACCAGGGCAGGCCGCCGCGCCGGGCCAGGAGGTTCCCCACCGCCCGGGCGGCGCCCGGGTAGCCGGCCCGGGCCGCCACCTCACCGTAGCTGACCACCTCGCCCCGGCCGAGGGCACAGAGGACCGCCACCACCGCCTCCTGGAAGCGGGAGCCGGCCGGCCCGGTGCCTTCGCCGTCGCCGCCGGCCGGGCACGGGCCGCGCCCATGGCGGTCAGGGCGGGAAGCGACGCGCATCCCCCGATCCTGCGCCTCCGGCGCCGGTCGCGCACGGCCCCGCGGTCACTCGAGGTGGGCGGGTGGACCTCCGGTCGTGCCGTGGTCGGCGGCGGTCCCGCCGGCCGGGCCGAGAGGGGGAGCGTGCGCGGAGGCGGCCGTCCCGGCCGGGGTCAGGGCCG
>JAJPKS010000441.1 GCA_021323605.1 Bacillota bacterium | reverse complement strand
GGCGCGGCCCCCGGGTGGTAGGGATGGCGCAGCAGGTCATCAGCGGACTCGCCGCCGGGAGTTCGTACGCCCTCCTCGCCCTGGGGTTGGTCGTGACCATGAAGACCACCAGCGTGCCCAACTTCGCCATGGGGGCGATGGGACTGCTCCCGGTCTACGTGATCAAGTCGTTGTGGTCGCAGTTGCATCTCCCCTACGGGCTGGCGATCCTCGTAGGCATTGCCGCTGCCTTCGGCACGGGTTGGGTGGTCGAGCGACTCACCATCCGCCACCTGATCGGACTCTCGCACTTCACCACGGTGCTGATGACCATCGGCATCTGGTTCGTCCTCAACTCGAGCGTGGGCCTCCTGTGGGGATACGAGCCCCAGCCCTTGCCGAGCCTCGTCTCCGGGTCCTTCAATCTCGGACAGGTGGTCGTCACCAACGCCCAGGTGATGACCCTGGCGGTGGGCCTGGTCATCGCGGGATGGTTGATCGTCTTCTTTCGGACGACCTGGGGTGTCCGCATGAGGGCGGTCGCGGAAGATCCGCTGGTGCCGCGCCTGCTGGGCGTGCGCGTGGCCACCGTCTCCGGCCTCTCATGGGCGATCGCCTCGAGCATCGCCGCCATCGCCGTGCTGCTCTCCGCGCAAGCCTCGGTCCTCAATCCGCAGTCGGGTGATGACCTGATCATCAATGGGTTCGTCGCGGCCACCGCGGGTGGCTTCTCCTCCATAGGTGGAGCCGTGGTCGGTGGACTGGCGCTCGGGGTGATCGAGAACCTCGCCGGCGCCTACCTCTCGGGTGCGGCCGCTTCAACGGTCGCCCTGCTCGGGATCATGGTCATCTTGCTCGTTCGTCCCACCGGCCTGCTCGGGCCTGGTACAGGTCGCGAGGTGTGAACCCCGCGGTCCGCTACGGTGCCATTGGCTTTGGGGTCCTCGCGCTGGGTGCCGGGGTCTTCTTCGCACCCGCGTACCTGAACGCTTATCTGATGTACCTGCTGACCTGGATTGCGATCTACGCCATCGCGGGTACCGGGCTCACCGTGCTCATGGGCTGGACCGGCCAGATCGCGCTCGCCCATGCCGGTCTCTTCGGTGTCGGCGCCTACGCCACCGCCTACCTGGCCGGGCACGGCTGGCCGTGGCCGCTGGCCGCGCTCACCTCGAGCACGGCCAGCGCCGGCTTGGGCGCGCTGGTCGGGCTGCCCGCCGCGCGGCTGCGAGGCTTCTACCTGGCCATCGCCACGCTCGCCTTCGGCGAGCTGCTTCATCAGGCTTTCGTGCAGCTCACACCTCTGAGCCGGGGACCGCAGGGCATGGCCGTGGTGCCCATCCAGCTCGATGGCATCGATACCCCGAGTCTCGTCTGGTACCTCGCGATGGTGATCCTCGCCGCCGTGATGGTGACGCTTACTGCCTTGGGCCGCTCCCGGATCGGGCGCTGCCTGAAGGCGGTCCGCGACATCGAGCCGGCAACCGGCTCGTTGGGGATCTCGGCCATGCGGTACAAGCTGCTGGCGTTCGCCATCAGCGCCTTCCTGGCCGGACTGGCAGGTGCCGTCTTCGGTCAGCTCATCACCTTCCTCACCCCCGACCTCTTCGATCTCCCCCTGCTGGTGATCTTTCTGGTCCAGCTCTTCGTCGGTGGCGTCAACCGGCTCAGTGGCGCCCTCATCGGCGCGATCTTCGTCATCGCCGTTCGCGAGCTCCTGCAATCCCACGTCGTCAGCTCGCTCGTGCCCGCCTTGGTGGGAAGCGGGCAGACGCTGGCCTTCGGTCTCACCTTGATCCTGGTCGTTCGTTACCTGCCCAGCGGCCTGGCCTCCCTTCCTGCACGGTTACGTTCACGTCGCCCCCGCCCGGCCACCTTGTCGCCAATGGAGTAGACGACATGCCTCCCGCCGACGTCAGGCTGACCGTTGAGGATCTCGTGGTCGGCTTTGGGGGCAACACCGTCCTGCAGGGCGTGTCGTTCTCGGTGGCCCGGGGCTTTACCGGCCTGATCGGTCCCAACGGAGCGGGCAAGACGACGCTCCTCAACGCCATCTCGGGCTACGTGTCCCCAACCAGAGGCCGTGTGCTCCTGGGCGACAGGCCCCTCACCTCCCTGCGACCGCATCGGATCGCTCGACGAGGGCTTGGCCGAACCTTCCAGACGCCCCGACTGGTTCCCGAGCTGACCGTGTGGGAGAACGTGATGCTGGGCCTCGACGGTCACATCGGATGGGACCGCAAGCGGAGCCACGTGGTCTCGCTGGTCCGTGTCGAGGAACTGTTGCGTCAGCTCGACCTGAACGACTGGCGGGACCACCCTGCGGCATCGCTCCCCTTCTCCAGCCAGAAGGTGGTCGAGGTGGCACGGGCTCTCGCTGCCGATCCCCTGGTGGTGCTGCTCGACGAGCCGGCGGCGGGTCTCGGCCCGGCGGAGGTGGAGCGCCTCATCGAGCCGCTGAAACGGCGGGTCGAGGAGCGCGGTCTGGCCGTGCTGATCGTCGAGCACGACATCGAGCTGGTCACGCGCCTCTGCTCACGGATCGTCGTCCTCGACTTCGGCCAGTTGATCGCTGACGGAGCCCCGGCCCAGGTGCTGAGGCTGCCACACGTGGTCAACGCCTACCTGGGAGCCGGGGTTGCTGCTGTCGGTTAGGGCACTGGTCGCAGGGTACGGGGCCGTCCAGGCGCTGTACGGGGTTGAACTCGAGGTCCGTGAAGGCGAGATCGTCTCACTGCTGGGGGCGAACGGCGCCGGAAAGACGACCACGCTCCGTGCCATCTCGGGCGTCATCCGCCCCTGGAGCGGTGAGGTCGTGCTCGGCGGGCGCCGGTTCGATCATGAGCCGCCGGAGGTGCGCGCTGCCTGGGGCCTGGGTCACCTGCCCGAGGGCCGGGGGATCCTCACCTCGTTGACCGTGGGGGAGAACCTCATGCTCGGAGCAACGGTTCGGCGTGACGGGGCCACTGCCATCCGTCGAGACCGTGATCGGCTCCTGGAGCTCTTCCCCGCCCTGGCCGGCAGGCTCGGACAGCCCGCTGGCATGCTCTCGGGCGGGCAACAGCAGATGCTCGGGCTTGCCCGAGCGTTGCTCGCCCGACCCCGCCTGCTGATGGTCGACGAGCTCTCGTTCGGCCTGGCCCCGGTCGTGGTCGAGGAACTCCTCCAGCTCGTCCGCGAAGCCCGCGAGTCCGGCACCTCCTTCCTGCTGGTCGAGCAGAGCCTGTCGGTCCTCGCCATCTCCGACCGAAGTTACGTGATCGCCGGCGGCCGGACGTTGTTGGAGGGACGCTCGTCCGAGCTGCGCGCACGGGGGGCCGAGTCGTTGGCCCGCGTCTACCTGGGCACCCACGCCCAGGACGTACGGACAAGCCCACCAGGGGGTATGTCATGAGGGATACATCCACGGGAGGCTCACGCTGGACCGCACACCTGGTCGCCGGCGCCGCGGCCGCCCTGGTCGCCGCCTGCGGGGGCACCGCTGGCGTCGGCCAGGCGCCGGAGCGGAATGCCCAGGGCGTCAGCGCCCACACCATCGCGATCGGGACCACCCTGCCGCTGAGCGGCGGTGCCGCCTCCTCCGGCGCGGGCTTCAAGGCCGGTCTTGACGCCGCGGTTCAGGAGGTCAACGCCCGGGGCGGCATCAATGG
>JAJPKS010000246.1 GCA_021323605.1 Bacillota bacterium | reverse complement strand
GCACCACGGCCACCGCCTCGAACGCCCGCAACCGAAGATCTCCAGCCCACCGGCAAGCCGCATTCTCACTTCCGGACTTCCGGCTCGGCGGCTGGGCGCCGTCCGGCCAGGCCCCTCTCCCGCCAGCACACCTCCACGCGTCGGGGTCGAACGTCGGCCGCTCGGGCTGGAGGGCGGGATGCACCACGACCCGCTCGGGCACCGCCACGAGCACCGCTCGCCGCTGATCGAGGGGGAGTCGCGGCCGGCTCGTCCGGAGCTGGCCCGGCTGACCGAGGTGGCGCCCCGGTGGCGAGCGAGTCAGCCGGCCCAGCCGCCGGCGGACGTCCGCCTGGTCGGCCTGGATGGCGGCGCTGGCCTTCTCCGGGACGCGTGGGGAGAGAGCCCGGAGGCGGTCCGGCTTCTCCCTGCGTGCCACCAGGACTCGGCTGTCGCGGTCACCTCCGAGCATGCGCGGCTGGCCACCTCCGGTCAATCGGCGTACGAACGACCCCCGTGTCACCCGGTGACCACGAGCTGGCGTGGGGGAGCCCCAATGCCACCTCCTGATCGGGGACCGCGGCCGGGATGGCTCGGAGCCATCCCACTCCCATGGAGTGACGACCCACCATCCACCCCTCGTGGTCCTCGGTCAGCACCGCGCCGACCCGGCGGATGATCGCCCCGCGGTCGGGGAAGCCGCCGACCACGTCGCCTGCTCTCTCGTCGAGGAGCCGGGCCGCCTCCCAGGAGCGCTCCTCGGGCTGCTCCACGACGCGTTCGTGCGGGATCCGCACCCCTCGGCGCTGGCCCGATCGAAGATCGAGCGGATCGGGGTCCATGGCTCGCGCCAGGGACTCGGCGCGCACCTTCGGCACCCGCGATCCCGTCGCCGCCCGGGCCGTCGTCCACGCGGCACGGTGCGAACCGGGCCTGCCCATTGCCCGGCTCGACGGCCCACCACCGGCGGCGCTGGCGCCGATGGGAGCTCGATCCCTCCCGGCCGCCCCCGGCACGTGGCCGGTGGCGGCCCCGGCACCCCGATCCCCGTCGAGACCCGGCTGGCCGGTGGCGACCGCCTGGTCGTCCGGCTCGCCCGTGCCTCGCCCGCCGCGGCCACGAGCTCGGTCGGAGATCGGTCCGCTCGACCGAGCGCTGGCCGACCTCGTCGGCTCCCCCGGCGTGGGGGGGGGCCGTGGGTGCGCCACCCCCACCGCCGTCACGATCATCGGCGAGACCGCCGACCCCCGCGGGTTCGCTCTCGCCACGTCGACGCCCGCAACGCCCCCGTCCGACATCACGACGCCACGCCCCTGCCCGTCTGGTCCGGACACCGCCCCCGCCACCGGCTCCGCCGGACCGGTACCGCCGGCTCAACGCCGCCATCCCCCCTGGCCATCACCCAGGCTCACCACCGCCCGCCCGCTCGGCAGCTCCCGGACCGCCGCGCGGCCGGCGACCCCACCGCGATGGGGCTCGGCCACGGTCACCCCGATTCAGCTGGACAGCTTCCCCTGACCGCCCCGACTGGACACCGCGGCCACGGTAACCCGAGTCCACCGCCGGATCGGCCCGCTCAATCCGTTCGACGTGATACAGTGCGACGTATCCTTCCATGAGCCAAGCTTTTCCTTCTCTCACCCTCAGTCGTGTGTTGATCATCGTCCTGGACGTGTTGCTGGGGATGTTTGTAGGGGCTGTGCTGGCGTTTGTCACTGCGCTTCTGCTGATCACAGCCCAGGTCCATGCCATGCAAACGACGGTCAATGGCTGGAGCATCACCATGACGTGTGGCAAAGTCACCAACGGCATCCTGGTCCGGGCAGCCTGCGCCGAGGCCCTCCCAATGGTCAATCTGCCGGAAGAGGCGACGTACTGGACGGCTACCGAAGATGGTTCGGGGCAGGAGCTGACTGGTCGGCATACCTATGTCCTGCACTTTCCGCCGGGTGGGCTCCCGCCCAACAGTGCTTTCTGGTCCCTGACCGCGACCAACATCCAGGGTCGACTGGTGGCTAACCCTTTCAACCGCTATAGCGTCGGGGACCGGTCAGGTCTGGTGGCGAATCCGGATGACTCCATTGACATTTACATCCAGCACGGCGTGCCGGCAGGACACGAGGCGAACTGGCTTCCCGTCCCGACCGGGAACTTCAAGCTCTGGCTCCGGGTCTATCAACCCGGGGCGGCCATCCTGAGTGGCAAGTATCACGTACCGCCGGTGATGGAGGTGCACTGATGGCGAACCGGGACCACCAGGAACCGATTGGCCAAGAGCACTCAGCTCCGTCCGCATCGTCCGCTTCGTTGTCGGCAGCAAAGCCCAGAACCAGGTGGAAGGTCTACCTGCTCACGTTCACGTTGACGATGCTGGTGGTGTGGGGGGCTGGAACCTACACGTTCATCTACTTCTTTCCACGTCTCCTCTATAACCGAGTGGAGAACACGGTCGTCAATCACGGCCTCGGCGGCAGCGATTCCACTGGCATTCCCGTTAATACCGTTTACACGATGCCGGCCCTCGCGTCACCGACCCGGTCGAACTCCTTGCAGAGCACTGGGAACCGTGACACGCTCTACACCGCTGGCGTGCTCGATCTGAGCAAGGGGCCACAGGTGTTACATGTGCCCGACATGGCTGGTCGCTATTACGCCGTCCAGTTTACTGATCCTTGGGGTACGGTGTTCGCCTACGTCGGCCGCCGCACCACGGGGACGAAGGCTGGCGACTACCTCATTAGCGGACCAGGCTGGCACGGCAGGATTCCGAAAGGGATTACGAAACAGATCGTGGCGCCGAACAACACAGTGTTGCTGATTGGGCGCACGCTGGTGAAGGGCGAGGGCGATCTTGCCGCCGCCTATGAGCTGGCAAGGCAAATCCGTGTCACCCCACTGAGTCAGTGGCACCGAGATCAATAGCTCGGTATGAACGCGGGGTCTCCCCATGTGATCCTTGAGACGTGTTCTCGTGGGTGGTCGAGTGCGGGCAGGGCCGTAGTAAGGAGTACTCATGAAACGACCCATTGGCATCACCATTCTCGCGGTCATCGCCGTCGTCGTTGGCATCTTCTATCTACTCCTGGCACTTCTGGGAGCGGCAGGCTCAGTTCTCGAGGCCTCCGGCATTCCTACTACCGCTAGCGGAGTCGGCGCTGCGAAGCTGGCGTACGCGACGATATCCGATGCCATCCTTGGCATCCTAAGTCTCGCGTTCGGCATCGGCGCTTTCCGGCTGAAGGGCTGGGCCTGGATCACGGCTATCGTCGTGCTCGTGCTCTATGGGATTCGTGCCATTGTAGACGTCGTCATACAGGGGCTCCGGATCGAGAGGATGGTTGTCTCCGGCATCACCATCATGATTGCTCTGCTGCTGCTCTGGTATCTGTTCCGTCCGAACGTACAGGTCGCCTTCGGGAGAGATGCTCTGAGGGGTGGGACCGAGTCCGGCTCCCGATCCTCTTAGAACCTATCCCGCGAGGGCGGGAAGCCATGGGGTACGCTGCTCCCCCTTGCCTGTCGAAAGCCACAGAGCTTGCCGAAAATGAGTTGCGCGCAGGCCAGGTGAACGAAGGTAAGGTCGCCCTCGGCCTTCCTCTCCCATCTCACGAGCAGCCGAAGCGAGTGGTTCAGCCAACCGTGTGTCCACTCCACCACCCGGCCTCGTGCTCGACTTCCCTCCCCGTGATCCCGCCTCTGCCGGCCACGGCTCGGGATGTGGACCTCGTCGCCTCGCCCCACGACCTCACCCGGCTGGTCTCGTCGCCGTACCCCAAGTTCAGGCTGAGATCCTGCCGGGCCGTTCCGCTCGGCTCGGGCCGCAGGATCACCACCCCGTCGAGGGTGGCCGCCAACAGCTTCAGGTCGTGCCGCTTGGCCCTGGCCACCGCCGCCGCCAGCGGGACCCTCCTGGCCGCGATCGCTGGGGTTGGCCCCGCTCGCGGCGCCGCCGAGGGGGCTTTGGTCGTCATCCCGTCCACTGCCTGCCGCTCCCGCTCGATGCCTCGCCGCTCGTCGTGCTCCAGTAGACCCTCCTCCCACCGCCACTCGAACCGACTCCCCGCCACCCACGACTGGAAACGCCGGTGGGCAGGGCTGCTGCACCGCTCCTTGGGCAGGGCGTTCCACTGGCACTCGGTCCGCAGGACGGAAAGGATGGCGTTGAGGACGCGACGATCATCGACGCGGCGGCGCCCTCCTCGGAGGCTGGGCGGATCGGGCTGGATCGGCGGCTCGATCCGGGCCCAGGTGGCATCGTCGACCTCCCAGGGGCGGGTGCGTATGGGTGGACTCCAACGAGGTCAGGCTGCCAAGCCCGGCTAGCCTACTCGAACATCTGATTCGCTCGCAGGATAGGCCCTTGGAGGGTGGGCGGAGCGGCGCGGGCGAGATCACGGACGGTGCGCGGGGCGTTCATACCCGGCGGTCGCGAACCCGGACCTCGCGGATCGGGGGCCGGAGCGTGATGACGACGTGGACGAAGCCGGGCCAGAGCTCGATCACCGCCGTCACCCGCTCCGTGTCGCAGGCCGGCGTGCGGAGGTAGTCGACCCGGGCGTTGGTGGTTCCACCGGCCGGCGCCGCCGACCTGGGTCGGAGCCGGTCGGCCACGCCTGGCGACCTGGTCCCGCCGCCCACCCGAGCCGGCTCGACCTCGGTCTCGGGGGAGTCGGAGCCGCGATCGAGGTGCACGGTGGGTGGCTGGGGCGGCCTCCAGAGAGCCAGCCGGTCCGGGGTCGAGGGCAGCGGCACCGCGTCGTGCCGGTTGGCCGGCGCCACGTCCCCCCGGCAGGATGCCCCTGACCTCGGTCAGGGTGGAGCGCTCGAGGCCGCTTGCCCCGATCGACCGGGCTTCGGCCCGCGCCCTCGCCCCCGCAGGGGGCCTTGGTGGCGCAGCCGGGTCAGGTCGGCTGGCTCCGGGCCGATCGTGGCGTCGTCGCGCTCCAGCACGATCCGTTCCGGCTCCTGGAACACGCCCGCCGCCGGCCACTCGTCGCCGCGAGTGCGCGGCGTGGTCGCCGAGCGGGGGTGGTCGGCGACCACGGTCGCTGCCGCCGAACCGGAGCAGCTGGACCAGCTTCTCGAAGGTCACGCGGAGGGATGGGTGGGCGGTGGCAGCCCAGGGGATGGGCGTCCGGTCGCTGAGGCATGGGCAGATCGAGGACGCGTGATGGGACGGCAGGCATCGGCGCTCCGGTGGTCGTCGGCGGGTGGTGACGTCGTGACCATCGAGGCCGATGCCCGTCTGACCAAGTTTCCTTCCGGCTACGCCTCCTCGTCACCTGTCCGCGTACCCTCTTGGGCCTGGAGCCGCTCCCGGCCTGGCACGGCAGGACGTCTGGCCCGGTTCGGCGGCGTTCCCGGAGGCTTGCGGTCGCGCACGTCCGGAGGTGGGCGATCCCGAAGCGGTCCTCGATTCACCGGGCCGCGGCGTGGCCCGCGTCCGCCCGGGGCGATCCACGGCGGCCGGCGCGAGGGGCACGCGGCCGCAAGTGGCGGGCGGGATCAACCCGGCCGCGGGCCGAGCACGCGCCCGGAGATCCCGTCCTTTGCACGCGCGCGGCGTCGACGCCGGGCGGGCTCACCGGGCCGGACGTTGCTCCCAGCGGATGGTGCGGCCGCTCCCGGACCCCTGGCCCGAGTGGTCGCCCCGCGCACGCCCGGACGGCCTGGCCGTGTCCACGGCCTTGCCTTCGGCCTCCCACGCCCGACCTCGACCGCACCCCCGCCGGACCAGAACGAGGTGGGGGAGGGGGCGTGGCACGAACCACGCGGGTGCCCTGCGGTCGTCGACGGGCGTTCTCCCTTCGCCGCCGGTGGGTCATCCGTCCGGCGGGAGGCCTGGTCGCGTCTGCGCCAGGGTCGACCGGCCGACCAGCGGCGACGGCCGCTCGGGCCGGCCAGACCAAGCACACTATGGGAAAAATTGATAGTAATATAATAACACTATCTGTTAATATATCTGGCCAGATAGGGTCCGAGTCACCGCCGAAACACTTCCCTCCCCCCACCTTGTGCTGGGGCGGTCCCGAGGACCGCCCCATTCCTTCCCGGGCCTGGAAGACCTCGTGGCGGGTGGGGTCGCCGGCCTGGCCGGGCGCCGAAGGCCATCCGGAGACGACTCGGACCTCGCCCGCCCATGGACCGAGTGACCGGCCCGCCCTCGGTCACGCCGACCGGAAACGGCCCGCCGGCCCGCTCCTCGCTCCACCGGGTTCGGGGCGGCGTGGTGTCGTCGGTCCCGGCCTCGGAGGCGGCGGACGACGTCGAGGTCTGGGCCGGGGCACAGGAGCCCCCGGCACGTCCGGAGTCGGACGTGGGCCAGGTCCCACGGGGTGGTGACGGCACCTGCGGGGCGTGGCATCGTGCGTGAGCGGCCGACACGCGGCCGCTGAGCCATCGTGGCCGACGGCCTCGAACCCTCGGGTCGATCGGCCCTGGCGGGCGAGCCGGGTCGGCCTTCAGGCTGGATCCCGACCCAGGTGGTGTCGACCGGCCCCGGGTGCGAGGCCGGGCGTCGAAGAGGTGATGCGCATGTCCACCCAGGAGGGAGCCGACCGGGGCGCCGAGGAGCGGGAGCCGGTGAGGAAGGCCAGGTACCTGCGGATCAAGGTGGTGGACACCGCCAAGGACGGACGTCCCGCGGTCAACATCAGGGTGCCGATCGGGGTGGTCAAGTGGGGCATGAAGGTCGCTCAGGCTTTCTCGCCCGACGTGAAAGCGGCCAACCTGGACTGGGACGCCATCACGGCCGTGGTCGAAGAGGGCGTGCCGGGCGAGATCGTGCACGTGGAAGACGAGGCCGAGCACGAGACGGTCGACGTGTGGGTGGAGTGAAGGCCGGCCGGGGGCGCCGACCGGGCCGACCGGTCTGACCGCCGTGGCCGGCCGCCTCGGCATCGAGGACGCGACCCCGACAGGACGGGCCCTTCGACTCTGGCCAGGCCCTGATCGCCTCCTCAGGATGGGGTGCGGAGGCCGAACCGAGCCGGCCATCACCTCGGTCGGCGCCTCCAGGGAGGCGCGATGCGCAAGACCGTCATCACCAAGATCTGGCTGGGCGGCATCGTCGCGATCGTGCTGGGCCTGGTTGCGGTCGGGATCGCCATGGCGCTGATGTTCGCCTACGGCGGCAGCTTCGTCGCTCGTGGGCCGGGGTACGACTTCGTACCGCGGTTCGACGCCTACTTCTGGACCATGGTGGCGATCGTCAGTGTCGGCGGCCTGATCGCGCTCGGAGGTGGAGTCGCGCAGTTCGTGGCCTGGGTCGGGGCACTGGTCAACTCCTATCAGCTGCAGGACAAGATGTGGTTCCTGCTCACGCTCATCCTGGGCGTGGTCGGGTTCGAGCTGATCGTGATGATCGTCTATCTCCTCGCGGCGCCAGACGGCTATGAGGAGAAGGAGAAGAGGGCCGAGGGGCAGGCCCCGCTGCCACCGGACGTGGCGCCGACCACCTGAGGGGCGGCCGTCATGGCAGGCGACCCGCACCGCCGGCTCGGCCGAGCTCGGACCCGAGTTCCGGCGACGGCGCCGGTCCCACCCCGCTCCGGACCCTCGGCCCTGGTGCCGCGCTCTCGGATGACGTCTGCTGGTGGCATGACCGGAATCGACGTGAGACGGACGGGCCGGTGGGCGGGTCTCGTCACCGGTGCCGTGCTCGGGCTCGCCGCGGCCTACCCGCTCCTGCTGCGGCGATGGTGTCTGACCTGGGGCGCCGGTCCTGAGGAGGCGGCTCGGCCCCTCCCTGGCGACGAGCTGCTGGTCGCTCCCGACGTCGTGGCCACGCGCGCGGTCACCGTTCAGGCGCCGCCCGGTGCGATCTGGCCCTGGCTGGTGCAGATGGGTAGCGGTCGGGGTGGCGCCTACACCTACGACTGGATCGAGAACCTGCTCGGCCTGCGTATGCACAGCGCCGACCGAGTCCTGCCCGAGTTCCAGGACCTGGCCGTGGGGGATGTCCTACCCCTCCCCAACGGTCCCGCGCTGCGGGTCGAGCGGCTGGATCGCGAGCAGGCGATGGTGCTGCGTTCCCAGGACGGAACCTGGGTCTGGAGCTTCGTGCTCGTTCCCGCCAAATCCGGCACCCGGCTGATCAGCCGCAACCGTATCGCCACTCCGGGCGCCTCGCCGCTGGCCCGGCTCGCCTACCTCCTGCTCATGGAGCCGGGCAGCCTGGTCATGGAGCGGAAGATGCTGCACGGGATCAAGGAGCGGGCCGAGCGTCTGGCCCGCGAAGGGGCCGGGTCGACGTAGCCGACCGCGGCGGTCGCGATGCGGCCGGCGGGGTCCGTCCCTGCGCAGGACGGACCCCCGCCGGGATCGCTCAGGCCGACCTCGTGCCCGCCGGGGTCTGGGTCTCGCCGCCGCCCAGGAAGCCGGCGTGCCGCCCGATGGCGATGCCCCACAGCGCCACGATGCTGGCCATGAACCCGGCCAGGACGCCCTCCCAGGTGACCCAGTTGCCGGCGAAGAGGTTCTCGCCGACCAGACCGAGCACTCCCAGGACCAGGGCGAGCAGGCCCAGGCCACCGGTCAGGTAACGCATCGCATCACCGACCTGGAGCGCGATCCAGCCACCCACGTAGGCGGCGACGGCGCCCAGGATCAGGCCCACGGCCGACATCCCGGTCGGGTCCTGGATGAAGGGCACGCTGCCCCAGCTGAGGTAGCCGATGTACGGCACCACGATGGCGGCGACCAGGAGCGTCGCCACCCCGTCTCTCCAGGCGAGTCCCATGGTACGGACCTCCTTACAGGTCGAACTTCGACCCCTCACCACCTCGACGCCAGTGCCGGACGTCCCTGCAGGTCGAGGTCGGACGCACCGGTCGATGGGACGAGGGCGCGGCGGAGGTCGTTCGGCTGCGACGAGATCGCCCCCGGCTCGGGTCCGGGTCACCCGCCGACCGGCCGACGGTCGTCCCGGAGGGCACCGCGTGGCGTTCGCTGCCCCTCCCGGGCGTGGTGGCCTGCTCCGCCGTGGTCCTGCCATGGCCCCTCGGACGGGTGGGGACCGACGCCGGCCGGCAGCGGTGC
The DNA here is from genome assembly GCA_021323605.1 of Bacillota bacterium. Classification (GTDB taxonomy): domain Bacteria; phylum Chloroflexota; class Dormibacteria; order Dormibacterales; family Dormibacteraceae; genus CADDZO01. The sequence continues at coordinate 416 of JAJPKS010000246.1, read as the reverse complement.
AGACCCGGAGTGAATGGCGCCGGTGGTCGCCCGGGCCGAGGTGGCCGGGGTGAGCATGCGCCGAGTGCGGGTCGTGGTGCATCCCGCCCTCCAGCCCGAGCGGCCGACGTTCGATCCCGACGCGTGGAGGTGTGCTGGTGGGAGAGGGGCCTGGCCGGACGGCGTCCAGCCGCCGAGCCGGAAGCCGGAAGTGAGAATGCGACTTGCCGGTGGGCTGGAGATCTTCGGTTGCGGGCGTTCGAGGCGGTGGCCGTGGTGCCGGAGGACCCCTTCCATGGGTGATAGGGCACTCTGCATCGGGCTGGGTCCGGGATGCCGGCCGGGGCGAGGCGACAGACGAGCGGCAGCTGCAGCAGGCGGATCGGGTGGAGCCTTACGTCTTCACGGACCCGGTGCTGGGGGTCCATGCCGGGCGT
>JAJPKS010000420.1 GCA_021323605.1 Bacillota bacterium | reverse complement strand
GCGTTGAGGGGGATCCCTTTCCCGGCCCATGCCTCGCCCGGCGCCGCGCGACGCACCCAGCGCGCAAGGGCCCGCTTGGTCGAGCTGTAGGTCCTCACACCTTCGCCATCGTCCCCGCAGAGGGCCACGGCCCTCTCCTCGTCGCCCGCCAGGCACGCCTCGACGAGCGCCTCGTCGGTCGGGAAGAGGGCGGCGGCCGAGGTGACGACCACCGCACGGGGATCGCTCCCCTGGACCAGACGGGGGTAAAGCCTCTCCAGGGTGGCCACCGTCCCGAAGTAGTTGAGGCGGACGATGGTCTCCGGGGTGGCCCCGGCGGCGCTGACGCCAGCGCACGTGATCACCGCGTCCACCCGGTCGATCTGCCGCAGGGCGGCACGGCCGCCAGCTGTCGTGAGATCGGCGGTCACCTCGGCATCGCGCAGATCGACGCCGATCACGCGATGGCCCTGCGCCTCGAGCGCACGGCGCACCGCTCGGCCGATACCCGACGTGCTGCCGGTCACGACGTAGGTGCGTGCCACTCCTCAAGCTCCACCACGTGGCCGTCCGGGTCGGCGACGAAGATCGCGACGCCGACCTCGCTCGCCAGCGGCCCCTCCACGGCATATCCCGCACGGCGCAGGCGCTCCGCCCAGACCTCGATGCTTCCCTCCTCGATGCGAAAGGCCAGGTGGACGTGAGCGCCGCCGCGCGCCCCACCGTTGGCGACTCCAGGGCCACCGGTCCGTGCCGGCCACAGTCCGAGCGCCTGGTCCGGCCCCATCCGCACCCACGCCGCGGGCCGCGGCTCCCCCCAACGAACCAGCTCCGGCATCCCAAGGACGCCTCGGTAGAAGTCGAGCGAACGGTCGACGTCCTCGACCTCGAGCACCAGCTCGAGGAGCCCCAGCACTCCCCTCACGGCGTCCTCGAGGGCAGGAGAAGGTTGCGGCCACCGGTCACGTAGAGCGTCTGCCCGGTGATGCGTTCGGCGGCCGGATGGGCGAGGAAACAAACGGCGCGGGCCACGTCGTCGGGGTCGCCGAAGCGGCCCATCGGATGCGCCCTCAAGAGGACTTCCCGAGCCTTGGCATCCATCGCCTCCAGGGCCGGCGTCGCGATGCTGCCCGGTACCACGCTGTTGGCGGTGATGCCATGGGGAGCAAGCTCAAGCGCGAGGCTACGCATGAGGCTGACCACGCCTCCCTTGGCCGCGGCGTAGGGCGTGCCGCCGGCCTGGCCCAGCCAGGCCCGCGACGAGATGCCCACGATCCGTCCGCCCCCGCGCCTTCGCATCACGGGCACCGCAAAGCGAACGCAGTAGAACTGGCTGGTGAGGTTCCTCTCGATCACCCGTGACCAGTCCTCGGCGGTTACGTCGCCGACCTCGACCCCCACCACGCCGAACCCGGCGTTGGCGACTAGGACGTCGAGCCCGCCGAACTCGTTCACCGCGGCCTCGACCACGGCCTTCGCCCCCGCTTCGGTGGCCACGTTCCCAACCACGGCGACCGTGTTCGTCAGCTTCCGGGCGGCGTCGTGGGCCGCTCGTCCATCGACGTCGTTCACGACCACGGCGGTGCCCTGGCGCACGAGCATTCTCGCGATCGCAAACCCGATGCCGCGTCCCGCCCCGGTGACGGCCGCCACCCTCATGCCGTCAGTGCCGCCACCAGCGTTTGCCCACCGCAGATGTTCAGCACCTGCCCCGTGACGTAGCCGTTGAGCGGGTCGGCGAAGTACCGCAGTGCATGCGCGACGTCGGCGGAGGTGACCAGATTGGAACGGCGCGGAACGGCGATCGCGTTGACCGTTGTGCCGATGCCCGCCCACAGCGCCGCCAGGCTGTGGGTGAGCCCGACGGCCGCCGCCGAGCGCGCGGCCAGAACGGGGTCGGGACCGGCGCCGAGCCAGTCGGTCGTCAGGAGGAAGACCACCCGGCGCAACGAACCATGTGCGGGTGGCACCGGCCACGAATGGAAGGCGGTGGCGTCGACCAGCAGCTTGGTGTTCTGATCGAATTCCGACCACTCCCAGCCATCCGGGCGGTAGGCGACATCGCCGACCCATGCTGCTCTCATCCGATCCCGCGAATTCACCGAAGTCCTCTGAGGAGGCCGGCGACCTCGGTCGGCGGCCGGAGGGAGCCCAGGGGACTCCGGGCACCGTCCAGGACATGAAGCCGACGTTGGCCGTCGAGCCGGCTCTCTCCCCGGATCGGCACCTCACCCGTCCCCAACTGGGGAGCGACCCATCGCGGCCGGCCACCCGGTCCCTGAGTCCTGCGCCGGCACGACCCGGATCGAAGGGCCCGTCGACGTCGAGGCCCGTGGCCCGGGCCGGTGTCGGGCCGCCGAAAGTCTGGGAGACAGCCTCCGGGCCGCAGCACTGGGGTCAAGCCTCTGGCTCTCGCCGTGGGACCCATGGCTCCTCGCCCGGGATCTCCTCGTACACACACCGCACCCGAAGCTCCCAATACCTGGCCAGCTCGGCACCCCGGGCATCCGGCTGCTGCCGCAGGTAGTCATCGCTGAGGGCCGCCTCGGGCTCGTCCAGCTCGTAAATCGCGAGATAACGGGGTCCTCCACCGGCAACCGCTCGATAGCGGCGAGCTGACCGGAAACCGGGCCACTGCAAGCGTGAGGCCAGGTGTTGCCCGTACCAGTCGTTCAGCTCGGCCTCGTGGTCGGGATCGATGTCGATCCCGACCACGAGGAGTGCGCGTCCCATCTATGCGATCGGTCGGGC
>JAJPKS010000374.1 GCA_021323605.1 Bacillota bacterium | reverse complement strand
TAGAGGTGGTAGATGTTCCAGCCGTTGGGCGAGACCGGGGTGGGGAAGATGGGCGAGATCCCCGACCCCTGCAGCAGCAGCCCCATCAGGCCTCCCTCGCCGGCCTGCGACCGGCCGGCCACGCGGTCGTCCTTCGTCCCGTCATCGAACCCACGTTGACGTCTCCTCCGGAGCCGGTCGCGCCGGCCCATCGGGGCCGACCTCGGCGTTCCGCCACAATCCTAGTCGCTCGGTGGTGGAGGACGCGCTCGGCCGCCGGAGGCCGCGGCCGATCTGAGAACATCGAGACGTGAGCGAGGTCGCCGGACGGTTCGTCTACGCCAACCCGCCCGCGATCCGATGGGGACCGGGCTCGATCGCCGGCCTGGGCGAGGAGCTGGACCGGCTGGGGGCGGGCGATATCGCCCTGGTCACCACCCGTTCGGTGGCGGCCCGGGAGGAGCTGATGCACACGCTCCGTCAGGCCCTGGGACGGCGGAGGATCGAGGTGACGGCCGTCGTCCGCCAGCACGCGCCCGCGGCCGACGTCGAGGCCGCGGTCGAGCTGACGGCCCGATCCGGGGCGGAGGCGGTGGTCAGCTTCGGCGGCGGCAGCCCCATCGACACCGCCAAGGTCGTGGCCCTCAGGGTGGCGGAGCGCCGCGGGCAGGAGGCGTCGCTGCCCCACGTGGCCGTGCCCACCACGCTCTCGGCGGCGGAGCTGGCGTCGGGGGCGGGCGTGACCGACGCCAGCGGCGCCAAGGTGGGCCTGCGCGACCCGCGCATGCTCCCGGCCGCCGTCGTCTACGACGCCGGACTGACCCTGGCCACCCCCCTGGAGCTGTGGCTCTCGACCGGCATCCGGGCCCTGGACCACGCCGTGGAGACCGTGCTGGCCGACGGATCGCACCCGTTCTCGGACGTGCTCGCGCTGGAGGCCGTCCGGCGACTCTTCCGCACCCTGCCCGAGGCCAGGGCGCGCCCCCAGGATCTGGAGGTCCGCACCCGGAACCAGCTGGCCGCCTGGTTCTCGTTCACGCTCCCCGGACCCGCTGCGGCCGGGCTCAGCCACACCATGGGCAAGCAGATCGGCGCCCGGTACGGCATCCCCCACGGCGTCACCTCCTGCCTCCTGCTCCCACACGTCATGCGCTACCTGGCGCCGAAGCGGCCGGAGCCGATGGCGGAGCTGGCCCGGGCCATGGGGACGACCGGGCCGGCCGCGGACGCGGTCTTCGATCTGATTCGTGACCTCGGCCTGCCGCAGCGGATCGGCACGTACGGCATCGGGGAACCGGAGCTACGGGAGGCGGCCGCGGCCGTGGCCGGGCGATACCCGGCCGAGGACCTCCTGGCCGTCTACCTGGCCGCGCTCTGAGCCGGTCGCCGGCCCGGAGGGGCGGCGGTGCCGCTTCGGACGGGCCCCACGAAGGAGGATGGTTCCGGGGCGTCGCCTCCACATAACCCGCGTTCAACCCGGGACCGGCTAGCTTTGGCCCGTGGCTGCCAGACGACCCTGCATCGCCCTCGTCGCCCACGACGGCAAGAAGGCCGACCTGCTGGCCTTCGCCACCTTCAACCGTGGCTCGCTCGAGCGCTGTCACCTGGTGGCGACCCGTTCCACGGGTGAGCTGCTCCGGCACCGGGCCGGGCTCCAGGTCGAGTGCCTGGAGTCGGGGCCGCTGGGCGGTGACGTCCAGATCGCGGCCCGGGTGGTGGCGGGAGAGGTGGACGCGGTGATCTTCATCGTCGACCCGCTCGATTCCCACCCTCACGACCCCGACATCAGGACCCTGCTCCGGATCTGCAACGTCCGCGACGTTCCCCTCGCCACCAACATCGCCAGCGCGGACCTGCTGATCAGCTCGCCACTGCTCCGCGAGCAGGTGAGTCGAGCGGTCTGAGGCCGGCCCCCGGCACCGTCCCGCCTCCGGGTTCCGCCGTGCCCCGGAGGCGGGCCGACACGGGCGCCGGACCTCGCTCGGCGAACGGCCCGATGCAGGAAGGGCGGGTTGCCCTACGATGCTGCGTCATGAGCACCCTCCCTCGGCGCTCGCCCGGAGGGACGGCGGTGCCAGGGCCGTCCCGGCACCGCCGCATGAGCGGCTGGCGAGGTCGGGCCATCGGCGCCCTGCCCCGTTCCTGGGTGTGGTGGCTCTTGCTGGCGGACGTCGTCATCTGGCTGTTGCTGGGCACGGTCGTCCAGCCCCGGCTGGGGAGCTTCGCCATGCCGTACCTCCCGGCGGCGGCGCCGCTGCTGGTCCTGTTGCTGCTCCTGGTGGTCGTCCTGGTGATCGTCCACGAGCTGGGCCACCTGCTCGCCGACCTCCTGCTCGACTTCCGGGTGCTGACCTTCAGGGTGGGGCCGTTCCTGGTCGCCACCCTGGCCCGGGTCCAGCTGGTCAAGCTGGGGCCGTTCACGCTGGTCCACACCCGCTCCGGCTGGGGGACGAAGGTGGAGCGGCACCGGCTGCGGTGGGACGTGCGTGCCCACGCCGGGAGCGTGCAGTCCGTGCCCAGGACCCCCGATCGCCTGCGGGCCCGACACGCCGCCTCGATCGCGGCCGGTCCGCTGGCCGGGCTGCTGGTGGCCGTCGTCCCCGGAGCGGTGGCCGTGGTCACCGGGAACCTCCCCCTGGCCGTGCTGAGCGGAATCCTGGCGCTCCTGGCCCTGGCCGAGCTGATCCCCACCGGATCGGCGCAGGGGAGCTGGAGTGACGGCCGCTGGCTCCTCTGCTGGCTGCTCCACCCCGAGCGGGCGCGTTACCACCTGACGGTGGGCACCTTGCGGGCACAGCGGGCGCTGGGCGAGCGGCCTCGGGCCTGGGGCGACGAGCGCTGGATCGACCTCGCCGCCCGCGCCCCCGACCCGTCGTGCGCCGACGACGACCTGCGGGGGTGCCAGCTGGCCTACTACCTGGCCCTCGACCATGGCCTCGCCGCCCGTGCCTGCGAGCTGGCCGGGCGCGCCTTCGAGCTGAGGCCGCGCGCGGTTCCGTCGGCGCGGCCGCTGCTGGCGGTGGAGCACGCCTTCTGCCTGGCCCGCTTCCAGGCCGACCCCGTGGCCGCGGAGCGGGTGCTGGCCGAGGTCGAGGGCTCGGAGCCCGGGCCCAACCCCCTCGACCTGGACCGCGCCCGCGCCGCCCTCCACCTGGCCGCCGGCCGCCCGGCCGAGGCCCTGGCCGCCTGCGAGCGCATCCTCGGCGACGTCCGGATCGGTGATGCCAGCCGCGGCCTGGCGGCGATGATCCGGGAGCTGGTCGAGGCCATGCGCGATGAGGCGGCACGTCTCGTCGCCGTCGGCGAGGCGGCGGGGTGAACGGCCTCACGCGGGCGGCTCCGCGCGCTTTCGAGCCGCCATCGCCGGTCCGCCGGCCCGGCCGCCGGCGGCCATGCCGACGGGCCGGCCGTCAGGCGACCCCGGACAGATCTCGCCGCCGCATCAGGGCGAGCGCGAGGGCGAACCCGGCCACGAAGATCAGTGTCATCGACAGCACCGCGGTCCAGGAGGGGGTGTCGACCACCGGGTTTCCGTAGAGGTGGAAGACCGACAGGTTCGCCACCCAGGCCGGGAGCCGCAGGAGGGGCGCCAGGTCGCCGAGGAAGTACTCGACCGCGGCGAAGGTGGCGAGGAAGGGGACCGCGAGCCCGGGCCAACGACTGACCACGGCCACGCCCAGACCGCCGAAGGCGAGGGCGAACGGCCACAGCAGAGCGGAAGCCACCAGCACGCGGCCGCCGTCGACGTCGAGCCCGGCGAAGGGGATGGAGACGGCCCCGCCGACGTAGGCGCCGGCGACGATGATCAGGCTGCCGATGGCGAACTCCAGGGCGCGCTCCACGATCACCCGTGGGCGCGAGACGGGAGCGCTCAGCAGCAGCTCGACGCGGCCTCCCTGGTCCTGTGCCGACCAGCGTGAGACCTGCACGACCGTGTAGCCGGCCAGCACCAGCAGCGCGATGCCGAACCAGGCAAAGCCCAGGAAGGCCGCCTCCACCGGTCCCGGGACAGCGCGCTGGAAGAGCGCCGCCAGCTGCGGGTCGGCGAGGAGTGCGTCGGTCATCGATCTCGTCACCGAGACCATCAGCGCGCCCAGGAACAGGGTGCCGAGGACCCAGGCGGCGAGGCCTGTGCGTTGCTCCCACAGCCCCTCGCTGAAGACCCGGCGCAGGGCCAGGTTCCGCGAGGCCACCCGCACCGCCGCCCGTGCGTGCCGGCCCGAGGTGATGAGCCCGCGACCGATGTCGCGACGCCGGAAGGCGGGGATCGTGGCCGCGATGAGCAGGAACGAGGCGGCTGCCAGCCCCAGGGTGGCACCGGCGTCGAAGCGGCCACCGGGAGCCCCGGAGGTGGTCTCGTTCATCCAGTGGAAGGGCGAGACGACCCCGAGCCAGGCGGCCGCGTCCACGGTGTCTGCGATCCCGTTGACGACGAGGAGCAGGACCAGGACGCCGACGCCGAGCGCGGTCGCGGTGTGGCGCTCGGCCGGCAGCTGCGAGACCGCGAGCGCGATCGCGTAGCCGGCGAAGAGGCCTGCCGCCATCGATGCCGCCTTCTCCAGCTCGCCCACCAGGTTGGGGTCCTGGTGCACGCTCGGGGCGACGGCGACGATCCCGAGCACGGAGGTGAGGCAGGCGGTGAGGAGCACGAGGCCGAAGGCCGTGCTGCGCGCGAGCAGCAGCCGGGCCCTCGAGAGACCGGCGGCGATCCACTGCTCGGTCAAGCCACGCTCTTCGTCGCCGCGGCCCACGCCGACCCCGGCGATGCCGGCCCAGAGCATCATCACGATGGCGGCCCCGGCCAGCCACTTGTACTGCTCGTAGCCGCCCAGCGTCTCCGGATGAACCGGCGCGGGCACGAGGAACGCGAACTGTCTCGCCGCCAGGTCGATGGAACGCCCGAACGCCGCCTGCGACGCGGCCGTGGTCCCGGCCGCCTGCAGGAAGGTGGCTCCGTAGAAGAAGGAGGCCAGGAAGCCGCCGACGCCGAACCCGATCAACCCCCGCCGGTGCAGACGCCAGGCCATCCAGCCGATCACCCCTGTGCCTCCTTCGGTCCATCCTGGTAGTGGGCGAGGAAGACCTCCTCCAGGGTCGGCTCGCGGCTGACGAGATCGACCACGCCGTGTCCGGCCAGGGCCTCGACCACGGGCTCGAACGACCCCCGCACGGTGAAGGTGAGGCGGTGGCCGTCGGCCTGCAGGTCCTCGATCCCCGACAGGCCCACGAACAGCTGCGGCTGGGCCGCACCCGCGAACCCGACCTCGACCCGCCGGACGTGCATCCGGTGGAGCTCCTCCAGCCGGGCGACCTCGATCAGCCGCCCGTGACGGATGATCCCCACCCGCTGGCAGACGTGCTCCACCTCCGAGAGCACGTGGGAGGAGAGGAACACCGTGGCGCCGTCATCCCTGACCTCGCGCACCAGCTCGTGGAGTTCCCGCTGGTTGAGCGG
>JAJPKS010000001.1 GCA_021323605.1 Bacillota bacterium | reverse complement strand
GGCGGCGGCCCGCGCCTTCTCGTAGACCACGCGGCGGCGCTCCGCGGAGCCGTAGGCCAGCGCGGTGGCGGAGAGCTGGCCGTTGAGCCGGGCCAGTTCGTCATCGTAGGGGGTGTGCACGTCCACCACGCCGCCGGCCTGGTCGATGGTGGCGAACTCGCCGTGGGCGCGGGCCGCGATCTCGCGCCAGGTGCGCTCGGTGTCGGGGTCCTGGCCGCAGCGGATGGTGTTGACGCGGATGCCGCGCTCGCCGGCCTGCTGGGCGATGGCGCGGTAGTCGTAGCCATCCTTGTAATCGGTGTGCGGGGGGGCGTCGCCGACCAGGTAGATGATGCGCAGGGTGTTCTTGCCCGGCGACCAGGCCACGCGGTAGACGGCGTCGTGGAGGGCCCTGGCCACGTGCTCGGGGGTGTCGCCGCCGCCCGCGGCGTTGAAGGCCGAGAGGTCCTGGTACACCGCGTCGAGGTCGTCAGTGAGATCGAAGACCTTGGTGACGTAGTCATCGCCCAGGTCGCGGTAGGCGACCAGGCCCACACGCAGGTCCGGGGTGGGCTGGCCCTGGGCGATGTACCGGGCGATCTCCCAGATCTTGCGCTTGGCCCCCTCCAGGAGGCCGCTCATCGAGCCAGTGGTATCGAGCACGAAGACCACGTCCACCTGCGGGCCCTGCTGGGCCCGGGGCAAGGGCACCAGGGCCGGGGACACCGGCCGCTGCGGCGGGGGCGGGGGTGCCTGGCGGTGCCGGGGCAGCACGGCCGCGGTGAGGGTGAGCAGGGCCGCGGCCCCGGAGAGCAGGGCATAGGTCAGGTAGGGTGCGCGCGGGCGCGGGGCTTCCATATCGATCTCCTTGTGCTGGTGCCCCTAGAAACGCAGGCAGCCAGGATGAAGATCTAATACTTGCCGCGAGCGCGCTCGCGGGCCGGCAGGATCTCCAGGCAGGTGGTCCACCAGCCGGAGAGGATGGTCTCGACGACCTCCTCGGGCAGGCGCTCGCGGCGCATCTCGTCCGCCAGGCCCTGATGGTCGTAGGGGAGGGGGAGGAGCTCGACCCCGAGCTCCCCGCCGCGCTCTTCGAGGAGGGCGTACCAGACGTGGGTCGCCCCGTCGTTCGCCGGCCGGCCGATCACCCCGACGTTGACCACGTCCCGGCCCGAGGGGAGCCGGCGGTGCCAGTGGAGGCCGGTGTGGGTCGAGAGGAGGCCGTCGCAGCGGTTCTGGGTGAGGAGGACTTCGAGGAAGGGGACCGGCGAGGTGCTATGGAAGAGAAACTCGTTGATTCGCCGCGGCGAGCCGTGGACGAGGAGCAGCTCGCGCTCCCCCACCCGCACCCGCCGCCTCGCGGGGAGGGTCCCCATCCAGGCCTTGAACTCCGGCGAGCAGTTTGCGGCCGTGTAGCGGTAGGAGATTTCCGCGAAGTGGTTGTCCCGCGGGTCGGTGTAGCCGCAGTTGCAGTCCTCGCGGCCGGTCGCGAGCGACTCCTCGTAGTTCCCCTGGATCGAGCGGACCCCCCCCGCTTCGAGGAGCGGCCGGACCTTCTCCGGGTTGGGGCCGAAGGCGCCCAGGTCGCCCAGGCAGTAGACCGCCTCCGCCCCGCGGCGGGCCGCGTCCTCCAGGAGGGCCGAGAGGGCGAAGTGGTTGCTGTAGACGCCGCCGAAGACCGCGATCCGCGAGTACGGCCCCTCGACCGGAGTGGGGTCCGGGGCGCCCGCCCGGTAGGCGGCGAGGGCGGCCTCCCGTTCCTGGGGCGAGAGCGCGAGACCCGCCGCCCGGACCGCCTCGCGGAACTGCCCGAGGGGCACCAGCCGCTCGCCCCAGGTCGCGAGCCCCCGGTGCGCGGTGAGCCGCTCGCGCTCCCGCCTCGCCTGCTCGTCCTCTGGGATGCGGTTCGCCATGGCTCTCAGGTCTTGCAGCTCACGCCGTAGACGTGGCAGGTCCAGCAGGCCGGGTGGTCGAGCGCGAAGCCGCCGAGCGAGTCGGCGAGGGTCTCGCCCATCCGGCCGGCCGGCTCGTTGACGAGGATCGGGCAGACCCACACCCCCTGGCCGGTGACCATCCGGCAGGCGCTGCACTGGAGGTGGTCCCACCCCCCCTCCGGCACCTCCCCCTCCCGCAGCCGCTGCCAGCTGGCGTAGGCCCCGCTGCGCTCGGCCTCGGCGCCGATCTGGAAGACCGGCAGCACCTTGAGCCGCGGCCGCGCGATGCCGAGCGAGCGGAGGAGGGCGAAGAAGCGGGCCTTCCCTAAGTCCGCGCTCGCCTCCCGGCAGGCCTCGGTGACCGTGATCACCGGGTTCAGGCCCGCCGCGACGAGGTTTCTGACCCCGGCGAGAATCCGCTCGAAGGTCCCCGCGCCGCGGATCGGGTCGTTGGTCGCCGCGTCGTAGCCGTCGAGCGAGACCCGGAGGTCGCGCGAGTAGTAAGCGGCGTCCGCGAGGGACCGGAGCCGCCGGCAGCGGGCGGGGTCGAGGAGCAGGCCGTTGGTGAGGACCGAGGCCGGCCCGACCGCCAGGGTGGCGGCGAGGATCTTCTCCATCTCGGGGTTCAGGAACGGCTCGCCGCCCGTGAAGTAGTACTCGCGCACCCCGAGCGCTGCCGCCTCGGCCAGAT
>JAJPKS010000408.1 GCA_021323605.1 Bacillota bacterium | reverse complement strand
CTCTCGCTTCATCCTGGTCGGGACCATGAACCCCGAGGAGGGGGAGCTCAGGCCCCAGCTCCTCGACCGCTTCGGCCTCTGCGTCGACGTCGAGGGCATCCGGGACCTGGAGCAGCGGGTGGCGATCGTGGAGCAGCGAGCCAGCTGGGAGGACGATCCGGGTGGCTTCTACGAGCGGCACGCGGCGGAGGAGGGCGAGGTCCGGGCGCGGATCGCCGAGGGGATCGTGACCTATCCGGAGGTCACCGTGCCCCGTGAGATCCTCCGCCTGATCGCCCAGCTCAGCATCGCCCTCGAGGTCGACGGCCACCGCTCCGACCTGGTGTGCGCACGGGCGGCCCAGGCCAAGGCGGCCTACGACCGCGCCGCCCGCGTCGACCTGGGCCACGTGGCCGAGGTGGCGCCGATGGTGTACGCGCACCGGCTGCACACGGCTCCGTTCGGCAAGGCCGGGCCCAACCTGAGCGAGGTCATCGCCCGGATCGTGGGCCAGGCCTGAGTCGGGCTCGGGAGCCCGCTCAGCGCCGGCGAAGGCCGCCGCTCAGGGCGTGGACGACGAGCAGGAGCACGCCGGCGCCGATGAAGGCCACGATCACCTCGGGGACCAGCCCGCTGCCCAGGCTGACGCCCACCATGCCGAGCAGACGTGGTCCGAGGAAGGCGCCGATCACGCCCACGATCAGGTCGATCAAAAGGCCGTTGCGCCGGCCGGTGACCGTGCGGCTGGCCAGCGCGCCCGCCACCAGGCCGACGACCAGGAAGACGAGGGTGTCGCTGCTCCCCAGGTCCAGGGAGCTCGGGATGGTGATGGTCATCGTGGTATCCCTCCCGGTCCGTGCTGCCGCCACCGCCGGTGGCGAAGTCCTCTCCATTGTCCAGACCCAGCGCGCATCCGCACGTGGCCGGTTGCGCTCGCACGCGGTCTCCGAAAAGTCGCTACCCTAGCCCTCCCATGGCTCGAGTCCTTGCCGAGACCGGCGCCGAGCAGGCCCGTTGGGACCTGGCCGAGCTCTACCGATCTCCGGACGATCCCGCCATCGAGGCAACCCTGGCGGAGGCACTGGAGTTCGCGCGGGAGTTCGAGCGCAGGTACCGGGGCCGAATCGCCCAGCTCAGCCCGGCCGAGTTCACCAGGATGATGGAGGAGCTGGAGCGCCACTACCTGCACAGCGCCAGGCCCGGACTCTACGCCCACCTCCTGCACAGCCTGGACACGCGGGACCACGCCGCCGGGCGATTGATGGCCCGCACCCGGGAGGCGGCGGCGGAACGGGGCAAGCACCTGGTCTTCTTCGGCCTCGAGGTGGCACAGCTCACCGATGAGCAGTGCCGCCGTCTGTTCGCCGACCCCGTGGCCGTCCGCTACCGGCACGCGATCGAGGTCGAGCGCCGTTTCCGCGAGCATCAGCTGAGCGAGGTCGAGGAGCGGCTGCTGACCGAGATCAGCCCCACCGGGGTCGGCGCCTGGACCCGACTCTTCGAGGAGCTGTGCGCGGGGATCGAGGTCGAGCTGGACGAAGGCGTGGCCCCTCTGAGCGTGGCCCTGGCCCGGCTCCGGGATCCCGACCGCACGCTTCGGGAGGGCGCCAGCCACGCCATCACCGCCGCCCTTCGCCGGGATCTGCGCACGCGCGCCTACATCTTCAACATCGTGCTCCAGGACAAGGCCATCTCCGACCGGCTGCGCAAGTACCCGACCTGGATCAGCGCCCGCAACCTGGCCAACGAGATCTCCGACGAGGCCGTGCAGGCGCTGGTGGAGGCGGTGACCGGCCGTTACGACCTGGTGGCCAGGTACTACCGGGTGAAGCGTCGCCTGCTGGGGGTGGACCGGCTCTACGAATGGGACCGCTACGCGCCACTCGGCACGGCGGACCGGCGGATCACCTGGAGCGAGGCCCGCGACCTCGTGCTCTCCTCCTACCGGCGTTTCTCACCCCGGGCAGGCGACATCATCTCGGACTTCTTCGAGCGGCGCTGGATCGACGCGCCGGTGGTGGAGGGAAAGGAGGGGGGCGCCTACTGCGCTTTCGCCACCCCCGACCTGCACCCGTTCGTGATGATGAACTTCACCGGCCAGCTCAACGACGCCCTCACCCTGGCTCACGAGCTGGGTCACGGCCTCCACGACGTGCTGGCCGCGCGCCGCAGCCACGTCTTCGACTACCACCCGCCGCTGACCCTGGCGGAGACGGCCTCGGTCTTCGGGGAGACCCTCACCTTCGACGCCGTCCTGGCCGAAGAACCCGACCCCCAGGTCCGGCTCTCGATGCTCTGCCACCAGGTGGAGGACGCCTTCGCCACCATCTTCCGCCAGGTGGCGATGAACCGCTTCGAGGACGCCGTGCACCTCGCCCGCCGGACCGAGGGCGAGCTGGCGCCGGAGCGGATCGGAGACCTCTGGCAGCAGCACCTCCAGGCCATGTTCGGGGACTCGCTCAGCCTGACCGACGAGCACGAGGTCTGGTGGAGCTACGTCGAGCACTTCGTGCACACGCCGGGCTACGTGTACGCGTACGCGTTCGGCAACCTGCTGGCCCTCTCCATCTACCGGCGCTACCGGGAGGCGGGCAGCCCGGAGTTCGTCGACGCGTACCTCGATTTCCTGGGCCTGGGAGGGTCGATGCCGCCGCACGAGGCCGCGCGCCGGGTCGGGGTGGACATCGGAGACCCCGGCTTTTGGAGTTCGGGGCTGGACATCGTGGCCGACATGGTGGCCGAGGTCGAGCGCCTGGCCGGCGCCTGAGGACCGCCTCCCCCCGCCCTTCAGTTCGCGGTTGGCGATCCGCGACCACGGCTGGAAGACTGGTTGCAGACGGTGCCGCGCCGCGGCACCGGCCGGTCCGGCAGGGAGGCGCGGGGAATGCCGTTTTGCAGCTTCGGCATCGACCTGGGCAGCACGACCACCGTGGTCTGTCGCCCCGGACGCGGGCTGGTCCTCCAGGAGCCCTCGCTGATGCTGATCCGGGCCGGGGACCGCCGGCCGGAGCCGATCCTGATCGGGGCCGAGGCGCAGCGGCTCCAGGGCCGGATACGGAACGGCATGGCCGTGGTCCGTCCCTTCCGGGACGGGGCGGTGGCGGACCTGCCCGCCGCCCGTGCCTACCTCGCCTCCGTGCTGCGCCGGATCACGCCCCGGCCCTGGGACCGGATGCGTCCCCGAGCTGCGCTCTCGGTGCCCACGGGATCGACCGCGCTCGAGCAGCGCGCCCTGCTGGAGGTCGCCGAGGAGGCCGGCTTCGGTCGTGTGGTCCTCGTCCCGGGACCGATCGCCGGCGCCGTGGGCTGCGGACTGGATCCCATGGAGCCCCGGGTCCACCTGGTGGTCGACGTCGGCGGGGGACGGTCCGAGGCGGTGGCCTTCTGCTACGGCGACGTCCTCACCTCGCGATCCAGCCGGATCGCGGGCGAGGAGATGACGCTCGCCCTGCGCCGCCACCTTCGCCAGCGATATCGCCTGATCGTGGACGAGCTCACGGCCGAGGGCGCGAAGACGGCCGCGACGGCGCCCAACGGCCCCCTGGTGCTGGAGGGCCGGGACCTCGAGTCGGGCCGACCCCGGCTGGTCACCATGTCCGTCCAGGAGGTGGGGGAGGTCCTGAGCCCCGTCTGCGAGGAGATCGCGGAAGCCCTGGCCGAGTGCCTGGAGGAACTCCCGCCGCTGGCCGTGATGGACATCCTGCAGGACGGCGTGCTCCTGTTCGGCGGCGGAGCCCTGGTGCCCGCGCTGACCGAGGTCGTAGCGGCCGCGTTCGCCGCTCCGGTGCGGGTCGCCGAGCGACCGCTGACCTGCGTGGCCGAGGGCGCGGCGGCGTGCATGCGCTGGCCCGACCTCCGCCAGGCCTACGCCGTCTGACCGAGCGCCGGCGCGCGCGGCGGACCCCGGGCTCCGGGGTCCGGCGGCGGCCGGGGATGGCTACCGGGGGGCGTCGGAGGAGGGCGGGGGAGGGCTCGAGCCCTCCAGCCGCCGGAGGCGCGTGACCGTGACCGCCAGCCCGGGACGGGGCCAGCGCTGCAGGCCCGGGTGGTTGGGATCGAGGACCAGCCAGCCGCCGGCATCGGCGGCGGCCAGGACCACGCTGTGGCCGCCGGTGGCGTAGGTCGACGGCCGCAGGGGATGCCAGCCCCAGGTTCCGTACCGGCCGGGCCGCTCCTGACCCCAGGCCAGGTTCGCCACCAGCACCTCTCCGGGCGCCGGCCGTAGCCGTCGCCAGGGGACCCACGGCGAGGTCCGCGAACGGATCCGGAGGCCGTGCTCGGCCGCCAGGCGTTCGACGCGGCGATCGAGCGGCGCCGGCCGGCCGGGAACGGCGACGTAGTCCAGAAGGCCCGGCGCACCGTAGGGAACGCTCGCCCCGAGGCGTCGACAGGCCGCGCCGAGCTCGGGGAGGTGGCGGGCGCCCAGCGCCCGCAGGCCGGCCAGAATGGCCGCGGTCGTGCAGGCGGCCCCCTGGTTGGGGACCCAACATTTCTCCAGCGCCTGAGGGGTGGGCATGACTATGGTTATTGTCGAATCGCTCTCGTGGCACAGCCGGCGACCGCACCCGAGCACCTGGAACGTACCGTCGTCGCCCGCGCCCGAAGGTTCGAGCGCGAGGCGGTGGCGGAACTCTGCGATCGCAACCTGGACCGTCTCTACCGGATGTGCGAGGCGCTGACCGGCACCGCGCAGGCGGCCGAGGAGATCGCCGAGGCGGCGTTCATGAAGGCGCTCGACGGGCTGCCCGACTTCGAGGGTGAGGGGCGGGCCTTCGACGTCTGGTTGCTCCGGCTCGCCGCCTCGGCGGCGGCCCGCAGACGCGCCCCCGGTGTCGGTCTGCGGGCGCGCATGGCCCGCCTCAGCAACTTCGACTACGAGCTGGTGGCGCTGCGCGTCCTGGGCGAGGTCGACAGCGACCGGCTGTCGCCCGCCCTCAACGCCCCTCCGGCCAACCTGCGCGCCTGGCTGGTGTCCGGCCTGCGCGAGCTGGACGACAGGTCGGGCAGCGGGTGGGGCTACGACCTGCGGGCCTTCGACGCCGCCGTCGGGGAGGTGACGGCGGGGGCCGACCCGGATCGCACCGCCGCCACCCTGTCCGCCCCTCCCGACGCCGAGGCGCTGCTCCGGGTGGTGGCGCAGCTACGTGGACTGCTGGGGGGGCCGCCTCCGGCGGAGACGGTGACCAGGCTGCGCACCCGGGTCCTGGCCGCGGTGGCGGAGCGGCGGGTGCAGTGGGTGCACCGCCATCACCACGGGGTGGCGACCGTGCCGGGAGTGGACCGGCGACGCTATCCGACCCGCCGGGGAACGGCGATCGCGCTCACCCTGGCCGCCGTCCTGGCCACGGTGGTGGGGGCGAGCTTCGCCCTGCTCAGCTCGTTCGCCGAGCCCGACTCGTTCCTGTATCCGCTCAAGCTGACCGGGGAGGGGATCCTGGTGGCGATGGACATCAGCCCGGTCAGCCGGGCCGACCTGGAGATCAAGCTGGCCCGGACGCGCGAGCGCGAGGCGGAGGACATGGCCGTACACGGCAAAGGCCAGCTGGCGGTGGAGGCCCTTCGGGCACGCTACCGGCTGCTGCTCGCCGCCGGGCGGGACCTGCTCTCGGTACCGGAGGCGGACCGGGATTCGGGATGGAGATCGACGCGGGACGAGTTCTTCGCCGAGGAGGACAAGGCCGAGACCCTGATCGAGCGCGATCTCGAGTCCAGCGGGCAGCGACGGGCCGAGGATCAGGCCCAGGCCGTCGTCGCCGACTACGAGAGGAATCGGAGGGGGCTGGACGCCGCCCTGGGGCGCCGACCGACGCGAACCCCGACGCCGGGCGGGTCGACGAGCGGCCAGGGCTCGACCTGAACGGGGCCCGATGCCTGCAGCCCGACCCTCCGCTGCCGTAGATTGCTGTGCTCACCTCGACAACGCAGAACCAGGCATGTCGCTGAAGCTCGAGCGCCACCATCTCATGGCAGGAACGACCGGGACCGGGTCCGGCTCGGAGGGATCCGCTGTGCCGGGCCGTCTCCGGGCGACGGCCGGCGGAGGCGGGCCCACCGGCCCCGCCGGGAGGGGGTGATGGAGCCGACCTCAGCCCCCCGCCCCGACCCCCACGTGAGCCGGCCCGGGTCGTCCGCCGACGGCTCCGCCGGGCCCGAGGCGAACCTCGCGGCCTGTCACGTGATCGTGCACACCCACTGGGACCGGGAATGGTACCTCCCCTTCTCGGTCTACCGGCGCCGGCTCGTCGGCCTGATCGACTCGCTGCTGCTCACGCTCGAACGTGAGCCCAACCTGCGCTTCCACCTGGACGGCCAGATGGCCCTGGTGGACGACTACCTCGACCTGCGACCCGAGCGAAGGGCGGCCCTGGCCCGGGCGGCGGCCGAGGGCCGGATCTCGCTCGGCCCCTGGTACACCCTCCCCGACGAGCACCTGGTGAGCGGGGAGGCGCTGATCCGCAACCTGGAGCTGGGCCAGGCCCGGGCCCGGCGCTTCGGCGAGCCGATGCGCGTGGGGTATCTGCCCGACCAGTTCGGCCACACCGCGCAGATGCCTCAGATCCTGCGCCTGGCCGGGATCGAATCGGCGGTGCTGTGGCGCGGCGTCCCGGCCTCGATGACCTCCGACGTCTTCACCTGGGAGGCCCTCGACGGCACCTCGGTGACGGCCGTCCACCTCCGCGGCGGGTACAACGCGGCCCGAGACCTCCCCCTCGACCCCGGCGCGCTCGGCGCCAGGATCGACGAGCTGGTGGAGGAGCATCGGCGCGGCAACCCGCACGGCCCCTGGCTGCTCATGGCCGGCGACGACCACACCCCGGTCCCGAACGGGCTCACCACCGCCCTGGAGCAGGCCGGCGCCGAGCACCGCGCGGTCCTCAGCACGCTGGAGGCCTACCTCGCCCGCCGCCCGCCCGCCGGAGCGCGATGGCGGGGCGAGCTGCACTCGGCCGGGGTGGCCAACGTGCTCAAGGGCACGCTGTCGGCGCGCTTCCCCCTGAAGCTGCGACACGCCGCGCTGGAGCGTCGCCTCGAACGCTACCTGGAGCCGGTGTACACCCTCAGCGAGCTGCCCTGGCCGGAGCGCGAGCTCGGCTACTGCTGGCGCCAGGTGATCCTGAACAGCGCCCACGACAGCATCTGTGGCTGCTCGATCGACCGCGTCCACGAGGAGGCCGACGAACGCCTGCAGCGGGCCGAGGCGATGGCCCGGGCGCTGTGGGAGCGACTCGGGGCTGGCGAGGGGGTCTTCAACCCCAGCCCCTTCGAGCGCGAGGGCGTGCCCCCGCTGGGGGTGGCGCGCGTCGAGCCCGCCCCCGAGGAGCCGGCGGACGCCCTCGACCTGCTCCTCGAGGACTGTCCCGACCACGGCGACGAGTACACCTTCGACCCTCCGGAAGGAGCGGTCCCCGAGCGGCGGCCGCTGGTCGGCGCCACCTTCGGGCGACGGCCGGGCGAGCCCTTCACCCGACTCACGATCGAGCTGGACAACCGCCGGCCGAACCACCGTCTGCGGCTGATCGTGCCCACCACGACCGGGGCGGGGGCGTGGGCAGGGGTCGCCTTCGGGGCCGTCCACCGCCCCTTCCGTCGCGCCGGGACCGAGCCGGGGGTGGAGTTCGACCTCCCCACCGACCCGGCTCGCCTGTGGGTGGACGCCGGCGGGACCGCCGTCTTCGTCCCCGGCCCGTTCGAGTACGAGCTGCTGGAGGACGGCATCGCCATCACCCTCCTGCGCTGCGTGGGCTGGCTCTCGCGCGACGTCCTGCGCAACCGTCCCGTTCCCGCCGGCCCCCAGATCGCCACCCCCGAGGCCCAGATGCTGGGACGACACCGCTTCGAGCTGGCCGTCTACCGGCACGGAGGCGACTGGCGGGAGGCCATGGTGCCGCGCTGGGCGGAGGTGTTCGCCCATCCCCTGGTGCCGGCCCCGGCGGTGCCGCTGCGGCCCGGCCCGCGGGAGGACGACCCCGCCGTTCTGATGAGCGCGCTGCGCAGGGTGGACGGTCGCCCGCAGCTGCGCACCTACCGATGCGCCGAGCCCTGGCGCATCGAAACCCGCTGGCTGTAGTGCCGGCGCCCCGGGGCGTACCTTTGATCCGAGAGACGCCCCGAACCGGAATCGGCGGCCGCGCGCCGGCGCCGAGGAGGCGACGTTGATTCAGGGGAGAACCAGGACATGCCACCAGCCAGTGAGCTGACGGAGCAGGACGTCCAGCTCTTGCGGGAGCTGGGGCAGCAGCTGCGCGTGGACTCCATCCGCTGCAGCACGGCCGCCGGCTCCGGGCACCCAACCTCCGCCATGTCGGCCGCCGACATCGCGGCGGTGCTCCTCGTCCGGCACCTCGAGTACGACTGGGAGCGACCCGACGAGCCCAACAACGACCACCTGATCCTGTCCAAGGGGCACGCCTCGCCGCTCTACTACGCGATGTTCAAGGCCGCCGGTGTCATCACCGACGAGGAGCTGATGACGTTCCGGCGCTTCGGGTCGCGGCTGCAGGGTCACCCGACCCCGGTCATCCCCTGGGTCGACGTCGCCACCGGGTCGCTCGGACAGGGGATGCCGATCGCGGTCGGCATCGCCCTCGCCGGCAGGTACCTCGACCGGCTCGACTACCACGTGTGGGCGCTGTGCGGTGACTCCGAGATGGCGGAGGGCTCGATCTGGGAGGCCCTCGACAAGGCCGGTCACTACGGGCTCTCCAACTTCACCGCCATCGTCGACGTCAACCGGCTGGGCCAGCGCGGGCCGACCGAGCTGGGCTGGGACCTGGAGGCCTACCGGCGGCGGGCGGAAGCGTTCGGCGCCCGGGCCATCCTGATCGACGGGCACGACATCGTCCAGATCGACCGCGCCCTCGCCGAGGCCCGCGACGCCGGAGGCCGTCCCACCGTGGTGCTGGCCAGGACGAAAAAGGGCAAGGGGTTCTCGGAGGTCGAGGACAAAGAGGGGTGGCATGGACGGGCGCTGCCGCCGGACATGGCCGAGCGCGCCATCACCGAGCTGGGCGGGGTCCGTCACCTGACCGTCTCCACCCGCAAGCCGGAGCCGGCCCGGGTCCCGGCGCGCGCCGACGGCACGGTCGAGCTCCCGCGGTACGAGCCGGGCCAGCCGGTGGCGACCCGCAAGGCCTACGGCGACGCCCTCAAGGCGCTGGGGGCACGGAGCGACGTGGTGGCCATGGACGGGGAGGTCTCCAACTCGACCCACGCCGACGAGTTCGCTCGCGCCTACCCGGATCGCTACTTCGAGATGTTCATCGCCGAGCAGATGCTGGTCTCGGCCGCCGTGGGCATGAGCGTACGTGGCTACACACCGTTCGCCTCCACCTTCGCCGCCTTCTTGACCCGCGCCTACGACTTCATCCGCATGGCCGGGGTCTCGGAGGTGAACATCCGCCTGGTGGGCTCTCATGCCGGGGTCGAAATCGGCCCCGACGGCCCCTCGCAGATGGCCCTCGAGGACCTGGCGGCCATGCGGGCGGTGCACGGATCGACCGTGCTCTACCCGAGCGACGCCACCTCCACGGTGGCGCTGACGGCGCTCATGGCGGACACCCCGGGCGTCACCTTCCTGCGCACCACGCGAGGCGCCTACCCGGTCCTCTATCCCCCCGGGGAGCGCTTCCGGATCGGCGGTTCCAAGGTGCTGCGCGCCTCCGGCGAGGACCGGGTGGCGCTGATCGGGGCCGGGGTGACCGTCCACAACTGCCTCGCCGCCGCCGACCTGCTGGCGGCCGAGGGCATCGCCGCCCGGGTCATCGACCTCTACAGCGTGAAGCCGGTGGACGTGGAGACGCTCAAGGAGGCCAGCCGGGTGACCTCCGGGCGCCTGGTCGTGGCCGAGGACCACTACCCGCAGGGCGGGCTCGGGGCGGCGGTCATGGAGGCCCTGGCCGACGACCCCCGGCCACCCCGCGTCGTCCACTGCGCCGTGCGGGGCCTGCCCACCTCCGGAACCCCGGCCGAGCTGATGGAGGCGGCGGGCATCTCGCCCGGGCAGATCGCGGTGGCCGCGCGCCGCCTGGTGCACGAGGAGGTGAGGCAGCCATGACCAGCCCCATCCAGGAACTCCGAGCGCTCGGTCAGAGCCTCTGGCTGGACAACCTCCGGCGCGAGCTCATCACCTCGGGTGAGCTGGTCCGCCTGCGCGACGAGGGGGTGACCGGGATCACCTCCAACCCGACCATCTTCGAGAAGGCGATCAGCGGCTCGGCCGACTACGACGAGGCCCTGGTCCGGCTGGTGGGCGAGGGACACGAGCCCGAGGACATCCTCTGGGAGCTGATGCTGGAGGACATTCGGGCCGCCGCCGACGTCTTCCGTCCCGTCTACGACGCCACCGGCGGGGCCGACGGCTACGTCAGCATCGAGGTCTCGCCCCGGCTGGCCATGGACACCCGGGGGACGGCGGAGATGGCGCGGGACCTCTTCCGCCGCGCCGGGCGCCCCAACGTCATGGTCAAGATCCCGGCCACCCAGCCCGGTCTGCCCGCCATCCGGCAGATGCTGGGCGAAGGCGTCAACATCAACGTGACGCTGATCTTCGCCGTGGAGCGCTACCAGGAGGTGGTGGAGGCCTTCCTCGCCGGCCTGGAGGACCTGAGGGCCCGGGGCGGCGAGCCGGCCCGGGTGGCGAGCGTGGCCAGCTTCTTCGTCAGTCGGGTGGACACCAAGGTGGACCGGATCCTGGACGCCAAGATCGCCGGCACCGAGGACCCGGCCGAGCGGGCGCGGCTGCAGGCGCTGCTGGGCAAGGCCGGCATCGCCAACTCGAAACGCGCCTACCAGGAGTGGCGGCGGCTCCACTCCGGGCCGCGCTGGGAGGCGCTGCGGGCGGCGGGGGCGCGGCCGCAACGGTGCCTGTGGGCGAGCACCTCGACCAAGGACCCGCGCTATCCCGACACCATGTACGTGGAGGAGCTGATCGGACCTGAGACCATCGACACCGTCCCGGACCACACCCTGGCCGCGTTCCGGGCCCACGGCGAGGTCCGGCGGAGCCTGGACGACGGGGTCGAGCAGGCAGAGCGGCAGCTGCAGGCCCTGGCCGAGTTCGGCATCGACCTGCGCCAGATCACCCAGGAGCTGGAGGTCGAGGGGGTGGCGGCCTTCGAGCGCTCGTACGAGAGCTTGCTGGCCACGCTGACGCGGGCCGCGGCCGAGATCCGAGCCGGGCGCGGCCCGCGCCAGTGGCACGCCCTGGGGGTCCTGCAACCGGCCGTGGACGAGGCGGTGGCGGGGCTGCAGGAGCAGGACGCCCCCCGCCGGCTGTGGGCCAAGGACGCCTCCTTCTGGACGCCGAAGGCGCAGCCCGAGCGCTGGATGGGCTGGCTCGGCATGCCGGAGCAGATGCTGGAGTCGCTGGATCCCCTGCTGGAACGGGCCGAGGAGGCCCGCGAGTACGCGGACGTGGTCCTGCTCGGGATGGGGGGCTCCAGCCTGTGCCCGGACGTCCTTCGCAACACCTTCGGGCAGGTCGAGGGACGCCCTCGCCTGCACGTCCTCGACACCACCGATCCGGGGACGATCCTGGCCCTGCGCCGGGGGCTTGAGCTGGAGCGGACGCTCTTCATCGTGGCCAGCAAGTCCGGGACCACCACCGAGACCCTCTCCCATCTCGCCTACTTCTGGCAGGAGACCCTGCGGGCCGGGGTGCGACCGCCGGGCCACCACTTCGCGGCCATCACCGACCCCGGCACGGAGCTGGAGCGGATCGCCGGCGAGCGCGGCTTTCGCTGGACCTTCCTCAACCCACCCGACATCGGGGGCCGGTACTCGGCCCTCTCCTACTTCGGGTTGGTGCCCGGGGCCATGATGGGGGTGGACGTCCGCGAGCTGCTCGAACGCGCCCGGGAGATGTCCGAGGTCTGCGGGCCGAGCGTCCCGGTGGCGCGGAACCCGGGCCTCTGGCTGGGGGCGGTGCTGGGACGCCTGGCCGGGCTGGGCCGGGACAAGCTCACCCTGGTGGTCTCACCGCCGGTGGCGAGCTTCGGCTTCTGGCTCGAGCAGCTGCTGGCCGAGAGCACCGGCAAGGAGGGGCGGGGCATCGTGCCGGTGGAGGCCGAGCCCCTGGGGCCGCCGGCGGTGTACGGCGAGGACCGGCTGTTCGTGCACGTCCGTCTCGACGGCGAGGTGCCCGAGGTGGACGAGCTGGAGCGGGCCGGGCAGCCGGTGGTGACGCTGGTCATGCGCGACCCCCTGGACCTGGGGGGCGAGTTCTTGCGCTGGGAGATCGCCACCGCGGTGGCGGGGGCGATGCTGGGCATCGACCCGTTCGATCAGCCCAACGTGCAGGAGAGCAAGGACAACACCCGCCGGGTGCTCGCCGAGTACGCGACCTCCGGCCGCCTGCCCGAGGCGGAGGCGGTGCCGGCGGCCGAGGCCGGCCCCGCCCTGGTCGACCTGCTGGGCCGGGCCTCGCGGGGGGCGTACCTGGCGACCATGGCCTACACGGCCCGCACCGAGACCTCCGAGGCGGCCATCGCCCGCATCCGGCGCCGGGTGCGGGACGTCACCCGGACGGCGACCACGGCCGGCTACGGTCCGCGTTTCCTGCACTCGACGGGCCAGCTGCACAAGGGCGGGCCGCCGGTCGGGCTCTTCCTGCAGGTGGTGCAGGAAGACGCCGAGGACGTCCCGGTACCGGGCGAGCCCTACGGCTTCTCCATCCTGAAGCAGGCCCAGGCCCTGGGTGACCTGCAGTCGCTCCGCAGCCGGGGCTATCCCGTCCTCAGGGTCCAGCTCGGCCGCTCGCCCGAGGAGGGCTGGCCGGCGCTGGCCGACGCCGTCGAACGGTCGCTCGGACGATGACGGCGTCGCCGGGCGTGCACGTCTTCGACGACCCCGAGGGACTGGCCCGGCGGGCGGCGGACCTGGTGGCGGAGGCCGTGCGCGAGGGAGCCCGGACGCTGGTGCTGGCCGGGGGCTCGACCCCCCGCCGCACCTACCAGCTGCTGGCGACGGAACCCCTGCCCTGGGGCCGGGTGACGGTGCTGTTCGGTGACGAGCGCTGCGTTCCCCCCGACCACCCAGAGAGCAACTACCTGACGGCCAAGCGGGAACTCCTCGATCGCGTCCACCCGGGCAGCCTCCATCGGATTCCCGGGGAGCTGGGGGCCGAGGTGGCCGCGGCCCGGTACGACGCGATCGTCCGCGACCTCAGCCCGCTGGACCTGGTGCTGCTCGGCATGGGACCCGACGGCCACACCGCCTCGCTCTTCCCGGGGCACGCCGCCCTTCACGCCGCCGGCTACGCGGTCGCCGTCCACGACGCGCCCAAGCCGCCGCCGGAACGGGTCAGTCTCACCCTGGGCGCCTTGCGCGAAGCCCGCCAGGTCGTCTTCCTGGTCGTGGGCGAGGACAAGGCGGCGGCACTGGTCCGGGCGCGACGGGGGGAGGTGCCGGCCGGGATGATCCCGGGGGCGCGTTACCTGGTGGACCGGGCGGCGGTCGGCCGGCCGGGGACGTGAGCCGCATCCAGGTCGTCGCCTCCATCCTCGCGGCCGACCTCACCCGACTCGGCGAGCAGGTGCGGGAGGCGGCGGCGGCGGGGGTGGATCGCATCCAGGTCGACGTCATGGACGGGCACTTCGTCCCCAACCTGACCTTCGGCCCCGACGTGGTGGCCGCGGTGCGGCGAGCGGCGCCCAACCTGCCCATCGAGGCCCACCTCATGGTCGAGCGCCCGGAAGTCCTGGTGCCGGCGATCGCCGCTGCCGGAGCCAGCCACATCCTGATCCAGGTGGAGTCCACGCCGTCCCTCTACCGGGCGGTGATCGCGGTCAGGGAAGCGGGCGCCGAGCCCGGCCTGGCCCTCAACCCGGGCACGCCGGTCGAGGCGCTGCGCGAGCTCGCCGCCCATGTCAGCATGGTCAACGTCATGACCGTGGAGCCCGGCTTCGGGGGCCAGCGCTTCATCCCGACCAGCCCCGAGAAGCTCCGGCGGGTCCGGCTCCTGGCCCCCGAGCTGGCGATCGAGGTCGACGGCGGCATCGACGCCGACACGGCCCCCCTGGTGGCGGAGGCGGGCGCCACCCTCCTGGTGGCGGGGACGGCGATCTACCGCCACCCCGGGGGGGTGGAGGCCGGCGTGCGCGCGCTGCGCCGCGCCGTCTCCTTCACCGCACCGTGAGCGTCCACGACGAGCAGAAGCGCGCGGCGGCGCGACGGGCGCTCGAGCTGGTGGAGCCGGGGATGCTGCTCGGCATCGGCAGCGGCACCACCGCCCGCTTCTTCATCGAGGCGCTGGGCGAGCGCGTCGCCGAGGGGCTGCGCGTCTCCGCCGTCGCCACCTCGCGCGAGAGCGAGGAGCTGGCCCGAAGACTCGGCATCGTCGTGGTCGACGACCCCCTCCAACCCATCGACCTGGCCGTGGACGGCGCCGACGAGATCGACCCGCAGCTCCGGCTGATCAAGGGGCACGGCGGGGCCCTGTTCCGGGAGAAACTGGTCGCCTCCTCCGCCCGGCGTTTCATCGTGATCGCCGACGCCTCGAAGCTGGCGCGGCGGCTGGGACAGACCTTCGTCCCGGTCGAGATCCTGCCTTTCCTGTGGCGCCAGACGGCACGCCGGCTGGCCGGCCTCGGCGCTGACGTCCGCCTGCGCGCCGGTCAGGACACGCCCTACGTCACCGACAACGGCAACTTCATCCTGGACCTGACCTTCACCGGCGGGATCGAGGATCCCGAGGGCGTCGCGGCCGCGATCAAGGCCACGACCGGTGTGCTCGAGCACGGCCTGTTCCTCGGCCTGGCCACGGGCGCGATCGTGGCCGAGGTCGAGGGTCTGCGAATCCTCGGCTCGCTCTCCTGAGGACGCCCGCGCTCCCCCGGCGGGGCCGACGTCGACCACGCCCTCCGGTCAGGCCGTGGGCCGGCTCAGGCTCCGACCCGCTCGATGGTGAAGACGCAGGAGAAGGAGCCGGTGACGCATCCGCACTCCGTCTCCTCCACCGCCCAGTCGTTGGCCAGGCCCCCCCAGCGGAGGGCCGACTCGAAGGCCGCCACCCAGAAGTGGCAGGACTTGGCGGGCTTGATCCTGCCCACCGCGAACAGATTGCCGTAGTGGACGACCCAGAACTGTCGCTTGTCGATCTGCTTCCAGGCGTGGAGCGGCTCCCCTCGCACCCGGTCCATGCTGTGGTTGAAGACGTAGAGGGCGTCCGCCACCTTGCTCTCCGGACGGCCCATCATCCGGAAGGGCTTGGGCTGGGTGCTGCGCAGCCAATCGTCCGTCACCCGTCGTCCGAGCGCGCGCAGCTGGGCCGGGGCATCCGGCCCGAAGACGATCTCGAACCCCTCCACCAGACGGCTGCACTCCTCCACGGTGGCGGTCCGTTCACCGTTGTCGGGCGGATCTTGCGCCGCATAGACCTGCAGGCCCGCGGCCTCCAGCACCTGCGGCCAGCGGCGTTCGCTCACGTCCTTGGCATGCCGCATCAGGCAGGCGAAGTACGAGTTCAGGATGGGCAGGTCGTGGAACTCGAGGTTGGGAACGCCCATCTTGTGCAGCATGGAGACGGCCGAGTCTGCGGCGATGGGCACCGGCGGGGTGGTCACCACCACCGCCTCCCCGGTGGAGGGGGGCGGTTCGGGGGCCTCCGGCGCCGGAGCCTCGACCGACTCGACCTCGGCCGCCGGCTGGGCCTCGGCCGCCGGCGGCATCTCGACCGGCGTCTCCGCCGGCGCCAGGATCGGTGAGGGCGGGAGCGCCTCGGCCGGCGGCGCGGCCATCTGCTGGTCGATGTCGGGGACGTTGACCAACTCCTCCAGGAGCTCCCAGACCGACTGGTGGCGTTCGGCCGGGTCCTTGGCCAGGGCTCGACCGAGGACCCGGTCGATCCCCGGTGGCAGCCGGCGGTTGCGAGCGTGGGCCGAGGGGACCTGACCGTTCAGGGTGGCGGTCAGCACCTCGCCGACGCTCCGGCCGCCGAAGAGCGGCGTCTCGGTCAGGATCTCGAAGATGAGCACGCCCATGGCGTACACGTCCGCCCGCCGGCTGGGCTCCTTGCCCTCGACCTGTTCCGGGGCCAGGTACTGAGGGGAGCGGAGGTTGTAACCGGGGCTGGTGAGGGCCATGGGTCCGGTGCGGCGGCTGGCGATGCCGAACTCGGCCAGATAGGCGTGTCCCGAGGAGTCGACCAGGATGTTGTTGGGCTTCAGCACCCGGCACACGAGACCGAGATCGTGAGCGCGCTCGAGCGCGTCGGCGATCTGGCTGACCACGCTCCAGAGCAGATCGGCATCGACTCGCCCCTCGCGCATCAGCTCCTCCAGGGTGGGCGCCTCGAGGAAGGGGGCGGTGGCGAAGGTGACCTGCTCGTCACGGCCCACGTCGTACATGGGCAGGATCGCCGGGTGATCGACACGCGAGCAGAGGCTCGCTTCCCGCCGGAGGCGCTCCACCAGGGTCGACTCCGGCTCGAGCTGCCGATCGATGACCTTCAGCGCCCACTGCGAGCCGAGGCTGCCCGTGGCCCGGTACACGGCGGTGTGGGTGCCGTGACCGAGACACGTGATCAGCTGGTAGCCGCCGATGCTGGAGCCTTCGAGTTCCTGGATGTCTACCACGCTCTCACCGCAGAGGCATTATGAACGGTTTGCCCCCCGGTTCTGTGTCGACGCATGGGGCAACCGTCGGTGAACGCCGCGCAACGGCCACCGCGCCGGGGGACAGCGGCACCTCCCCCGCCGGCACCCGGTCCGGGCCCGTCCAGCTCGTCGCTCGGAACACCGTCCGCCACATATACCCGATCGGCCGCCCTCGCGCAATCCGGCCACGGGAATTCAGTAGACTCGCCTCGTGACCAGAGCCGCTCTGGGGGTGTTCGGCCTCGGCGTGATGGGTCAGAACCTGGCCCGCAACGTCGCGTCGCGGGGCATTCCGGTCGCGGTGTACAACCGGACCCGCGCGCGCACCGACCGGATGATGTCGGAGCACGGCGGGGAAGGCGACCTGCGTCCAGCCTACGACGTCGCCTCCTTCGTCGCCGCGCTGGAGCGACCGCGCCGGGTCCTGATCATGGTCCAGGCCGGGGAGCCGGTCGACCAGGCCATCGCCGCCCTTCGGCCGCATCTCGAGGCGGGCGATGTCGTCGTCGACGGGGGCAACTCGAACTTCCACGACACCAGACGCCGGGCCACGGCCCTGGAGGCGGCCGGCCTGGGCTTTCTCGGAACCGGGATCTCGGGGGGGGAGGAGGGAGCCCTCCGCGGCCCCAGCCTGATGCCGGGGGGGACCCGGGCGGCGTACCACCACCTGGAGCCCATCTTCACCGCCATCGCCGCCCGAGCCGAGGGCGCGCCCTGTTGCGCCTACATGGGGAGTGACGGCGCCGGGCACTACGTCAAGATGGTCCACAACGGGATCGAGTACGCCGACATCCAGCTCATCGCCGAGGCGTACGACGTCCTGCGCGAGGTCGCGGGCCTGGGGCCGGAGGAGCAGGCGGCGGTCTTCCGGGAATGGAACCAGGGCGACCTCGACTCCTATCTCATCCAGATCACGGCCGAGGTCCTGGCCAAACGGGACCCGGAGACCGGGCTGCCGCTGGTGGACGTGATCCTGGACGAGGCCGAGCAGAAAGGCACCGGCCGATGGACCTCCCAGGACGCGCTCGACCTGGGGGTGCCCGCGACCACGATCACGGAGGCGGTCTTCGCCCGTTTCCTGTCCGCCCAGCGGGACCGGCGCCGGGCGGCGGCGCGCGTGCTCGGCACCTCCCGGGTCGCCGCCGGGGACCGGGCCGGTCTGGTCGATGCCGTCCGGGACGCCCTCTACGCCTCCAAGGTGGTGGCCTACGCGCAGGGGTTCGAACAGATGGCGGCGGCCTCGGCCCGCTACGGGTGGGAGCTGAACCTCGGGACCATCGCCGCCGTCTGGCGGGCCGGCTGCATCATCAGAGCCCGCTTCCTGGACCGGATCCGGCAGGCCTTCGACCGCCAGCCCGACCTCCAGAGCCTGCTCCTGGCGTCGCCGTTCCGCGATGCGGTCGAGCAGGCCCAGGACGCCTGGCGGCGTGTGGTCCGTACCGCGGTCGAGCTGGGCGTGCCGGTCCCGGCCTTCTCCTCGGCCCTCGCCTACTTCGACGGCTACCGTCGGGAGCGGGGCCCGGCCTGCCTGGTGCAGGGGCTCCGCGACTACTTCGGGGCCCATACCTTCCACCGGGTGGACCGCCCGGGCACCTTCCACGTGCGCTGGGCCGAGGACGGCGATCAGGTCGAGGTCTGAGGCGGAGCCGGTTCGGGGGCTCTGGAGCCTCGGGCCGGATCACGAGCCGGTAGGATCGGAGGTTGACGGAGATGGATCTTCCCAGGGGCACGTTCCCGATCGGGCCACAGCAGGGGAGCCTGCGGATCGCGACCCGCCGCGAGGGGGCGGGGGCCCGTCTCGGGCACGACCTCGTCATCGAGGCCACCAGGTGGGAGGGCACGGTCGAGATCTCCGAGGGGCCCAGCGGCCGGGTCGAGGTGACGGTCGACGGCCACAGCCTGGAGGTACGCGAGGGACACGGCGGGGCCCGATCGCTGTCCGACGGCGATCGGAGCGAGATCCAGTCCAACATCGAGCGCAAGGTGCTGCGCACCGACCAGCACCCCACCATCCGTTTCCAGTCGCACGAGGTCCAGGACCTGAGCTCGGACGACGATCGGGTCCAGGCCACGCTGGTGGGGAACCTGGAGATGGCCGGCCGTTCGGCGCCGGCCGCCGTCCAGGTGACCGTGGAGCCGGGCCAGGACGGCCTCCGGGCCCACGCCCGGGCGCGCATCCGCCAGACCGACTGGGGCATCAAGCCCTACACAGCCTTTCTGGGCGCCCTCAAGGTGGCCGACGAGGTGACGATCGAGGCCGACCTGACCCTTCCCGCCGGCGGCTGACCCGGTCCGGGGGCTCCCGCCCGGGTACACTCCTATCCGTCCGCCGGAGGAGCGGAGAGGTCGCCTAGTCCGGTCGAGGGCGCGGCACTGGAAATGCCGTACACGGGCAACCGTGTCGTGGGTTCGAATCCCACCCTCTCCGCCATGGCCCACCCCTTCGGCGGCCGCCCACGCGGATGGCGGGAACCGAAGCTCCAGCAGCCAACCGAGCACGGTGCTGGCGTTCCTGGCCGCGCTCGACCCTCGCCCCGGGGACAGGGTCAGGGTTCCGCATCGCGGGCCCCTGTGACCGCATCATCGCGACCGGCTCGATGCCTCGCATCCCCCAGGCAGGGCTCGATCGCTCGCGGGCCATCGTGTCACGCAACCACCGAGGGGAGCTGATCGCGACCCGGGGAGGACCGCGCCGACTGTGGACCTCGTCGAAGCGTGCGCCGAGGAGTACACGAAAAGAGAGGAGGAGCCGACGCACCTTCGCTACGACATCACCATCGCGCCTGACCGTCGCCAGTGGCTGTGGCTCGACCATCCCGGCCCCGAGCATCGGTGGGGACTGTAGACACCGGGTGAGGAGAGCGAGCAGCGCCCGTTTCCGCCGGGCGCACCGGCCCGACCGGCGATCTCCTGGAACCGGCCGGGATCTCGCGCAGCCCCTGCCAGACCCGGCGCCGGAAGGCGCTGCCGCACACGTCGAGGGGCGATCCGGCGCACGGGCGGGGTGCCGGCGCATCCCCACGGGGCCGGAACGCCTCCGCCCGGTTACGATTGCCCTCGGGAGGGCGGCGGTTCTCCCGGTTCGATCCGCGGCGGCGAGACCGGCCGTGGCGGCGCCGGTTCGGGGCCAAGCGGACGCGGTGCCGGGCCGGCACCGCAGACCACCAGAGGGAGGAGGCGAATGCTGTTCGAGCTCAGGCAGTACCGCGTGCGGCCGGGATGCCGGGACGACCTGGTGCGGTTGATGGAGGAGGTCGTCATCCCCTTCCAGGCATCGAAGGGGATGGTCGTGGTGGGAAGCTTCGTGGCCGTCGACGATCCCGACCTCTACGTCTGGATACGTCGCTTCGAGGACGAGGAGGAGCGGCAACGGCTCTACGCGGCGGTCTACGAGAGCGAGCGGTGGAAGGAGGAGATCGCCCCCCTGATCGGCCCCCTGCTCGACCGGGAGCGGATGGTCGTCACCCGGCTGCGCCCGACCTCGAAGTCGGTCGTCAGGTGACCGGCGCCGGGACCGGTGCCGGGCGGGGCCGTCCCGCCGTGGCCCGGTCCCGGGATCGAGGGGGACCGGCGCTCACCAGCGACCGCGGTGCACCACCTCGTCGAACGGCCGCCGGTTGGGACGTCGGATCGGGGTCAACGGCCGGTCGGCCGGATAGCCGAGCGCGATCAGCCAGGCGCAGAACCGGTCCTCGGGAACGCCGAGCAGGCGACGGGCCAGCTCCTGATCCGCCACCGCGGCGTGGCCGCTGCCGATGCCGAGGTCGGCCGCGGCCAGCATCATGCTCATCGTCACCTGCCCGAGGTCGTACTGGATCGACTCCCGGGTACGCCCGTCCTCGCCCACCGGCGCGACCAGCACCACGGTCGCGGCCGAGGTGGCCACGTGGCCGGCGCCCCGCCAGACCCGGGCCAGCTGCTGGAGCTGGGATCGCTCCGTGCACACGACGAAGTCCCAGCGCTGCTGATTGGCGGACGAGGGGGCACGACGCCCGGCCTCGAGGATCCGATCCAGGTGCTCGGCGGGGATCGGCCGGTCGGCATAGGCCCGCACGTTCCGCCGCGATCTGATGGCGTCCCAGGTCTCCATGCCCGACGATCGTAGCCGCCCCGGCCGGGAGACGGGGAAGCGCCGCTCCCGCCGAATCACCCGGCCATGCGGTCCTGGGCCAGGAACGGGTTGGCCGCCTGTGGCCTGACCGGCCACCGCCGCCAGGGCGTGGCGGCGGTGAAGCCCCAGCGATCCAGCACGGCCCGTACCCGGTCCTCGGGCAGCGGCTCCACCGTGGCCACCACCTCGTCGCCGGCGATCGACACGTGCCACCGGTCCGGACGGCGCGTCGGCCACACCGTGGCCAGGCGCCGTCCCGAGGCGTCCCAGGCGGCGTGCATCAGGCCGGGGACCAGCTCGAGCGGATAGGCCCTCACCACCTCAGGCTAGGGAACGAATGTTCGGAGATCAAGCGTCGCGGCCGCCGGCGGCATGCGCCAGCGCCGCCAGGTGGGCACGGTAGGTCTGCCCGTAGACGCCGGCCGGGGTCCCATCGAAGCGGCGGATCAGGCTGGAGCAGGTGCCCCAGGTGTTCCAGGTCCACGCCTGGTAGCCGACGCCATGGGCGTCGGCCCAGGTCATGTACTCGGAGATGAAGCTCGCCCCGCAGCTGGAGTCGTCGTAGCTCTCGCCCAGCTCTCCGGTCAGCAGGGGAACGCGTCGCAGCACCGGGAGCTCGTCGCGGGCCCAGCAGGCCGGGGTGTGGCACAGGTTGTTGCCGTAGAGGTGGAACTCGGCCACCAGCTCGCCGCGAGGATCGTGGGGGCGGTACTCCAGCCACGCGCCGAGGTCGTTGGCGAAGTTGATGCCGGAGACGGCGATCGGCTGGGTCGCTCCCGCCGCCCGGATGGCGTCCACGATCTGCTGCATCCCGACCGCCGCGTAGCCCAGCCGGCAGAAGGCCCCGCCCTGCAGCCAGCACGGCCAGCTCACGTCGTGGGGCTCGCCGTAGGCGCCCAGGACCACGAACGGATCGTGGGCGAAGGTGGTCGCCACCGAGCGCCAGAAGGCAAGCGCGTGGTCCGCGTCCGGCATCGGGGCCTGGCCCAGGGCCAGCTGACGGCCTGGCGCCGCCCAGGCCAGCGAGACCTCGGCGTACAGGCCCTGAGCGTGCAGCAAGCGCACGAAGTCGACGATGGCCCGGCGGTAGGCGGCGCCCCCATAGGCGGGGTTCACGCCGTTGACGCCGAGCCAGCAGTCCTCGTTCAGCAGGAGACGCACCGAGGTGACGTGCCAGCCGACCAGGGCGCGCACCATGGCCAGATCGCTCGGCCCGTCGAAGACGCCGAAGCCGCGGACGCAGGCGTACTCGGCGCCGGAGTAGTTGACGCCGTGGAACACCACCCGCCGGCCGGCGGCATCGACGATCCGGTCACCCGCCACCCGCAGCCCGTCCCGGGCGGTGAGCGCCGGCCCGGCCGGCGTCGTCGACCCCCGGTTCGGAAAGGGAAGCCGGGCCGGGATCGCCGAGCGGTCGACGAGGAGCCCGGCCAGGGTGGCCAGCAGGGCGAGGAGCAGGGCCGCCCCCAGCCAGCGACGCCACCGGCGTCTTTTCCCGGGTCGTGGCCACCGACGATCGGGGAGGGCGACGCCCCGCCCGCTCGCCGGCCCCGGATCGGCCCCGATCCCGGCCGGCGCCGGGCCGGGACCGTCCCCACGGTCCCGGCCCAGGGGCCGATCTCCTCCCCGCTCATCCCACCCTCCGCCCATCGCCGCGCTCCCAACCCATCTCCAGTGTGACGACCGCGGTCGCCCGCCGTCGACGGCTCACGAAGCCGGGACGGCCGCTCCCCGGACGCCCAGGTGCTCCGTGAACCAGTCCCGCGCCGCCCCGGCGGCGAGCTGGAACATGGGATCGACGTAGGCGTCGAAGTGCGCCCCGGGCAGGACCACGAGCCTCTTGGGCTCCAGGGCGCGCTGGTAGGCGGCGAAGGCCTCGTCGGCGACGGCCAGGTGGTCGCGGGCGGCGATCACCATCAGCAGCGGGGTGGGGCTGACCCGGTCCACGTAGACGCCCGGCTCGTACTCCATCAGCATCTCCACCGTCCGGAGGGTGACCTCGTTCCTCCAGGCCGGGGCCCGCTCCCGCGCCGTCTCCGTGAACCACGTGTAGGAGTCGGGGGTGGGGAGCGCCGCCGGCCCGGCGGGGTCGGCGCTCACCACCGGGATCATGGCCGGCGGCTCGCCGCGGAAGCGAGCCTCACGGTCGGCGTCGAACTGCTCTCGGAGCGCCGCCACCTGGTCGGCGCGGACCAGCCGGAGCAGGTTGCGGTAGCCGCTGACCAGCGGTACCTGGGAGACCACGCAGCGCACGCGCCGGTCGATGGCCCCCACCACCAGCACGTGGCCGCCGCTGTAGCTGGAGCCCCAGACGCCGATCCGCTCCCGGTCGACCTCGGGCAGGGTCCGGGCGTAGGTGATGGCGTGGCGGTAGTCGCGGACCTGGGCCCAGGGGTCGATCTCCTGACGCGGCGTTCCGTCGCTGGCGCCGAAGTTGCGGTTGTCGAAGACCAGGGCGGCGAGCCCGGCCCGGGCGAAGGTCTCGGCGAAGCGATCCAGATACATCTCCTTGACGGCCGAGAACCCATGCGCCATGACCACGGTCGGGAAAGGAGCATCGGCCGAGTCAGGCGTGAAGAGCCATCCCCGCAGCGTCACCCCCTCCGCATCGAAGGCGACATCCCTTCGCATCGCACACCTCCTCGCCCTTCCTACGCGCCCCGGCGTCCGATCACAAGTCCCACGCTGCGAGGCCACCACCGCTCGGCGCCGGCCCCGGCCCGGGGCGCCGCTCCCCGCGCCCTTCCCGGCCCATACTGTGACCTGGGGAAGGGCGCGGTCGAGCGCAGCAGGGAGGGTGCGCCGTGAGAGGAGAGGCGATCGAGGGAGAGGCCGAAGGTCGGGCGGGGGAGCTGCTGCGGCGCTAGACCTCCCGGGCCTACGCCCAGGACGTGGCGGAGTTCGCCCGCTTCCTCGGGCAGACGCCCGCCTCCGCCGTGGCCCGGCTGCTCGCCGCCGGCCCCGGCCCCGGCCGGCAGCTGGTCGTCGAGTACGCTCGTGCGCTCTGGAGCTGGGGCCGGGCGCCGAACACCATCACCCGCCGTCTGGCCACCCTCCGCGGCCTGGTCCGGGCCGCCCATGCCCTGGGCATGGTCGACTGGCTGCTGGAGGTCCCCCGCGGCGACGAGCTGTGGGCCGGGGTGGAGGCGGGGCCGCCGACCGAGAGCCGGCACTACCTGCTGCCCCGACACCCGAGCGAGATCGACCGCCTCGACCTGCAGCACTACGCCATCCGGCTGGCCCTGGGCGCCAACCACCAGGCCCCGGTCGAGGCCCCGGCGCGGATCCTGGACGT
>JAJPKS010000103.1 GCA_021323605.1 Bacillota bacterium | reverse complement strand
TGGAAGAGGCCGGTGCCGAAGCTGCCCCCCATGTCGGGGCCGATCACCCGGACCGAGCCGGCCGGCAGGCCCAGCATCTGCACGATGCACGAGCGGACCAGGTGAGGGCGGGCGTTGGTGCACCAGACCGTCAGCTCGCCTCGGCCCTCTTCCCAGCTCGCCAGCACCCCCCGCGGCTCCATCGCGCAGGCGGCCTGACGGCCCATGGTCAGCTCGAGCCGGAGCCGGCGCGGCGCCTGCCGGAACGCTCGGTCGGGCTCTCCCACCTCGACCCGGAAGTGGGCGGCGACGTTGTCCTGGAGCTCGGGGTGCAGGACCGGCGCCCCCGGCTCCAGAGCGGCCCGGGGGTCGAGGACCGGCGGCAGGGGATCGTAGACGACCTCGACCAGGTCGAGCGCATCCTCGGCCAGGGCCCGGCTCGCCGCCACCACCATGACCACCGGCTCGCCCACCCAGCGCACCCGTTCTCCGGCCAGGAGCGGCATCGCCAGTGGCTTCACCTCGGGTCGGACCCGCTCCTGGAGCGCGGGCGCGATCTCCAGCCGGGCCGCTTCCAGGAAGGGTCCCACCCCCTCCAGGTCCCTGGCGGTGAGTACCGCCATCACTCCCTCGGCTCGGCGGGCGGCGGTCACGTCGAGGTGGGCGATGCGACCATGGGGAATGGGGCTCCGGAGCAGGGCGGCATGGAGGAGGCCGGGGAGGCACAGGTCGGCCAGGTAGCGTCCACGCCCGGTCAGCAACCGTTGGTCTTCGACCCGGCGCAGGGGCCGGCCCACGAAATGGGGCGGCCGGACCTCAGCCGGCTCAGGCACCGTCGCGCAGCATGGTGGAGGCGCGCCGGACGGCGGCCACGATGTTCTGGTAACCGGTGCAGCGGCAGAGGTTGCCCGAGAGCCAGGTCCGGATCTCCTGCTCCGTGGGGTCCGGGTTCTCGTGCAGCAGCTCTCGCACCGACATGAGGACGCCCGGGGTGCAGAACCCGCACTGGAGCCCGTGCTCCAGCGAGAACGCCTCCTGGATCGGGTGCAGGCGGCCGTCCGGGGCAGCCATTCCCTCTACCGTCTCCAGCTCGTGGCCCTCGGCCTGGACCGCAAAGATGAGGCAGGAGCGCACCGTGGCGCCGTCCATCAGGAGCGTGCAGGCTCCGCACACCCCGTGCTCGCAGCCGAGGTGGGTGCCGGTCAGACCCAGCTCGTCGCGAAGGAAATCGGCCAGGGTCGTTCTGGGCTCGGCCCGGCCCGAGAGTCGCCGGCCATTGACCGTCAGCGTCAGCTCACGCCAGCTCATGGTCGCCTCCCGGCCCGTTCCCGGGCTTGTACCAGGGCCCGCCTCGTCAGCACGCGGGCCACGTGGAGCCGGTACTCGGCCGACCCATGTAGGTCGCTCGAGGGATGGAGATCGGGGTCCACCGCCTCGGCGGCGGCGGCGATAGTCCGGTCGTCCGGGCGCTCGCCGAGCAGGCGGGCCTCCGCGGCCCGGGCTCGAACCGCCGTCTCCCCGACCCCGAAAAGGGCAAGGCGGGCGTCCTGCACGGCCCCCTCACCGTCCGTCTCGAGCACCGCGACGACGCCCGCAATGGCGAAGTCGCCATGCCGCCGACTGAGCTCCAGGACCGCCGTCCCAGCCCGCTCCGAGGGCAGGCCGAGCCGGACCTCGACCAGCACCTCGTCAGGGCGCAGCGCGGTCTCGAAGACGCTGGTGAAGAAGTCGGGGGCGGAGATGGTCCGGGTCCCGGCGGGACCCCGGGCGACCAGCTCTGCGTCCAGCGCCAGGACGAGCGCGGGCCACTCGGCGGCGGGGTCGGCGTGGGCGAGACTTCCCCCCACCGTGCCCCGGTTCCGGATCGCGACGTGCCCGATCTGCTCGACCGCCTCCGCGATCAAAGAGCAACGGCGGCGGAGTTCTGGGTGCCGCTCCACCTGCCGGTGGCGAGTCATCGCCCCCAGGCTCAGCCGGTCACCATCCAGGCGCACCCAGTCCAGCCCGGGGATGGGGTTCAGGTCGACCAGACGGGAAGGACGCGCGAGCCGCATGGCCATCAGCGGCACCAGGCTCTGGCCGCCTGCCAGCACCTTCGCATCCTCGTCCCCGGCCAGCAACGCCACCGCCTCATCGAGGCTGGCGGCCGGGCAGTACTCGAAAGGCGCCGCCTTCATGCCGATCCCGGTCCCCTATCCCTGCTCACCAGCCCTGAATGTTACTTGAAGTCGAAATTCTTTTGGAGGCGTTCTCGCGCTCCACGAGCTCGGAGGAAGCGAAGGTCAGGTTGCTACGCCGCTTCGTTCCGCTGTGGAGTATCTCTTCATATCGAGATAATCTCTTCCAGCCCCGGTCCTATCACCGCCGCCGTTCCGGCGGGCGCGGTAGGGATGCGAGAGCCTCTGCTGGCCGCGGCGGACACGGCCGGGCTGCCTCGGCACGAAGGCCGGGCCACGGTGTACAGCGGCCTCGGGGTGGGCATGCAGACGTTGGGAGGGCCACCGGGGCCGCCCCCGCGGAGTGATCCCGGTCGTGGCCCCGGCACGTGGTCGGGGCCGCGCCAGGTGCTGGCGCTGCGGGCGGACGTGCCTTTCCCGCTCCGTCTCGAGTTGGCGCCGCTCCGCTCCGACCACGTCGGTTTCGCTGGATCAGATGTCCGCTTTCAGCTGGAACGGCTGTCACAGCTGTCCGGAATCGCTGGAATACGCACTTCGAGACCGCGACGCAGAGTGCTCGTCGATGCGAGCCCGATATCGAGGTCTAGCTCCATCCGAGGTTCCTCTCGGATGAGGGTGGGCGTTCGGAGATGTCGCGGCGGAGGTAGCGCTGGCGGGTTTTCTGGGTCCCTTCCTCCACGGCTCCCACGGATGAGGGACAGGTGGCCGTGGCGGCCGTTGACCAGGTGGCTGGGCGCAGCCCCTGGCATCGTTCGGTCAGGTGGCACAGGCGAGCGTTTCGGGCAGCGCCTCCTGGAATTCGGTCGAGACTCGGCCGCGATCGCCTCCGACCAAAACCACCTCCTGCTGCATCACACTCACCGAAATCCTCCTGCATTCGAGGCCTCAACGGACGGCCTCGGAGGTCAAACGACGAACTCGACGCCGGCCGCTACTC
Organism: Bacillota bacterium; assembly: GCA_021323605.1. Classification (GTDB taxonomy): domain Bacteria; phylum Chloroflexota; class Dormibacteria; order Dormibacterales; family Dormibacteraceae; genus CADDZO01. The sequence goes on along the minus strand of JAJPKS010000103.1, from coordinate 14,634 downwards.
GCCGAGGAGCTGGCTGATGCGCTGTCGGGAGACGCCCAGCAGTGCCGCAGCGTCACGGCGAGTGTAGCCGGCGGCGGTAAGCATCCGCGCCGCCCGCTCCAACGCGGCTACGGACTGCCGTTGCGCCGCCGCCGCCTTGCGGCGCAGCCGGCGGGCCAGCACGACCGGCTCCTGCAGCTCCGGCGCTAGCACGACCTCGATCGACAGCTCGAAGGAGTCGATGGGTGCCCCTACCAGACCGGCGAGCGCGGCGCGAGCCGCGTCGTCGACGTCCTCGTACGTGCGGGCCTGCGTCACGTACTCCTCGGCGAGACCCGGCCCCCCGATCCACAGCAACCAGCCGCCGCCCCGGCGCTCGCAGCGCACGCGGTAGGCCGCCCCCGCTCCCGCACTCGCCATCGCCTGCTGGACGAACTCCTCGGGCATCGCCCCAAGGATAGGCTTTCTCGCTTGCGCTAGTTGTCTAGCGTGATTAGGCTACTCGAATAGCATCACGAAGCAAGGCATGCTCGCCTGTTTGCCCGAGGGAGGGAGGACATGGAACGCCTGGAGGGATCGTTCACGAAGGCCCAGCGGAGGACCGTCGTCACGCTCGCGATGCTGGGCACGTTGCTGGACGGCGTCGATTTCACAATCATGCTGTACTTCCTGGCCCCGATCGCCAGGTATTTCCACGTCCCCCTGACCCAGGTCGCGGCCATTCAGGCAGTGAGCTACATCGCCGGGGTGGCCGGCGGCATCCTGTTCGGTATCGTCGCCGATCGCTGGGGTCGCCGTCTCGGCCTGACGCTCACGGTCGGCCTGTTCAGCCTGTTCAGCCTGGTGGCGGCGCTGTCCCCCAGCTTCGCGTTCCTGTTCGTCGTCAAGGTGCTGATGGGCGTACCCATCGGCGGCGAGACGGGCATCGCTATGGCCTACCTGAACGAGGCGCTGCCGGACCGTGGCGACCGCCGAGGCCTGGCCACGGGGGCCCTCCAGGGAATGTTCCAGCTCGGTCTGTTCGTCACCATCGGCATCTTCACGTACACCCAGACGCACTTCGGGGCCGAGGCCTGGCGCTACGCCTTCGGCATGCTCGGCCTGGGCGCTCTGGCCGCCGGCCTGATCCGGATCGCCATGCCGGAGTCCAGGCTCTGGCTGGCGGCGCGGTCCGCCGGTGCGGTCGCTCGGGAGCGTCCGGTCCTGGGCCTGTTCCGGGACGGCCTCGCGTCCACCACGATCGTGGCCAGCCTGCTGCTCACCGCCGTCTTCTTCGCCGGCTTCGCCTTCGGCACCTACTCCCCCGCCGCCTGGCAGTCCGTCTACCACCTGCCCGCCGGTACCGTGGCGCTGATCGGAGCGGTTGGATCCATCATCTCGATCGCCGGCTACCTCCTGGCCGGGTTCCTCTCGGATGCCGTCGGCCGGCGCACGCCGTTCGTCGTCCTGCCGGCCTTCGGCGCCGTGGCCGGTGTGGCCTTCCTGCTCCTGGCCACGGCCACCCCCATCCCGGTCGTGCGGTCCACCTTCTTCCTGGCCTCGCCGGTCGTCCTGACCGCCCTGCTCCTCCTGCTGGGCAACCCACTGGGAGGCCAGGGCTCGTGGCTGGGCGAGCTGTTCCCGACCGCCCTCCGCTCGACCGGGATCAACCTGCCCTTCTACGCCGGGCGGGCGATCGGTGGCGGACTGCTCCCCTACCTGGGCCTGCTCGCGGTGACCGCGGCCGGCCTCGACCTCCGTTACACGGTGATCTTCGCGGTCATCGCGAACCTGCTCGCCATCAGCCTCTCGTTCGGCCTGCGCGAGACCCGCGGCGTCCTGCTCCGGCCAGCAGACTCGATGGAGGTGCCCACGACGTGACCCTGAACCTGTGCCTGCTCGGCGACATCAACCTCAAGCGCGACCTCGACTTCTCCGCGGAGGTCGCGCTCAGCGCCGTCCGGAGCGAGCTGGAGTCGGCGGATCTGCGCCTCGGCAACCTCGAGGGCTGCTTCTCGGACCCGACGGTCGAGCTGCCGTACAAGCGGGGCTGGTTCCACTGCGAGCCGGAGATGGCGCTGCACCTGCGTGGTCTGGTCGACGCGGTGGCGTGCGCCAACAACGTGCACTTCGGCCCTGCCATCGTCGACTCGATGCGCCGGCTCGACGACCTGGGCATCCTGCACAGCGGCGCCGGCCGCAATCGCGCCGAGGCCCGCCGGCCTGCTGTCATCGAGCGGTCTGGCGTCCGCGTGGGACTGCTGGCGTACACGTCGGTGTTCACCCCCGTTGGCCATGCCGCCACCGAGGACCGCCCGGGCGTGGCGACGATCCGGGCGCGGGCGGCCTTCGAGCCCCATCCCCGCCACTTCGAGATGCCTGGCGTGGCGCCCGTCGTCCGCTCGTGGCCCGATCCTGCCGAACTCGACGCCGCCTGCCAGGACGTCCGCTCGCTCCGTGAACGCGTCGACCTGCTCGTGGTGTATTGCCACTGGGGCGTGACCGCGACGGTTACACCGACCGAGTACCAGCGCACGATCGGCCATGCGCTCGTGGACGCTGGGGCGCACGTCGTCGCCGGCTCCCACCCCCACCGCGCCCAGGGCGTGGAGCGACACGGCACCGGGGTCATCTTCTACAGCCTGGGCAACTTCGTCTTCGGCTGGAAGCTCCACCGCGAATCGACCCGCGATGGCCTCCTGGCCCGTCTCACCCTGGAGAACGGAGAGCTCGACCGGGTGGCGCTGCTGCCGGTCGCGCGCGATGCGAGGGGACGGACGCAGCTGCTCTCACCCGAACACGGCCACGGCCGTGAGCTGGCCGACAGCGTGATCGCCCTGTCCGCCGACCTGGGCACCGAGATCCACGTCGCGGACGGCGAGTTACGCCTCTGACCACCAGAACCGCCGTCCTCCGCTCCGTTCCGGCTCGCCAACGGTCAGCGTGATCGCTGCCCTCAGGGGTCCACCCGTCTCACCGTGGCCAGCCGAGGAGGCAAGCGAGCGCGGGGCGGCCGGCGGGAAGTGGCCCTGCCAGCTCGTGGCGAACAGGCCCACCAGCAGGTCGGCCACTCGCTCTCGCAGGCTGTGAGCGAGCAGCCCCGCATGTGGTCGGCATCGGAGACGACGATCCGTCGGATGGAGTGGCCCGTGGGTTGCGTGGTGATCGCCGCTACGCCGGCCATCTCGATTGCCTCGCGACCGGTGGACACTGGTGTCGCCCGTCGAGGTGCTTGGTGGTGAGAGGGAGCGCACCTTGGTGGCGGCGTCGGATCGGGCGTCGCGGGAACGGAGAGGCTGGGCTCGAGCCCATGTGGCTTTGTGGAGGATGCGTCTAGTCCAGCCGATGACCGACCTGGGCATGCGCTCCTGCCGGATTCCCAGGGCGCGGCGGCGAGGGAGCGGGCCGTCGCTTGGACGGTCTGGGCACGACGGGTCCGCCGGCCCGGAGCCGACGGCGCGGTTCGTCACGGCAGGGTGGCCGCGCCCTCCCGCGGTGGCGCCGGCCGCCGCTCGTGCCCCTCCAGTTGGATCAGCCAGGACGGGACCTCGACGCTGAGGTACCGTACCTCCTCGGCGCTGAACCCGAGTGAGAGGAGACCGGTCAGCGTCTCCCGCAGCAGGTCCACCGGAGCCGGGTCGGACACCGGGCCCGCGTCGGTCGCGATCACGCAGCGGGCCACGCCGACCGCTCTGATGAGTTCGGCCCGCCGCTCGATCGGGCCCACCTTCGTGATTTCGATGAAGGCCCCGGCATCGGCCAGCGCTTTGATGTCCTCCAGCGTGAACCCCATGTACTCGGCCTCGGCATGGTTCACCACCATCCGCTCGATGCCGCGCCGCCGCGCCTCGGAGAAGAGCACCAGCGTGTCCGCTGCCGACAGGTGGCCCCCGCAGAGCAAGAGGTCGTGCTCGGCGACCAGGTCCAGGATGCGCGCGACCTCGGGCAGCAGCACGCCGTCTCGGGAGGCCACCAGCCCCGGCACCTCGGGTGGGATCGCCGCGGCCAGCATCGGGGCCATGTGCGCCCTGGGGATGAAGTTGGCCGCGTTGATCGACGGCATCCAGACGCAGCGCCCGCCCTGACGCGCCGTCTCCAGGACCGCGTACGGGTTCATGCCCCCAACGGGATAGTTCAGGCAGACCCCGCCATAGACCGGGAACCCGGTCAGTTCCCGCACCATCTCGGCCCGTGCGGCGGTGTCGGTCGAGTGGCTCTTGATGACGATCGCCGCCATTCCCGCCGCCTGCGCGGCCTGGGCCGCGGAGAGCGCCGTTACCCGGCGCGGGAAGATGTCGGGGGCGGTGTGGATGTGGATGTCCACGGCGCCGGAGAGGACATCTCGTTCACTGCTCACGGCCAGGTCTCCTTGCGCGCATTGCGCGCGATTGTGCGAAATTCGCATCTCACTGTAGCATAGGGGCGTACGTGCCGCCGATCGGTCTCGTCCTCGGGAACGACCCCTCCGCGAACGTTCGCGAGCTGGCCCGCGACGCCGTGGCGGCCGAGCGCGCCGGCTTCCAGATGGCCTTCTTCTCCGAGACCATGGCCAGCAACCGCGACTCGGTCACCGCCCTCGCCGCCTTCGCGCTGGCGACCGAGGCGATCGAGCTGAGCGCCATTCAGGTCGTGAGGTTGCGCACGCCGCTCCTGCTCGCCGAGACCGCAGCCACCCTGGACGAGCTCTGTGGTGGCCGCCTCACCCTGGCCCTGGGCGCCTTCACGAAGCGGCACGCACAGCGCCATGGTCTCGAGCCCAGCAAGCCCGCCACCACCCTCCGGGAGTACGTCGAGGTGACCCGGCGCCTGCTCACGGGGGAGCCCGTCCGCTACCACGGCGAGTACGTCCGCATGGACGGGACGGCCCTCGCCTGGCGGCCGCACCGGGCGAGGATCCCGATCTGGATCGCCGCCAACAGCGCCGGCGGCCTCGCCACCGCGGCGCGAATCGGCGATGGCGTCCTGCTCGACGGCGCCACCTCTCCCGAGTATGCGAGGGCCGCCATCGCCCGCATGAGGGCCGGGGCTGAGGCCGCCGGCCGCGACCCGGACGGGCTCAAGGTCGCGCAGCTCGTGAACGTCTCGATCGCGAAGACGCGGCGCGAGGCGCTGGACGCCGTCCGGCCCGAAATCGCGAGCCGCTTCCGGCATCCCCAGCCGGCCACGGCCAGGGCCGAGATCGGGGAGCCCCACGTGGACGCGCGGGCGGTCGCCGACTACGTCGCCACCTTCAGGGAGCACGGCCAGGAGGCGCTCGAGCGCCGCTTCAGCGACGAGCTCCTCCTGGCCCTCTCCGCAACCGGCACGGCAGAGGAGGTCCGGGAGCGGATCGCGGCCTATCGGGCCGCCGGGGTCGACCTGCCCCTCCTGCGACCGGCACGGCACGAGCAGCTCGCGCCGCTGCTGGCAGCGTTCGGAGAGAGGGGGTAGCGGGCCAGCCGGGTAGGGACCGAAAATCCCCAACCGGCCGGGTCACACCCGCTCGTCGAGCGCGGCCGCCTCGTCAGGCAAGAATCGCTTGCCGCAGTACGGACAGATCAGCTGTCTTCCCGCGTGGCGCAGCTCCCAGTTGACGATGAACGCCTTCATGCACGCCGGGCAGGTTGCCCAGAAGACACGATCCATGTTCACCTCCCCTCCTGACCAACTGGGTCGAGCCACTCCTCGAGCTTGATTCTCGCCATCACCTCGGGCGGCACCCTAAGGCGGGTCGGGAACGCCTTGTGCGTCGGCCGCGTCGCGTCGATCAGGAGCCGGCTGGAGCCGAGACCGCGGGGGTCGCTGGGCGGTCGCAGGTTCTTGATCAGGTCGACGTCGCGGGCCGGGTCCACGTAGGTGTTGACCGCCCAGAGGACGTCCTCCTCGTTGAAGACGTCGATGTCGTCGTCCACCACCACCACCGTCTGCAGGTTGGCCGCCTGCGCGATCGCCTGCAGGGCGGCCAGCTTGGGCTGACCCTCCGACGTCTTCTTGAGGGAGATGTAGGCCACGAAACGTCCCACGCCTGAGAGCGGCACATGGACCGCCGTCACGTTGTCGCCGACGGTCTGGCGGAGGTGTCTCATCAGGCTCCCCTCGCGCGGGATCGACCCCAGCAACATGTGCTCCGGGTGCCCGCTGAAGATGTCCTGCATGATCGCCCCGTCGCGATACGTGATCGCTTTGACGTGCATGACCGGCGCCAGCTCCTGCGGTTGGTACTGACGGCTGATCTCGCCGAAGGGGTCCACGATCGTCCGCTCGACCGCGTCGATCTCGCCTTCGATGACGATCTCAGCGTCGGCAGGGACCAGGAAGTCCTTCCCCCAGGTGACCGAGGGCACCAGCCGCAGCGGCTCGCGCAGGAAGCCGCCCACGGTCGCGTACTCGTTGTCGCCCCAGGGCGTGGACGCCATGCTGCCGAGCCAGAAGGCGGGATGATGGCCGAGGATGTTGATGACCGGGAACGGGCGCCCGCGGCGCTCCCAGGCCCGCGTCATCCGCGACATGTGCGCCGAGTGAATGGTGAGGCCGCCCCGGCGGCCCGTCTCCGGGAAGGTCTTGACGAAGGTGATGTTGTAGAAGGTCTCGTCCGGCTCGCGCATGGCGAGCGCCATGGTGAGGACGGGGCCCAGGTCCATCTCGAAGTGTCGCACCACCGGGAGCAGGTGCATGTCGGCGTCGTCGCCCCGGAGCACGTTCGCCTGGACCGGCGCCTCGGAGACGATGATCGGTTCCCGCTTCTGATCCACCAGCTCGGCGTAGAGAGGCCCGAGCTCTCTCCCCGCCTTGGTGCGGGGGATCTCAAGCATGTCCGCACAGCGCTCGCGCGTCGCCCACAGGTTGCTCACCAGCGGGAACCGCGACGGGTTGCCGTGCACGTCGAGGGGGTTCTCGAAGAAGACGGTCGGGAACTCCTTTCGGAGATGCAGGTGCTCGAGGACCGCCGTCACCTCGAAGCTCTGCGGGACGATCCGCCGGCTGACCGTCCGGAACTCGGCGGGGTCGTGGCGGATACGGTCGAGGTAGGCCCCGAGGCTCTTCGGCGCGCCTGCGGAGACCTCCCGTCCGCCCCGGCTCCTCGTCTCAAGCATGCCCTACTCCTCTGTGTGCGCTATACGCGCACATGCGCGTATTCCGCACAGCAGCATACCATCCGGAGGGCACCGTCAACGCCTCTCGAGCGGGACCGTCGCCGAGTAGGAAAGGCCGAAGGTAGGGATCCACGAGGAGTGCTTGCCGGCGCCACCCGCGACCAGGACGTGGATCTGGTCCGGCCCCCGGGTCAGCGCCAGGAGCGAGGTCTCCATGTCCGCCGGACGGGGCTCGTCCTCCGGCCAGCGCCCGGTGAAGTGCTCGTAGCAGTCCCGGCCGAGGTTCTTCCCGGGCACGCGCGCCGTCTCGAAGATGTGCTCTCGAATTCGCCTCCGGTCGTAGCCCGCCGAGGCCAGCAGCTCCGCGTGCTCGGGGCAGAGGACCAGGAAGAGGTCGCCCTTGTGGTAGATCCCGTTGTGGCCGCTGTGCGCCATCGAGGTACAGAGGTAGCGGAGCAGGCTCTCGGCGGTCCGGCTGGCGGGGTCGTGCACGTTGTGGGGGCCTTCCCCGGAGGCAACGGTCACGGTCGTGGCGGAGGCGTCGAAGCCGCGCTCCACGTGGTACGGCCCCCAGGGGCTCGCCTCCAGGTTCTCGGCGAAGCAGTAGGTGTACTTGGCCGGGCTCCCCTGCGTGCTCTTGTCCACCGAGCCGGGCCAGGCGCCGCCCAGGTTCTGGAGGGCGAGCCGCACGGCACGGCCGATCCCCGCGTTGAGCCGGCTCCCGGGTCCATAGAGGCTGAGTCCGGAGTTGAGTCCCAGTGATCGGGCTGCCGGGCCGCTCACGATCACGGTGATCCCGCAGGGATGGGTGGTGGCGAGCACGCCAAGGAGGTTGAACTCCTCCGCGAGAGCGGCCCGCAGCGCCGCCAGCACGACCGGGAAGCCAGGCTCCGGGCAGCCGGCCAGAACCGCGTTCACCGCCACGTCGCGCACCGTCGCCAGCAGACGCCGAGGCGGGAACCGCCCGACCACCTGCTCGGGATCGGCGCCGCAGGACCGTAGCATGGCCTCGACGCGGGCCGGCGTCGGCGGGACCACCGGGAGCCCGTCGCCCAGGCCACGGGCGGCGACGAAGTCCAGAAACGCTACCACGTCGGCGGGGGCTCGCAGCATCGGGTCCTGCGGGATCTGCGGCACCTCCACCGCGGCGGTCGCTCCCTCACCGGTGGTCTGGGCGAGGAAGAACTCCACCACCGCATCCGCCCGGGAGGCCACCTGGTCCAGGGGGATGCCCCCCAGCGGGTGCTGAATCCGGGCCAGCGGTACCTCCCAGCCCCAGGCCTTCATCTCGATCCGGGCCAGGGGGGCGAAGGCCTCGGTCGCCACCGAGACCACCGGGACTCCGAGCTTCTCCAGCTCGACCGGGTCGTGGATACACCACGACGTGCACGACCCTCAATCGCAGGTCGCGGTGATCGCCACCTCCGCGAAGGACGCCAGTTCCCGGATCATCTCGGACGGGGCGCCATGGGCGCCATCGCCTTTGGTGTAGGTGCGCGCCTCGAGCTGGAAGAGGCGGCCCAGGCGCTCCTCGATGAGTTTCAGCAGCTCGGTTCCGTTCGGCTTCTTGTTGTTCAGCAGCCCGAGTCGGAGCCGGGCGCCGCGCTTCAGCCGCGGGAAGGAAACCCGCTGAAGCGTCGCCTCGGGCGGCAACCCGGCGTAGGCGGGGTTGTGGATCTCGATCTCGGCCTCGCTCATACCCGACCTCCTCGAACCTTGACGGCCCCAACCAGTGATTCTAGATTTTGTGCGAAAAACGACCCATTGCGCGTATAGCGCACAAACGGAGGACCGATGCCCGGGATCGTGAGCGTGCCCCCATCGCCTCCGGAGGGGGGAAGGCGCGCTCGCGAGGTCATGTTCGCCGGCGCCTGCCTCGCCGTGCTGATGCCCAGCATCGACCAGACGATCGTGGCGACGGCCCTCCCCACCATCACCCGCGCCCTCCACACCACCCTCGCCTGGAGCGTCTGGACGGTCTCGGTCTACCAGCTGGGGATGGTGATGGCCACCCCGATCGCCGGTCGCCTCAGCGACACCCTGGGCCGGCGCCGCACCTTCCTCGCCTTCGTCGCCCTCTTCACCGCCTCGAGCGTCCTCTGCGGCCTCTCGGCCAACGTCTATATGCTGGTCGGCTTCCGGCTCCTGGAGGCCCTGGGTGGGGGCGGTTTCACACCTTCCATCACGGGGCTCGTCGCCGACCACTTCGGCGCTGATCGCGACCGTCGCGTCGGGCTGGTGATGGGGATCGTGCCCCTGGGCGCCCTGGTGGGGCCGGCGATCGGCGGAGTCGTCGTCACCTACCTCAGCTGGCGCCTCATCTTCTTCGTGAACCTGCCCCTGAGCCTGGTCGTGCTCACCGTCCTTTCCAGAGTCCTGCCCCGCTCCCCGCGGCCGCGCGCGGACGGTGTCCCCATTGACTTCCTTGGCTCCGGCCTCCTCTGCGCCGCGATCCTGGCCTTCATGCTGGGGGTGAGTCAGCTGGGCGACCGCCACCCGGCCCCCCTCCCGGTCGCGCTCTCTCTGGCCGCAGCCGCCGTCCTGGTCCCGGGCTTCTCTCTTCGACAGAAGCACACGAGGTTCCCGATCTTCCCCGCCCTGCCCCGCCGTCGCGTCTTCGCCCTCCTGAACGTCCTCAACTTCCTCTACGGCGCCGCTTCGATCGGGGCCTTCTCCCTGGTCCCGCTCTATGCCCAGGTCCGCTACGGGATCAGCCCTCTTGAGGCCGGGCTCTTTTTGACCGTGAGGGCCCTCACCCTGGCGGCGATGACCTCTCTCACCTCGATGCTGCTGCTGGGCCGCCTCGGCTACCGGCGCCCGATCGCGATTGGCTATCTCGTCGCCGTCACCGGCATGCTCCTGACCGCCCTGCCATCGCCGCCGGGGACGGCCCCCATCGCATGGCTCACGCTCACCACCGCCCTCTACGGCTCCGGGATCGGCACCGCGATGCCGCTCAACGTGGCCGCCTTCCAGCTGATGCCGGAGCGGATCGGCGCTCTCACCGGCATCCGGATGATGTTCCGTCAGCTGGGGGCGATCACCTCCCTCTCCATCGCCGGGGCGGTGACCGCCAGGAACGCCTCGCCAGCCACCGCGCTGGCCAGCGTCTTCGCCGTCCTCGGCCTCCTCACGCTGGCGGCGATGCCCCTGATCCGGAGCGTCCCCGAGCCAAGAGAGGGAGGCTGAGTTGTGCGCATTTCGCACTCTTGTGCGAAACGCGGTTCCGAGCTAGCATAGCGGGCGGCGCCGGCACCCGAGGAAAGGAGCGGCAGATGAGCGAGATGGTGACGAACGGGCCGAGGGGTATCGACGTCCACGCCCACGGGGTTCCCGAGGCCTTCCTCAAAGAGATGGCGCGCTCGCGCTTCGCGGGGGTCGAGATCGAGGCCTCTGACGGCCGCTACGTGGTGACCTACCCGGGCGGCAAGCCGCTGCGGCCCTGCACGGGGCTCATGATCGACTTCACGCGCCGGCTCCGGTGGCTGGACGAGCAGGGGATGCGCCACCAGATCCTGGCGCCCTGGCTGGACGTTCACGGTCAGGAGCTGCCGGCCGCAGCCGGCCAGGAGTGGGTACGGAGCCTGAACGATGCCCTGGCGGAGGCGGTCTCCTCCTCCGGCGGCCGCCTTCTCGCCCACGCCACCCTGCATCTGGCCGATCCCGGGGCGGCCGCACGGGAGCTCGAGCGCTGCGCGACCGGGCTGGGCATGACCGGCGCCATGATCCCGACCAACTTCCCCCACGGCCACCTCGCCCAGCCGGGTTTCGACGCCCTCTGGGAGGCGGCGCAGTCGCTCCGGATCCCGATCGTCCTCCATCCGCCCACGGTCGCCCCTTCGGGCTGCCTCTTCGGCGGTGACATGCCGGACTTCCGCGGCCTCTACGGGAGGCTGATCGACACCACGCTGACGGCGGCCAGGCTGATCGTCACCGGCATCTTCGACCGCTTCCCGGACCTCCAGCTGGTGCTGGTTCACGGCGGTGGCTTCCTGCCCTATCAGACGGGCCGCTTCGACCGTGAGTACGGCGACAAGCTGGGCGGGACGATGCCGGTCGAGCTGGTGAAGCGCTTCCACTACGACACCACGCTGATGTCAGCTCCTGCGCTGGGACTCCTGATCGAGCTGGTCGGCGCCCGGCGGATCATGATCGGCTCCGACTACGCGGCCGGGCCGGTCGAGCGGCCGGGCCCGAAGCTCACCGACGCGCTCGAGGTGGCGGCGAAGCGGCCGGAGGACCGCGAAGCGATCCTCCGCGAGAACGCCGAGGAGCTCTTCAGGGTCGGGGCCGTGGTGTGACTCGAGGGGAGGTTCCCGGGCCTCGGCGAGGCGGTCGCCGCGGCGTGGGAGGGTGAGGTCGAGGAGCTGATGGAGGCGCTGGTCCGCTCCGGCCGCGACCTCACGGTCGCTCTCAACGCCCGCGGGACCGGCGACACCGGTCCCTTACTGTCCGGCGAGCGCACGCCGGAGGCGGCCCCGGGGAACACGACAGCCGGGCGCATGCGCGCCATGGGGGGCTGGGCAACTCCTTCATGCCCACCGGTGCGGCCGCCGGGCCAGCCCGGGAGACGATGGCCGCAGCCATCCCACGGAAGGTGACGGCGTGACCCGTTCGCTGACGCGCGAGCTGGTGGGTGCGGTCCTGGAGCTGCGCCCGGCTGAGGCTGACCTCGCCGCCGTGCGGGCCCTCCTCCTCGACCACCTGGCGGTCGCCGCGTTCGGCGCCGGGACCGACGCCGGCCGGATCATGCGCGAGCACGTACTCGGCGACCTGGGCGGCGACGGTCCTACGCTTCCCCTGGTCGGCACCGCGCAGGAGGCTCCGGCCCTGGCCGCGGCGATGGGGAACGCGGTCGCCGCCGCCTCCTACGAGTACGACGACACCCACACCGCCGCCTCGCTACATCCGGGCGCGGTGATCTTCCCGTCCGCCCTGGCGGCGGTCGTGGTCTCCGGCGGCGACGAGGAGCGGTTCCTGCGGGCGGTGGTCGCCGGGTACGAGGTGATGTGCCGCACGGGCCGCGCCGTCAATCCCCAGGCGCACCGTGCCCGCCACTTCCACCCCACCTCGACCACCGGACACTTCGGTGCCGCCGCCGCGGCGGCCGTCTGCTTCGGCCTCGACGTAGACCGCACCGTGGCTGCGTTGACGCTCTCGGGGACGGTGGCGGGCGGCAGCATGCAGTTTCTGGCCGAGGGGGCCTGGACGAAGCAGGTGCACCCGGCCTTTGCGGTCCAGCGGGGCGTGCAGGCGGCACAGCTGGCCGCCCGCGGCTTCCCGGGGGTGCACGACCCGATCGCCGGCGAGCGCGCCTTCCTGGCCGCGGAGAGCGCCGACCCCCGCCCGGAGCTGCTCCTTCAGGGGCTGGGCCGGGACCCGCTCGAGGTCCGCAACACGGGCATCAAGCCCTATCCAAGCTGCCGCAACACCCAGACCCCGCTCGACGCCCTGCTTCTGCTGAAGCGCGCCCACGGCCTCCGTCCGGAGGAGGTTGCCTCGATCAGGTTTGGCCTCGTGAAGCCGGGCATCGTCACGGTCTGGGAACCCGTCGACCGAAAGCGCCGCCCGCAGGGCCTGGTGGATGCCCAGTTCAGCCTTCCCTATGTGGCGGCGATCGCGCTCGTCGAGGGACGGGTCGGGCTCGAGCACTTCCGTCCCGAGCGGATCACCGACCGCTCACTCTGGGCCTTGATGGACAGGGTCGAGTGCATCAACGACCCCGCACTCGACCGACGTCACCCGCCGAGCTGGCCCGCCTGGGTCGAGGTCCGGACGAAGGAAGGAGCCATCCTCCGACAGGAGGTCGAGAACCCGAGGGGGGATCCGGCGAACCCACTCACCGAGGCGGAGCTGCTGGAGAAGTTCGCCGACTGCGCCGATGGAGCCTTCGACGAGCGCCGGCGCGAGGAGCTCTGGCGCACCATCCAGAGGCTCCCCGAGCGGGGCTCGCTGGAGCGCCTGCTCGAGCTGCTCCGGCAGGGGGTCACGGGCTGATGGGACTCCTGGCGGCATCCCGCCGGCGAGCGCTCTCCATCTTCCCCGTGGAGGGGATCCTGGCCACGGCCCTCTTTCTCGTGGCCTGGCAGGTGGTCTCGCTCTTCACGAACCAGACCCTCCTGCCCGGCCCGGTCAAGGTCGCCGCCGCGGTCTGGCACATCCTGAGCACACCGGCCTGGCTGGGCGCGGCCGGAGTGAGCTACCTCCGCGTGCTGGCGGGCCTCCTCGGGGGCTTCCTGATCGGAACCGCGATCGCGCTGGTGATGATGCTGCACCGCCGGGCCGCGGTCTTCGTGACCACCTACCTGACCTTCATCCAGGGCGTTCCCTCGCTCTGCTGGGTGGTGATGGCGATCCTCTGGTTTCGGGACGTGGAGACCCGCATCTGGTTCATCCTCGTCATGGTCACCCTGCCCGGCTTCGCTCTCCAGATCTACGACGGCTACCGCTCGATCCCCCACGACCTGAAGGAGATGCTGCGCTCACTGCGACCGAACCCGCTCCAGCGTGTGCGCTATCTCTACGTCCCGGCCCTGGTCGCGCCCGTGCTGACCATCTGGAAGATCAGCCTCGGCATCGGGATCCGGGTCGTGCTGGTCGCGGAGCTGGTGGGCGGCACGCTGGGGATCGGCTTCCAGCTGGCCGCGGCGCAGATGCTGATCAACATGGCCCTGGTCCTGGCCTGGACGGCGCTCCTGGTCGCCTTCGTGCTGGTGACGGAGAAGCTGGTCAGCCTGCTGGAGGCGTACGCACTCCGCTGGAGGCCAGAGGCGACGGCTCGGAGGGAGCGCATGGAGGCAGCGGTGGCGAAGGCGGCATGAGGCGGGCCAGGCGCTTCACCATCCTGGGCACGGCACCCGAGGCGTGGGCGGCGACGATCGTGCTGATCGTTGCCTGGCGGATCGCGGCCGGCGTGAGTCGGCCCTTCCTGCTCCCCGGCCCTCAGCTGGTCTGGCAAGAGCTGGTGGGTCAGTACCGCCAGCACCTCCTCGTCTCAAGTGCCTCGGTCAGCTTTGCCCGTGTCCTGGGGGGCGTCACGGCAGCCTTCCTGGTGGGCCTCCTGGTGGGAACGTTGATGGGTATCCTGCCTCGCTTCGCCGCCTTCGCCCACACCTACCTCAATTTCATCCAGGGCATCCCATCACTCTGTTGGATCGTGATCGCCATCATCTGGTTCCGTCCCGTCGAGGTCCGGATCCTCTTCATCGTGATGATGGCCACCCTGCCCAGCTTCACCCTCCAGGTCTACGACGGCTACCGCGGCATCTCGCAGGACTTGAAGGAGATGGTCCGCTCGCTTCGCCCCTCCTGGTGGCAACGGTTCCGCTACCTGACCCTGCCCGCCCTGGTGCCACCCATCGTGACCATCTGGAAGATCAACCTGGGCGCGGGGACCCGCGACGTCGTGATCGCGGAGCTGGTGGGCTCCAGTACCGGGATCGGACTTCAGATCAACCACGCCGAGGAGGCCTTCAGCATGGCCAGGGTGATGGCGTGGACCCTGGTGCTGGTGGTCTTCGTGCTGGTCGCCCAGAAGCTCCTGAGTCTGGTCGAGGGACGACTCCTCCGCTGGCGGGAGGACGATTCAGGCGGAGGAGAGGGC
>JAJPKS010000218.1 GCA_021323605.1 Bacillota bacterium | reverse complement strand
GGGCTCGTCGCGCGATCCGTGCCATGGGGGCGGGCGGGGCCGGCTGGTCGCTCGCCCTGCTCACGAAGATCCATGCCTGGTTCCTGCTCCCCATCCTGGGGATCTGGTCGCTGCTCCGGCTCGGGCCGCGCCGCGCCGCGGGGGCGATGATCGCGTGGACGGCCGCGGGGGTCGTGCTGTTCTGGGCGGGATGGCCCTGGCTCTGGTATGACTCGTGGGGCCGCCTCCTGACCTACTGGGGGACCGGCGTCGCGCGGGTGACGATTTACGTCCAGTATTTCGGCCGGGTCTTCGCCGATCGCGACGTCCCCTGGCATTATCCCTGGCTCTACTTCGCCGCCACGGTGCCGGTCGGGCTGCAGGTCTGCGGCGCGATCGGGGCCGCCCGTGGCTGGAGGGCTCGGCGACGGGATCCCTTGCCGCTGCTGCTCATCGGGTCCATCGCGTTCTTCCTGCTCCTCTTCAGCACGCGGGTCCCGATCTACGACGGCGAGCGGCTCTTCCTGCACGTCTTCCCGGCCTGGGCCCTGCTCATCGGCCTGGGATTCGGTTGGCTCTGGCGACATGCGGCTCACGGGCGGCGCGCGCGGGCGATCCTGGCCGTGCTCCTGGCCGCCCAGGGAGCCGGGGTGCTGATGACCTACCCGTTTGGTCTGAGCTACTACAGCGCGCTGGTCGGGGGCCTCCGTGGGGCGGAGCGGCTGGGGCTGGAGATCACCTACTGGAGCGATGCCGTCGACGGCGTGCTGCTGGATCGACTGGCCCGCGCCGCGGGGCCCGGCGCGTCGGCCGCCCTGCTCCCCACGCTCTACCCCGGCCAGGGGGCGCTGACCACGGGGTTCAACCGCTGCCTGGCGCGCCGGGGGATCGTGCTCGAGGATGAGGCGTCCGCGGCCCGCACCGAATGGGTCGTGGCCTCCCATCGCACGGCGTACTGGCCGGCGGGATGGAGGGAAAGGCTCCGGAAGGGAGGCGGCCGGCTGGTGGCCGACCGCACCCGGCAAGGCGTCCGGCTCTCCTCGCTGTGGCACTTCCCGCGCGGCGCCGACGCTGCCGAGGGACGGCGATCTCCCGAGGGTCGGCGTCCCCGAGTGCCCCGGATCGCGGGCGGACCTGGCGCGCCGGCGGGGCCCTCCTCAAGGCCGACCGGCCGCGGCCTCGTCGGGCCGAGGCCGGGTGCGGAGGCCGAGGTAGCAGACGGGTAGACCGGCCAGGATCGACAGCAGCGAGAAGAGCGACACCCACGGCCGCTCGACGAACCCGGCGATGGTCAGGCCCGACGTGACGATCAGGAAGATCGCGGGGACGACGGGATAGCCCGGCACCCGGAACGGCCGCGGCAGGTCGGGTCGCGTCCGGCGCAGGACGAACACCGAGGCGACCGACAGCATCGAGAACAGGGCCAGCCCGACGCCGGCGTAGACCACGATGTCCTCGAAGGGGCTGGCCCACAGCAGCACCGAGGCCCAGGCGACCTGGAAGGCCGTGGCCACGGCCGGGGTGCCGGACCGGGCCGACAGCCGGCCCGCGATGGCCGGGAAGTGGCCGGCCCGGGCCATCGCGTACGCCACGCGGGGCCCCGTCAGCACGTAGGCGCTCAGCGAGGCCAGCAGCGTCGCGCCGATCGCGACCGACAGCGGCGCCGTGATCGAGGGCCCGAACAGCCGCCGCGCGGCCAGCTCGGCGATCGGCGCGACGGCATTGAACCCCTCGCGCCGGGCGATCCCCTGAACTTCGGCGGCCGGCAGCGCCATCGCATAGACGGTGTTCAGGCCCAGGTAGAGCACGACGACCACCGAGGTCCCCAGCAGGATCGCCCGCGGGAGCGTCCGACCGGGGTCGCGGACCTCGCCCGCCACGTACGCCGCCGCGTTCCACCCCGTGTAGGCGTACGAGATGTAGACCAGCGAGAACATCATCGCCTTCAGGACGCCGAGGTCCAGGGCCGGCCGATCGTCCAGGTTCAGCTCGCCCCCCCGGCCGGCGGCCAGGCCCGCGACCAGCAGGGCGGTCAGCACTCCGAGCTTGAACACCGTCACCGCCGAATGGGCCCGGCTCGAATGATGCCGGTCCGAATTGTGGATCAGGGCGAAGGCGAGGATGGCCAGCGTCGCGAGCCCCCGATAGACGGGCCAGGCCGTCGAGGGCGGCAGCTTCAGCGGGGCCAGCAGGTAGGACGCGGCGGCGAACGCCGACGCCGCGATCGGCGCCGCGAAGCCGATGACGAAGGAGACCCAGCCCGACAGGAAGGCCACCGTCGGCCCGTACGCCTCGTACAAGTAGACATAATCCCCGCCCGAGGCCGGCAGCTCGGCGGCCAGCTCGGCCACCGTCAGGGCGCCGCAGAGCGCGACGATGCCCCCGACCAGCCAGAGCAGCAACATCAACTGGTTGCTCCCCACCGCGGCGACCGTGAAGCCGGACGTGGTGAGGATGCCGACACCGACCATGCTCGAGACGACGACGAAGGTCGCCATCCCCGGGCCGTAGCCCGTCGTCGGGCGGGGTGCCGCCGGTCCGGCCGCGCCCGACCCGGAATCGTTTGATACCGACATCGGAACCGTCCCGTACGAGCCCGGGAGATGATCCCCCGGGGGGCCGACCCGCCGTCGCCAGCCACGGCCACCTCGGCGGGCCGCATCCACCCTACCGAGCCGGGTTCGACGCTGTACAGACGAGGTCGCGCACGCCATTCCGCGACCCCGCGGTCCGAAAGTCCCGCCTTCCCTCTAGCCTCCGGGCGGTCGATTCGTAGAATACGTTCAGAAGGAATTGAACGAAGTCGTCGGCCTAGGGGATGCTCGGACCCGACTCGAGTCGTTCGGGAGCGTTCCATGAGGCGCGGGGAGAGGCGGGCTCGGGCGGGCGGCGGCCATCCGGCGGCCCCCGATCGAGTCCTCGAGCATGAGCGAGCTATCGCATTTCGACGAGGCCGGCGCGAGCCGGATGGTGGACGTCTCCGGCAAGGAGATCAGCCCGCGGACGGCCCGGGCGAGCGGATGCGTCCGGATGCAGCCGGCGACGCTGGAGATGATCCGGGATCGTCGCCTGGCCAAAGGCGACGTCCTGGAGGTCGCCCGGCTCGCCGGCATCACGGCGTCGAAGCGGACGGGGGACTTGATCCCCTTGTGCCACCCGCTGGGGCTGGATGCGGTGGAGTTGTCCCTGTCCCCGGAGGGGCCGGACACGATCCGGGTGGAGGCGCGGGTGAAGTCGGTGGGCCGTACGGGGGTCGAGATGGAGGCCCTGGTCGCCGTGAGCGTGGCGTGCCTGACGATCTACGACATGTGCAAGGCGGTCGACCGGGGCATGGTGATCGGCGCGATTCAGCTCGAGGAGAAGACCGGCGGCCGAGGGGGGCCTTATCGGAGGTCCGAGCCGGGCGGGTCGTCCGGGCGGTGAACGTCGGCCCGATGGGCCGTGGAGTGGAGGGCTGGGATGTCGCTACGAACACTGCCCGGTGCCGGCGAGGGCCGGGGCGGGCCCGCGCTGGCCGATCTCTACGCCCCGATCGCCGCCGAGCTGGCCGACGCCGAGCGGATCTTCCAGGAGGAGCTGGCGAGCCGCTTCCCGTTCGTGCAACACCTGGTCGACCACTGCGCCGACTTCCACGGGAAGCGGCTGCGTCCCGCGTTGGTCCTGCTCTCGGGGCGGGCCTGCGGGCCGGTCACCCCCTCCCACAGCGTGCTCGCGGCGGTCGTCGAGATGATCCACACCGCGACGCTGGTCCACGACGATATCCTCGACGAGGCGCTGGTCCGCCGCCATGCCGCCACGGTCAATGCCGAGTGGGGCAACGAGACGGCCGTGCTGCTGGGCGACTACCTCTTCACCCACGCATTCCACCTCGCGGCCTCGCTCGATTCGACCCGCGCCTGCCGCTGGATCGGCCATGCGACGAACCGGGTCTGCGAGGGGGAGATGCAGCAGGTCCACCACCGCGGCAACCTGGACCTGGACGAGCCCGCCTACTTCGCGATCATCGAGGGGAAGACGGCGGAGCTCACGGCGGTGAGCTGCCGCCTGGGGGCCGCGTACGCTGGGGCGCCGGAGCCCACCGTCGCGGCGCTCGACCGCTACGGGCGCGACCTGGGCATCGCGTTCCAGATCGCCGACGACGTGCTGGATCTCTGGGGCGAGGAGCGGGTGACGGGCAAGAGCCTGGGCACCGATCTCGAGAAGCAGAAGCTGACGCTGCCGCTGATCTACCTCCTCCGCCTGGTCGAGCCGGAGGCCGCCGTCGAGATCCGGCGGCTGCTCGCCGAGGGCCGGGCGGACCGCCGCCGGCAGCTCCGCCCGTACCTCGAGCGCACCGGGGCCATCGACCGCGCCTGGCAACGCGCCAAGCATCATGTGAAACAGGCGCTCGGGGCCCTGGAGGGCCTCCCCGACTCGGATGCCAAGTCGGTGCTCCGCATCCTCGCCCAGTTCGTCGTCCGGCGCAGTTCATGACGCGCCGCGGCGCTGATCCTTACGCCCTTTTCCCCGCGCTGCTTTGCACGACAGGACATGGACCTGCGACTTTTGCAGATTTTTGAATTGAATCGCCGCATTGTTCCGTTATGATGCTTCAGCGTCCACCGAGATCCGGCCCCCTCCGGCTCCGCGAGCCC
>JAJPKS010000449.1 GCA_021323605.1 Bacillota bacterium | reverse complement strand
GGGCCGAGGAGCACGCCGCGACTCACCACGGCGTGGGCCGGGCGCGGGCCGAGCTGTCCTGCAAGCGGGACCTGGCCGCGGCTGAACGGAGCCTGGCGACCAACCACGGCGAGACTCGCTGCCTACCCGGTCCGCGCTCGGCGCTGGACCTGGCCGGCTTCCGCTGGCCCGGGGTCGCGGCTCGCGGTGCTGGGGACGTCCAGCACCAGACGGACTGGAGCCGGATGCGAAGCACGGGTCGGCTACGCGTCGGTGGCGACGCCTCCGCCTTCCGCTGATGCCGGTGGGGCGATGACTGACCGCTGGCTGGCCTCGGCGATCGCCTGGTTCGCCCGGCTCGTCGCCGGTGTGACCCTGGAGTGGCGTGCGGGCGACCTCGGGCGGCCTCTCCCGAGGACGGCGAGGGGGGACCAGCCGGCGATGGAGGCGCCGTCACCAGCGTGCCCCGGGAGGACCCCGCAGGCTTCTGGTATTACAGTTCCTTGATCACATAAGGCGTTACCATCCCTTCCCGAACGCCGTTGGGAAGGACGTGGGAGGATCGCCATGAGCGGGCTTGCGGGTCGTTCCGGCCGCCGCCGGGCCAGCCTCCACCGGGAGTTCGGAGCCTTCACCGTCCGCCGCCACCCGGTGCGGGTGGCGCTGGCCGCTCTCCTCGTCCTGGGGACGGTGGTGGCGGTCTCGGGCCTGGCCTTCGACTACGCGACCCGGATCACGGCCGCCCCGACCGTGACCCTTCCCGCCGACACGCTCGTCTACGCCCGCGACGGCCAGCTCGTCGCCGACCTCCATCCCCCCGGCCAGAGCCGGATCCCGGTGCCGCTCTCGGCGGTCTCGCCGGCCATGCAGCAGGCGATCGTGGCCGTGGAGGACCGCAATTTCTGGCACGAGGGCTCGATCGACTGGACTCGGGTCGCCGCCTCGGCCATCTACGACCTCCGTCACGGGCAGCCGGCCCAGGGGGCGAGCACCATCCCCGAGCAGCTGGCCAAGATCCTCTACCTCAACGAGGACAAGACGCTACAACGCAAGCTCAACGAGGTCCTGCTGGGCCAGGTGCTGAGCAGTCGGGAGAGCAAGCAGCAGGTGCTCGACGATTACCTGAACGACGTGTACTTCGGGGAGGGGGCGACCGGGGTCCAGGCCGCGGCCGAGGTGTACTTCGGGGTGCCCGCCTCGAAGCTCGACGTGGCCCAGGCGGCGCTGCTCGCCGGCCTGCCCAACGCTCCCTCCGCCCTGGACCCGCTCGTCCACCCCGACGCCGCCAGAGCCCGCCAGGAGGTGGTCCTGGACGCCATGGTCCGAGCCGGAGACCTCACCCCGGCCCAGCGCGACCAGGCCGCCCAAGAACCGCTTCACTACGCAAACGGTAGGGCGGTGGACGTGAACGCCTTTCCGGCCTTCACGGCCCGGGTTGCCCAGGAACTCGAACAGCAGTTCCACGTCGACCCGCACACGGCCGGGCTCCAGGTGGTGACCACCCTCGATTCCCGTCTCCAGCAACTGGCCCAGCGGGCGGTGGCCACCCAGGTCGCTGCCGACCGCCGGCTGCACGCCACCGACGGGGCGGCGGTGGTCATCGATCCCGCCAACGGCGACGTGCTGGCCTACGTGGGCAGCGCCGGCCCCTCGGCGCCGGGCAACCAGATCGACATGGCGGCGCGACCCCGGCAACCGGGGTCGACGATGAAGGTCTTCACCTACGCCACGGCCATCGCCCAGAAGAAGATCACCATGCTGACCCCGATCTCCGATGCCCCCCTCACCCTGCCCAACGGTGGCCAGCCCTTCACCCCTCACGACTACGACGGCCGCTACCACGGCATCCTGCCCGCCGCCGAGGCCCTGGGCAACTCGCTCAACATCCCGGCGGTTCGGGTGGAGATGCAGGTGGGAGTGCCGAGCATCGTCCAGCTGGCGCGATCGCTGGGAGTCACGACCCTGAACCAGCCGCCCTCGAGCTACGGGCCCAGCCTGACCCTGGGTGGCTACGCGATCCCGCTCTGGGAGATGGCCCAGGCCTACGACGCCTTCGCCGACGGCGGCGTCTACCACCCGGCCCGCTTCTTGCTCTCGGTCCGGAACGGACAGGGCCAGGAGTTGCTCGGCCCCGCTCCGGCGGGTCAGCCGGTGATCGATCCCGGGGTGGCCTTCATCATGAACCAGATGCTCAGCGACAACGCCAACCGGGTCATGGAGTTCGGGGTGAGCAACCCGCTGGTGATCTCGGGCCACCAGGTGGCGGCCAAGACCGGCACCACCAACGACAACCGGGACGCGCTCACCATCGGTTGGACGCCCCACCTGCTAACCGCGGTCTGGGTGGGTAACGCCGACAACCGGCCGATGGACGCCGTGGTCGGGGCCACGGGTGCAGCTCCGATCTGGCACCAGATCATGGCCCGGGGGCTGCCGGCGGGAGGTGACGGATGGCCTCCGGCGCCCGCCGACGTGCACCCAGCCTGGATGGACGGCCGCTGGGGATGGTTCCTCGACGGCACCGGTCCCAGCGACCGCGTCCTGGGCGGAGGCTCCAGCCCCTGGCTGAACCCCGAGGCGGGCCCGGGGCCGAGCCCGAACTCGTCGGGGGAGGATCGGAACGGAGGCACCCGCGGTGCCCCTCAGCGGGCGGGTTGCCGGATCTGGACCTACCAGGGCGGCACCTACTGGTCGTGCGTGAACGGCCCCTCGGGCTTGCCGGGCGATCCCGAGGATTGATCGGTGCCCGCGACCGCCGGCCGGGTGGGTGATCCGGTTCCCCGCGGGACGGAACTCGCGATCGTCCCCGGAAGGTTCGCGTCCTTCCCGGTGCGCGAGGGTCCCGGCCGCGCCCGTCCTAGCGCTCGTCCTGGGGCGGCGGGTAGATGAAGCCCACCACCGGCACCTGACCGGGGCGGATGGTGCGCTGGTCGACCACGTCCCAG
>JAJPKS010000459.1 GCA_021323605.1 Bacillota bacterium | reverse complement strand
GGAGGGCGAGCCGGCCCTCGGTGAAGTCGATGGAGACCCGCGCCGCCCCGGCCTCGAAGGCCTTGCGGATGTCGCGCTCGCACTCGTCGACGAGGTCCGCCTCGAACTGCTCCCGGGGGTAGCCGGGGACCTCCTGGTCGAGCGGGTACAGGAGGGCCAGCATGGAGGGCGAGATCACGGCCTGCTTCATCGGCCTGCTGGCCACGGCGATCGACCTCCGGAGCGTGTCGGCGGCGTAGGTCTGGTAGCGGAAAGGGCCCTCGGCCAGGCGGGGCAGCTGGCGATGGTGCCCGTCGGCGAAGATGGCGAAGTACTGGCCGCCAGGGGCGAGGTTGGGGGCGAGGCCGGTCCCGGCCAGGGTGTCGGTGTACGGGTAGGTGGCGAAGCTCGACCACCACTGCTCGCCGTCGGAGATGATGGGGGCGCCGGTGGCCTCCATGCGCTGGATCGAGTCCCGGGCCGCCTCGAGCTGCTCCGCCTCCAGCTGCTCCCGGCTGAGCTTCCCCTCGTCGTAGGCGCGGTAGGCAGCCTGGAGCTTGCTCGGCCGGGGCAGGGAGCCGACGTTCTCGGTGGGGATGCCGGTGCTCGCCCGGGGATCAAAAGCCGGCATGTCGTCACCTCCTTCTTGCCCTCCCGTCACGATGGGCACAGTCTGTGAACAGACAGGTCTGTCTCATTCTGGCTACCAGCCGCAGCCTGGTCAAGGATCGAGCCTTGGACCGAAGTCGGGCCCTCCCCGGCCGCGGGCGGCGGCCGACCCCACCGACGGGCCCGGTGGCCCCGCCACCATCCGGCTTGCGCCGAAGCGATCAGAGCGCGCAGGGGCTCACGGCCGGCCTTGGAGGCAGCGCCCACGACGGTGGCCCGGGGCGGCGCCCGAGGACGATCGAGGAGCCCTCTCGTGGCCGCCCCCATCCCGCTTGGGGTGCGGTCGATGGACGCCTCCATGGCGGCCACGAGGCCTGTGCCCGACCTTGCCTCACCAGCCGTCGCGTGCGCTCCTGGGCGCGCGCCCTGCCGATCCGGCAGGATAGGTGCCCCTTCGACGGGTGTGGTGACCACGCAAGACGACCTGGAGCGCTGGGGCGAGGCCTTCGTCGCCTTCCCCGCGCGCCTCGCCGACCGGTTCGCCCGGCGGGGGCCACGGTAGGGTCGGGCCCTGGCACGGTGGCAGTGGTCGGTCAGCTCCGGGCTCAGGTCCCTCGGTTTCCCGAGGGCCGCCGTCATCGGTTGCCATGACGGCTCCGTTTCCAGCGCCCGCCACATCGAACCGTGCCTGCAGTTCTCCCGCACACGGCTCTCCGACGTCCTTCACCGGCGGTGTTCGGCCATGAGAGCCCGCCAGGGCCAGTTGGGCCTGGGAGCGACGACGGTTCCGTTGAGGTTGATCCGGCCGAGCTGGTCCGGCGCGCTAAGGACCCTGCGGAGGCCCACCGCCGGCTTTGGCGGTGGAGGTGCCGATGAAGGTCCCGAGGCGCTGGCGCGCGGAGAAGTTGACCTTGTCGAGGTGCCGAGCCGAGCTCCCGATCCGGAAGTACCCGGCCCAACCGCCAAGGAAGCGGTTGAGGCTCCCGACGACCTCCTCGAAGGGGACCAGCAGGCGGGAACGGGCCGTCAGTTGGCGGATCTGCTCCCTGGCATGCTGGGTTGCCCGACGTGAGGGCCAGCGAGCCAAGAGGATGACGCGTCGCGCCCCGGTGCGCCCCCTGGCCCGCACCAGGCGGTGGTGGAAGCCGAGGAGGTCGAACCCCTCGCCTCCCACCTCCAGGTGCACGATGCGGGTCGTGGCCTCTTTGAGCTCGAGCCCCATCTCGCCCAGGAGCCTCCGGAGCCTGACCAGGGCCATGGCGGCCTCGGCCTCAGAACGACACCTCACCACCAGATCGTCGGCGAGCGAACCAGCACCCCGCTCCCCTCGGTCTCCCAAGCCCGGTCCATCCGGTTCAGGTCGACGTTGCCGAGCAGCGGGGAGATGACCCCGCCCTGAGGGGTGCCGCTCACCGGACGCCGGACCGCGCCGCCCCCCATCACCCCCGAGCGGAGCATCGCCCGGAGGAACTTCAGGACCTTGCGATCCGAGATCCGCCCTTGGACCGCAGACCTCAACCGGTCGTGCGGTAGACCTTGTCGTCGAGCGCATGGAACCGTCGCCCCGGATCGGCCTTGGCCGCCCGGTACCGCGTGCGTTGCCGCTCTCGGACCTGGTCTTGGGCGGGGCTAGCCATCTGGCACTCGCCAGTCCTTCCCTGCTCCGCACGCGCGGACGAAGTAGCAGCCCTTCCTTCCCCGGCGGTTGTGGTCTCCGTCCGGCTCGAGCGGGCCGAGGTGGCGCGCACGCCATGCGGGGGCGAAGGCCGGTTGGCTCGGTGACCGGCCGAGGGCCTCTCGCCCGGCCCGGTCGTCATCCGGGGCTGGTCGCCGCCCGCTGTGGGGCCGTGGTGGGCGAGGGATCGAGGTCGTGAGGGCGGGGCACGGTCGCGCGGGCTGCTGGCAAGGGGCCCATATACTCGGCTCCGATGGCCCGCACCACTGGGAGCGTGAGGACGGTCCCCGGCCGGCGAGGGCGGGGCGAGGGCAAGATAGGGGCCAGGGAGCGGGTGCTGGCGGCCGCCTACGAGCTGTTCGCTCGCGAGGGCGTCCGGGCGGTCGGGGTCGACCGGATCATCGAGCAGGCGGGGGTGGCGAAGATGACCTTCTACCGCCACTTCCCCTCCAAGGACGACCTCGTGCTCGC
>JAJPKS010000447.1 GCA_021323605.1 Bacillota bacterium | reverse complement strand
TGGCGTACAGTCACATTGCTAATCTGGACCTTGCGCATGAGTTCCGCCCTGCCAGCTCCGGAGCCGATCGACGTCGAAGGCCGGGTTCCGCCCCCGACCGTGCGCGAAGCCATGGGCTTCGGCGGCTTCGCGGAGGCGGCGCTGATCGCGGGCAGGTCAGGGCTCGACCGCCAGATCCAGTGGGTCCGGGTCATGGAGACGCCGGAGACGCCCGGACGCCTGCGACCGGGCGAGCTCCTGCTCACCACCGGCTTTCCGATCAAGGACGACCGCGTGGCCCAGCTACGGCTGGTGGACTCGGTGGCGACCAGCGGGGGCTCGGGCCTGGTCCTCAAGCTGGGACGGTACCTGGAGCGGGTGCCCGAGGAGATGGTGGCGGAGGCGGACGCGGCGGCGCTGCCGCTGTTCACGATCGGCGCCGAGGTCCCTTGGAGCGACCTGATGGAGCCGCTGCTGGAGCGGATCATCAACGCCGAGCACTGGCGGCTCAAGTACTCGCTCGACGTGCACCGCCGCTTCACCGACCTGATCCTGGACGGCAAGGGCGTGGCCGAGATCTGTCGGACCCTGGCCGAGCTGCTGGGCAGCGGGGTCGCGGTCGAGGACGCTTCGTTCCACCTCCTGGCCCACGCCGGGCCGGCCAGCGGCGATCCCCATCGGCGCGAGACCATCGCCCGCCAGGGCACCCCGCCCCGGGTCCTCTATGACCCCCAGATCCAGCAGGTGCTGCGCGAGGTGACGGAGAGCCGGCGGCCGATGAAGGTTCCCGCCTTCCCCCACCTGGGCATGAATCGATCCCGGATCATCGCCCCCGTCCTGGCCGCCAACCAGCTGCTGGGGATCATCTCCATCCTGGACCACCCCCCGGACAACGAGGAGCTGGCCTTCATGGCCGTCGAGCAGGCGGCCACGGCCATGGCCCTGGCACTGATCAAGGAGCGCGAGGTCGCGGAGGTCGAGGGACAGGTCCGGGGGGAGTACCTCGACGACCTCCTTCACGGCACCTACGGCGACGACGCCGCCGCCCAGCGCCGGGCCAGACACCTCGGCTACCCGCTGGCGGGTCGCCACGTGCTGATGATCGTCGACATCGACGACTTCCGGGGGTTCCTGCGCGCGCGCCAGATCGGCGAGGACGCCATCCAGGGCCTGAAGCGGGAGCTGCTGCGGCGCGTCTCGGGCATCATCCGATCGAGCCATCCGCGGGCGCTGATCGGAGGTCGTTCCGACAGCGTGCTCGCCCTCCTTCCCCTGGGACCGGACGGACACGATCCGGAGGCGACCATGCGCACGCTGGGCCGGCAGGTGCAGGCGGCGGTGGCCGACTGGAGACCCGGCTTCACCGTCTCGGTCGGTTTCAGCACCCCGGTGGAGGCGCCGGCCGGAGTTCCCACCGCCCACCGCGAGGTTCGCGCGGTCATGGACACGCTGGCCCGTTTCAAGCGCTGGGGCCAGGTGGTGGTGGTGCCCGAGTTCGGGCTGACCGGGCTGCTGGCCGGGGTCAGCGACGAGCGGCTGCTCGAGTTCGTGAACCGTCACCTGGGGACGCTGATCGAGCACGACCAGTCCCGGGGCGGGACCCTGCTCGCCACCCTCAGGGCCTACCTCGAGACCGGCGAGCAACAGGCCGCGGCCCGGCGGCTGCGCATCCACCCGAACACGTTGCGCTACCGTCTGGACCGCATCCGGGAGGTCTCGGGCACCGACCTGGACGACGCCGAGACCCGGCTCAACCTCATGGTGGCGCTCCGGGTGCAGCACCTCCTCGGGCTGTAGGCCGCCGGCCCCGCGTCGGACCCAGCCGGTCAGGAAAGCCAGCCCCCGAATTGTGATCGGCGGACGAGCGTACGGGGCCGGTTTTCGTGTTCGAGGACTAGCACCCTGTTCCCGAGTGCACGTACGCTTGCCACACTGATGCCCTCCCTCGACGTGTCTTCCCACGCCGCCTGGGCGGGCGAGCTGCCGGCGGGCCGCGCCGCGTGCGGCATGGGCTTCGTGGCCACGCCCACCGCCGGACCCAGCCACCGGGTGGTCGAGCTGGGGACCATCGCGCTCGCCCGGTTGAGTCACCGTGGAGGCCTGGACGCCGACGGCAAGAGTGGCGACGGCGCCGGCCTTTTGATCCAGATCCCGCGTCGCCTGCTGGGGGAAGACGTCGCCGTGGCGGTGCTCTTCGAATGGGACGACCGTGCCCGCGACCTGCTCGCGGAGGCCCTGGCCAGGGTCGGTCTCCGGGTCCTCGACTGGCGCCGCCCACCGCTCGACGTCGACAGCCTGGGCGCCCGCGCGAGAGAGCGGATGCCGGCCATCTGGCAGGCCCTCGTCGACCGACCCGAGGTCGACGACGACGAGTGGGAGGGCCTCCTCTACCGCGGCCGGCGTCTGGCCGAACGACGGGCCGAGGCGGAGGGCGTGCGCATGTACGTCCCCTCCTGCTCGTGCCGCACGGTGGTCTACAAGGGGCTCATGGCCGGCACCCATCTCGCCGCCTTCTACCGGGACCTGGCCGACGCCCGGACCGAGAGCCAGATCGCCGTCTTCCACCAGCGCTACTCGACCAACACGCTGCCGGACTGGCGCCTGGCCCAGCCCTTCCGCCTCCTCGCCCACAACGGCGAGATCAACACCCTGAGCGGCAACCGGGCCTGGATGCGGGCGCGTGAGGCCGAGCTGCCGGAGGAGCTGCGACCGGTGGTCTGGGCCGAGGGCTCCGACTCCGCCAACCTGGACAACGTCTTGGAGCTCCTGGTGCGGCGCGGGTTCGACGTCGCCGAGGCGTTGATGACGCTGGTGCCGGCCGCGTGGGAGGGGCGCGCGGACATGGCGCCGAGCGTGCGCGACTTCTATCGCTTTCAGTCCACGCGTTTCGAACCCTGGGACGGCCCTGCCGCCCTGGCCTTCTCCGACGGTACCGTGGCCGGCGCCGCCCTGGACCGGAACGGGCTGCGGCCCGTGCGCTACCAGATCACCGGAGATGGCACGGTGGTGGCCGCCTCGGAGGCCGGGGTCATCCCCCTGGAGCCATCCCAGGTGGTGGAGCGGGGCCGGCTGGGCCCGGGACAGATCATCCTGGTGGACGTCCGGGAGGGCGTCGTCTACCGCGACCAGGCGGCCAAGGAGCACGTCGCCGCCCGGCACGACTACGGGCTGCTGGCGGACCGGGTCCTGGTGCCGGTCGAGCACCGCCAGGTCGAGGTCGAGGTCCCCACCCACCTGACCCGTCGCCAGCGCATGTTCGGCTGGGGGGCCGAGGACGTCCGCATGGTGATCCAGCCCATGGCCGAGAACGGGCTCGAGCCCACCTACTCGATGGGCGACGACATTCCCATCGCCTCCTTCGGCAGGACTCCCCGCCGGGTCTACAACCACCTCCGCCAGCGCTTCGCCCAGGTGACCAACCCGGCCATCGATCCCCTGCGCGAGCGCTCGGTGATGTCCCTGCGAGTGACGCTGGGCGCCCGGGGGCGAACGCTCGACCCGGAGAACGAGGCCGGGGATCGCCTCCGGCGGCGGCTCCATCCCGCCGCCGCCGGGCTGACGAGCACGCTGCTGGAGCTCGAGTCGCCCATCCTGGGCGCCGGCGAGTTGGCCCGCGTCCTGGAACGGGCGACCGTCCTGGACGCCACCGTGGGCCCGGACGAGGACCTGCGCGGCGCACTCGAGCGCCTCTGCCGGGAGGCCGAGGAGGCGAGCGAGGGGATCGTGGCCCTGAGTGACCGACGGGCGGGACCCCGACGGTTGCCGATCCCCATGGCCCTGGCCGTGGGCGCCGTGCACGAGGCGTTGCTCCGCCGCGGGCAGCGCATGCAGAAGGATCTGGTGGCGATCGCCGGCGACGCCGTCGACGTGCACGACGTGGCCTGCCTGATCGCCACCGGCGCCGGCGCCGTCCACCCCTACCTGGCGCTGGCCCAGGCCCAGCTCTTGGGGGGCGAGGAGGCCCAGCTCCACTACCGCCACGCCCTGGAGCACGGGCTGCTCAAGGTCATGTCCAAGATGGGCATCTCCTGCGTGGCCTCGTACTGTGGCGCCCACGTCTACGAGGCGCTGGGACTGGGTGCGGAGGTCATGCAGCTCTGCCTGCCGACGGTTCCCTCGCGCATCGGCGGCGCCTCCTTCGCCGACCTCGAACGTCGTCTGCGCGAGTGGCAGCGCCTGGCCTGGGAGCCGGCCGAGGAACCCGCGGGCAAGGACGCGCTACCCGATCACGGACGGGTCCGCTTCCGCAAGGCCGGGGAGTTCCACGCCTACAACCCGCTGGCGGTGCGGGCGGCGCAGAAGGCGGCGCGGACCGGCGACCAGGAGGAGTACCGCCGCTGGCGAGAGCTGTCCACCATGGGGCCGCCGCAGGAGCTGCGCGACCTCCTGGAGATCGTGCCCGCACCGGTGCCGGCCCCCCTGGAAGAGGTGGAGCCGGCGACCGAGATCCGCAAACGGTTCATCTCGACGGCGATGTCCCTGGGCGCCCTCTCGCCCGAGGCCCACGCCACGCTGGCGGTGGCGATGAACGAGATGGGCGCCCGCTCCAACTCGGGCGAAGGGGGCGAGGACCCCGACGACTACGACCGGCCGGGCCCGCGTCGCGACAACCGGATCAAGCAGGTGGCCTCGGCCCGCTTCGGGGTGACCCCACGCTACCTGCGCCGGGCCGACGAGCTGGAGATCAAGATCGCCCAGGGTTCGAAGCCGGGCGAGGGGGGCCAGCTGCCGGGCATCAAGGTCACCGGCTTGATCGCCCGCCTGCGGCACGCGCAGGCCGGCCAGCAGCTCATCTCGCCGCCCCCCCACCACGACATCTACTCGATCGAAGACCTGGCCCAGCTCATCTACGACCTGAAGGCGATCAACCCGCGAGCCCGGGTGGGCGTGAAGCTGGTGTCCGAGGCCGGGGTGGGGACGATCGCGGCCGGCGTCGCCAAGGCCCACGCCGACTACATCCTGATCAGCGGTCACTCGGGTGGGACCGGCGCCTCCCCGCTCTCGTCGATCAAGAGCGCCGGGGTGCCGTGGGAGCTGGGGTTGGCCGAGACCCAGCAGGTACTGGTCGAGCAGCGGCTGCGCGAGCGCGTCTCGCTTCGGACCGACGGCGGCCTTCGCAGCGGGCGGGACATCGTGGTCGCGGCCATGCTCGGCGCGGAGGAGTTCGGTTTCGGCACCGGGGTCATGGTCGCGCTGGGCTGTGACATGGCCCGTCAGTGCCACCTCAACACCTGCCCGACCGGCATCGCCACCCAGCGAGAGGATCTGCGGGCGAAGTTCGCAGGCCGGCCCGAGGACGTGATCACCTACCTGACGCTGATCGCCGAGGAGGCCCGCGAGTACCTGGCGCTGGCCGGCGCTCGCACGCTCGACGAGATCGTCGGTCGGGTCGAGCTGCTGCGTGAGCTGGACAACGACCTGGGCCTGGACCTGAGCTTCATCCTGCACGCCCCCTCCGATCCGGCGGCGCCACGCCGCCGGCGCTGGGAGCGCAACGGCGAGCCGCCCCGCGGGTCGCCGCCCGGTGGCGCCATCGACAACTCCTGCCGGGCGGTGGGCGCGGACCTGCGCGGAGAACGCCGCTGCTACCGCGGCAGCGCCGGGCAGAGCTTCGGGGCCTGGCTCGACGACGGGGTGGAGCTGGTCTTGGAGGGCGAGGCCAACGACTACGTCGGCAAAGGGATGGGCGGCGGCGTGATCGTCGTCAAGCCGTTCGCCGAGGACGGGGCCCGCGATCCCGTGCTGGCCGGCAACACCTGCCTCTACGGCGCCACCGGGGGGATGCT
>JAJPKS010000140.1 GCA_021323605.1 Bacillota bacterium | reverse complement strand
GAACGGCATCGGCTACCAGCTCAACTACAACTTCCAGGTCTTCGACATGGCCGGCGTCTTCGCCTGGACCCTCTTCTTCACCCTGGTCATGATCGTGATCGAGATCGCGATCATGAAGCCGGTCGAGGGATGGCTGTTCCGCTGGCGCCCGGCGGTGCGGGGCTAGCCGTGGACACGGTGCTGTCCGTCCGCCGGCTGGGGAAGACCTACCGGAGCCGGGCCGGGGCCCGCCCCGTGCCAGCCCTCGACGGTGTGAGCTTCTCGGTCGCCGGGGGCGAGTTCGTCTGCCTCCTGGGCCCCTCCGGGTGTGGCAAGTCGACCGTGCTCAACATCCTCGCCGGCCTGGACCGAGCCTTCACGGGCGAGGCCGGCCTGGGCCCGGGGGTCCGCATCGGTGTGGTCTTCCAGAGCCCGCGTCTCCTGCCCTGGCTCACGGTCCGCCAGAACCTGCTCTTCGCCCTCGAGACCTCGGCCGTGCCCCGCGCCGAGTGGGAGGTGCGGGCGGACGACTGGCTGCAGCGGGTCGGGCTGGGGCCGTTCGCACACGTCCATCCCCACGAACTGTCCGGCGGCATGCAGCATCGAGCGGCCGTGGCCCGGGCCTTCGCCGTGGACCCCGATCTGCTGCTCATGGACGAGCCCTTCACCGGGCTCGACGAGTTCACCGCCCGGGCCATGCGGCGCGAGCTCCTCCAGCTCTGGCGGGAGACCCGCAGGTCCGTGCTCTTCGTCACCCACAACTGCTTCGAGGCCTGCTACCTGGCCGACCGCATCCTGGTCATGAGCGCCGGGCCCGGCCGCATCCGCGACGAGATCGTGGTCGACCTCCCCCGGCCCCGCGACGACGAGAGCCCGGAGCTCTTCGAGCGCAGCGTGGCGGTGACCCGCACCGTCCTGGCGGCGGCCTCGCCGAGAGCCGTCTGATGCCGGCCTGGGACGCGTACGTGACCCCGGCCGAGCAGGCCCTGGCGCGGCGGGAATGGGGGCGCCCGCAGGGCACCGGGACCCGGCCGGCGCTCCTGGTGGTGGATGTGACCCGGGCCTTCGCGGACGATCGTTACCCCCTGGGCTGCCCCCACCCCCGGCCCTGCATCGACGCCATCCGGCGCCTGCTCGAGACGGTGCGCCGGCTCGGCCTCCCGGTCGTCTACACGTCCGGGCTGCCCGCCCGCAACCCCGCCGAGCGCGGTCTCTGGAAATCGTCGGGTCGGCCCCCGGCGCCCAGTCTCCCCGATCCCAACCAGATCGTGCCCGAGCTCGAGCCGCTCCCCACCGAGTCGGTGGTGCGCAAGCGCCGGCCCAGCGCCTTCTTCGGCACCGAACTGGCGAGCCTGCTCACCTACCACGGCGTCGACACCGTGATCGTGACCGGTATGGTCACCAGCGGCTGCGTGCGCGCGACCGTGGTGGACGCCTTCTCCCACAACCTCCGGGTGGTGGTCCCAGAGGAGGCGGTCGCCGACCGGATCGCCGCCTCCCACGCCATCGCCCTCTTCGACATCCATCTCAAGTACGGGGACGTGCACCCGCTGTCGGAGGTACTGACCTGGCTCGAGACCCTGGGCGGTGACGCCGGTGCCGGACGGTGAGGAGCTGAGGGGATGGAATGGCGGCTGGGCCGGTCCGAGGAGATCCCCGAGGGGGGCCGGCGCCTCTTCCGGCTGGGGGACGAGGTGATCGGCGTGTTCCGGGTCCACGGCCGGCTCGTGGCCTACGCCAACCGCTGTCCCCACCAGGGAGGACCGGTCTGCCAGGGCGAGGTGCTGGGGAGGCTGGAGGAGCTCGTCGGCCCCGATCGATCGGTGACCGGGGAGCGGTTCTCGACCGAGGTCCTCCACCTGGTCTGCCCCTGGCACGGCTGGGAGTACGAGCTGGCGACCGGCCGCTGCTGGGGCGATTCCCGGCTCCACCTCCGCGCCTACCCGGTGGAGGAACGGGAGGGCACCGTGTACGTGACCACCGGACCGCGGCCGGACGGAGGCGGCGAGTGAACCCAGCCCACGACGCCGTCCCCCTCGAGTTCAGCCCGGTCGAGGACCGGGCACGCGTCCTGGCCAACGCCGAGGCCCAGGCTCGGGAACGCGGGTACCACCGCTTTCCGATCGTCGACGTCGACGCCCACCACTTCGAGCTGGACTCCTGGGAGCGCATCGTTCCCTACATCGAGCACCCCACCGTCCGGCGGCGGGCGGAGCAGATGGGGCGGACGCGCGGCTTCTTCCTGGTCCCGCCCATCCTCGGCGATCAACTCGTCGCCGGCCGGATCAAGCGGCGTCTCTCCCCCGAGGAGCCCCTGCCCGGGGTCCTCCACGAGCTGGAGCGCTTCGAGCGCGAGATGCGGCAGCTCGGGGTGCGCTACTCGTTCGTCTTCCCGACCTCGATCCTGAGCCTGGGCCTGCATCCCCAGCAGGAGGTCGAGAACGCGATCGCCTGGGCCTACGCCCGCTGGCTCACCGAGGAGGTGCTCCCCCGCTCGGAGGTGGTCAGGGCCATGCTCTACCTGCCCTTCGGCGATCCCGACGCCAGCCTGCGCATGGTCGAACGCTTCGCCGACTGCCGGGGCGTCGTGGGCTGGATGGTCACCAGCCTGCGCCACCAGCCGGCGCACCACAACCGCTACGTCCCCCTCTATGCGGCGATCGAGGCGACGGGCATGCCCCTCGCCTTCCATCCCCTCTACAGCTGGCAGGAGCGCGCGCTGGAGCCGGTGGACCGCTTCCTCGGCGTCCACGCCCTGGGGTTCCCCCTCTCCAACATGGTCCACCTGACCAACCTGGTGGTCCACGGCATCCCCGAACGCTTCCCGGGCATCCGCTTCGTCTGGATGGAGTGCGGCGTGGCCTGGATCCCCTACCTGATGCTGCGGCTCGACAACGAGTACCTCATGCGGCGCTCGGAAGCCCCCTCGCTGGAGCGAAAGCCGAGCGAGACCATGCGCGGCTTCTACTACGCCACCCAACCCCTGGAGTGGGGCGACGACCTCCGTTACCTGGAGGCGCTCTTCGACCTCTGCCGGGGAGCGACGCAGTTCCTCTGGGCGTCCGACTACCCGCACTGGGACTTCGACCTGCCCAGCCGGATCTACGACCTGCCCTTCCTGAGCGAGGAAGAGAAGCGCGACATCCTGGGCGGCAACGCCCTGCGCATCTTTCCCGTCGAGGCGCCCCCGGCGGCCGGGGCGCCGGGTCCATAGGGAGGTGGCCCACCGTTCCCCCGGCCTTCGCCCGCGCCGTCGGGGCCCGTCCCGTCGAGACCTGATTTATCATTATTGTGGTGACCGTCCCAATATTGATGAATGAATCTCCGGCAGGGGAGCGTGAGGCCCGACACCGGCGCCTGCGCGAGGCCATGGCCGCTCATTCCCTTGACGGCCTCTTCCTCTACGCCGCCGGCTGGCGCCGGGAGTACGTGCGCTACGTCACCGGCGCCCGTCTGGGGGCCAGTTTCGCCCTCGTCTTCCTCCCCCTCTCGGGGGATCCCGTGGCCCTGGTCGCCTCGGAGGAGGACCGGCGGGCGGTGGAGGAGACGGGCTGGGTGACCGACGTCCGCCCCCTCCGCCCCCTGCGGCTCGACCTGCCCCGGGGTCTGCGCCGGGTGGGCGTCGCCCACTTGGAGCTGATGCCGGAGGCGATCCTGGCCCAGATCGAGGAGGCGCTGCCCGGCGTCGAGCTGACCTCGGCGACGTCGCTGGTCGACGCCGTCCAGCGCGTCAAGTCCCCCTGGGAGCTGGAGCAGGTCCGGCGCGCCGCCCGGGTGTGCGAGGCGGGCTGGGAGGCCTTCGTCCGGGCTCTGGCTCCGGGCGTGCCCGAGTACGCGGTGGTGGCGGCGGTGGAGCACGAGCTGAAGCGGCTGGGGGCCGAGGACAACTTCATGCTCATCGCCTCCGGGGGTCGGGAGGTGATGGGCATGACGCCCCCGGGCGAGCGGCGGCTCCAGGTCGGCGACCTGGTCCGCACCGAGCTGACCCCGCAGGTCAACGGCTACTGGTGCCAGATCTGCCGGACGGCGGTGCTGGGGGAACCGGACCCGGCCCAACGACGCTCCTCGGAGCTGTTCCTGGAGGCCCTGGAGGCGGGCCTCGCCGCCGTCCGGGCGGGGGTCACGGCCGACGAGGTGGCGCGGGCCGAGAACGACGTCTTCCGCCGCCACGGCTACGGCGAGTACTGCACCTCCCGGTACACGCGCGTTCGGGGCCACGGCCACGGCCTTCATCCCGACGAGACGCCCTCGATCGTGGAGGGCGACCGGACCGTGCTGGAGGAGGGCTCGGTGGTCATCGTCCACCCCAACACCTACACCCCCCTGGCCGGGTACCACGTGCTCGGCGACCCGGTGGTGGTCACCGCCGGCGGCTTCGAGCCCCTGCTCGCCACCGAGCGGAAGCTGTTCCAGGTGGCGCCGTGAAGCGGGGGTTGGTGGTCCTGGAGGAGTGGGCCCCGGCCGAGCTGCGGACCCGGATCGAGACCCTGCAGGGACGCCTGGCCGAGCAGGGGGTGGAGGCCGCGGCCATCTACGGTGACGTCCACCGCTCCGGGGACATCACCTACCTCACCAACCTCTGCATCTACTGGAACGAGGGCCTGCTGCTGGTGCCGGCCCGGGGGGAGCCGACCTTCGTCACCAGGCTCTCGGCGCGCGTCCACCCCTGGATGCGGGCGACCTCGATCGTGACCGACCTGCGCAGCGGTCCCGACCTGGCCGGGCTGGTGCGCGAGCGCCTGGGCGACCCGGGGCCGGGGAGCCTGGGGATCGTGGAGCGGAGCTGGTGGCCCGCCCCCCTCCTGCGCTCGCTGGCGGCGGCGCTGCCCGGCTGGCAGCTCCGGGATCTCGGCCCCCTGGTGCGGAGCGCCCGGCTGCGGCCCTCACCCCGCGAGCTGGGACTGCTCCGGGAGAGCGCCACCATCGCCGGTCGGGCCTGGCGGGTCGGCGCCGTCCCCGGCCTGGGGGTGACGGAGCGGGCGGCGAGGGTGGAGCGGGCGGCGCGCGAGCGCGGGGTGGAGGACGTCCTGGTGCGGGCCTCGGACTCCTGGCTCGAGGTGACAACGGAGTACCGCGGCTACTGGGCCGCGGTCGCGGGCGGGCTCGGGGCAAGGCCGGACCCGGCGCCGCTGGCCGCGGCCGAGGCGAGGCTCCGGCCCGGGGTCAGCCGCCGGGACCTGGAGAGGGACGGCGTCTCGCTCCTCCACCACGTGGACCTGGAGACCGCCGGCGACCACCGGCCGGACGAGGATCGGGACGCCCCCCTCGAGGAAGGTGTGGTCGTGGCCCTGAGCGCGGGGCGGCCCGGGGAGCGGGTGACGCACACCTATCTGGTGACCGCCGGCGGCCCGGAACGACTCACGGAGACCGGGGAGGGAGCATGAGGATCCTGAGCAACGCCGACGTGGAGCGGGTCATCCGGCCCCAGGAGTGCATCGCCGACCTGGAGACCGCCTACCGCGAGCTGGCCCTGGAGCGGGCCGCCAACCGTCCCCGCAACCACACCTTCTTCCCGGTGGAGGACGAGGACCATCCCGGCTTCCGCTTCCGGTTCAAGTCGCAGGAGGGCGGCAACCTCTCCTCGGGGGTCTGGGCCACCCGGATCACGGCCGACATGGCCGGCCTGGAGCCGCTGCCCAACGGTGGCCGGCGCCGCCGGCTGATCCCGGCCGCGCCCGGCGGCACCTTCGTCGGGCTGGTCACCCTCTACAGCCTGCGCACCCTGGAGCCGCTGGCCGTGATCCACGACAGCTACCTGCAGAAGGTGCGGGTGGCGGCCACCTCCGCGATCGGGATCCGGGAGCTGGCCAACCCGGAGGTGAGGGTGGCCGGGCTCTTCGGCTCGGGCTGGCAGGCGGGCGCCCACCTCGAGTACCTGCTCCTGGTACGGCCGAGCGTGGAGGAGATCCGCGTCTACAGCCCCACCACGGCCCACCGGGAGGCCTTCTGCGAGGAGTGGTCGCACCGCACCGGCCGGCGGGTGGTGCCGGTGGAACGCCCCGAGCAGGCGGTTCGTGGCTGCCAGCTGGTGACCTGCGCCACGGCCACGGTCGAGCCCTGCTTCGACGGGAGCTGGCTCGAGCCCGGGACCCACGTCACCTCGATCACCTCGCCCGACGGCACCCAGCCGCCCCGGCGGGAGCTGGACGACACCACCTTCGACCGGGCCGACGTGATCGTGGTCCTCTCCCGGGCTCAGATCGAGCACGACGACCAGATCGACATCCTGGGGCCGGTGCGCCGGGGACGCAAGCGCTGGGAGGAGATCGGGGAGCTGGGCGACCTGCTCGTGGGCCGCTTCCAGGGCCGCACCCGGGCCGATCAGATCACCGTCTTCGCCAACAACACCGGCATGGGGCTGCAGTTCGCGGCCGTGGGCGCTCGCGTCCTGCACAACGCCGAGGCCCTCGGCCTGGGCCGGGAGGTACCGACCGAGTGGTTCCTGGAGGAGACCACCCCCTGATGGAAGCGCGCCTCGGCGGCCCCTGCGTCAAGTTCGGCGACGGGGTGAACACCGACGTCATCATCCCCGGACGGTATCTGGTCAGCATCGACCCGGCGGAGCTGGCCGAGCACGCCTTCGAGCCCCTGGGCCCGGAGGTGCAGGCCCGGGTCCGCTCCTCGCCCGTGATCGTGGCCGGCTCCAACTTCGGGTGCGGCAGTGCCCGCGAGCAGGCGGCGACCTGCCTGATCGGGGCAGGGGTGCGGGCGGTGGTGGCGCGCTCCTTCGCCCGCGTGTTCTTCCGCAACTGCATCAACACCGGGCTGCTGGCCGTGGAGTGCCCGGCCGCGGCCGAGGCCGCCCGGGACGGCGACGAGGTCTGGGTGGACCACCGGGCGGGTCGGGTCGAGGTGGCGGGGCAGAGCTTCGCCTTCACCCCCTACCCCGAGAGCCTGCGCCGCATCCTGGAGAGCGGCGGGCTGATCCCCTACCTCAAGCAGATCCTGGCGGCGCAAGCGGCACGAGAGAGGTGAGCGAGGGGATGGCGACGTTCGTCGAGAAGGTGCTGGCCCGAGCGGCCGGGCTGCCCGAGGTGATCCCGGGCCAGATCGTGGACGTGGAGCCCGATCTCTACATGAGCCACTCGGCCAGTTGGCGCTGCATCCGCGCCCTGGAGCGGCTGGGCACCGACCGGCTCCACGACCCCTCCCGGATCGCCATGATCATGGACCACATCTCCCCGGCCCGGACGGCCAAGACCGCCGACGACCAGCGCCTCTGCCGGGAGTTCGCCGCCCGGCACGGCATCACCAGGTTCTGGGACGTCGAGGCCGGCATCGCCCACCTGGTCCTGATGGAGGAGGGCCTGGTGCGCCCGGGCATGGTCATCATCGGCACCGACTCCCACTCCACCATCTACGGCGCCCTGGGGGCGTTCGGGACCGGGGTCGGGTTCAGCGAGGTCACCGCCACCTGGGTGACGGGCAAGCTGTGGATGAAGGTGCCCGGCTCGCTGCGGGTGGAGGTCGAGGGGCGCATGCCCCCGGGCGTCACCGCCAAGGACCTGATGCTCTGGCTGATCGGGCGGCTGACGGCCGACGGCGCCACCTATCTCTCGGTCGAGTTCCACGGCGGCTACCCGGCGAGCCTCACCGTCTCCGAACGGATGACCATGTGCAACCTGGCCATGGAACTCGGGGCCAAGAACGCCTACGTCCCGCCCGACGACGTCACCCGCGCCTACCTGGCCGAGCGCGGCGTCCCCCCCGGCGAGTACGAGGAGGTCTTCCCCGACCCCGGGGCCGGGTACGTCCGCACCCTCGCCGTGGACGTGAGCGACCTCGAACCCCAGGTCGCCTGCCCCCACACCGTCGACAACGTCCGGCCCATCGGCGAGGTGGCCGGCACCCACGTCGACCAGGTCTTCATCGGCTCCTGCGCCAACGCCAAGTACGACGACCTGGTGGAGGCGGCGCGCATCCTGAAGGGGCGGCGGGTGGCCCCAGGCGTCCGGCTGCTGGTCACGCCCGCCTCGCGGCAGGTGGCCGCCCGGATCGCCCGCGAGGGCATCCACGCCGACCTGCTCGAGGCCGGGGCTCTGATCACCAACCCGGGCTGCGGCGCCTGCGCCGGCGACGGGGGGGCGATGGCGGACGGCGAGGTCACCTTCTCCACCGCCAACCGCAACTTCCAGGGCCGGATGGGCAGCTACCGCTCCGAGATCTACCTGGGCAGCCCGGCCACGGCCGCGGCCACCGCCGTGCGTGGGGTCATCACCGACCCCCGGGAGTTCCTGTGAACCTGGTCGAGAAGATCCTGGCCCGCGCCAGCGGGCGGGCGCGGGTGACCCCCGGCGAGGTCGTGGTCGCCGACGTCGACCGCATCCTGCTCCACGACCTCAGCTGCTACCTCACCGCCCGGGTCTTCGAGGAAGAGGTGCGGCAACCGGTGTGCCACCCGGATCGGGTGGTGGTGGTGTTCGACCACCACTTCTCGCCCCCCACCGAGGAGCAGGCCCGGATGCTCCAGGAGAACCGGGCCTGGGCGCGGCGGCACGGGTTCCACCTCTTCGACTGCGGGAGCGGCAACATTCACCACGTCGCCCTGCACGCCGGTTTCATCCGGCCGGGGACGGTGGTGGTGGGGTCGGACAGCCACACCCCGGTCCACGGCACCCTGGGCTGCTTCGCCACCGGTCTCGGCAACTACTCCCACGCCGCCCTGGGCCTGCCCTTCGGGAAGGCCTGGTTCCGGGTCCCGGAGCTGGTCCGGATCGAGCTGGAGGGGACGACCGGCCTCGGGGTGACCCCCCGCGACGTGGCCCTGTTCCTCACCGGCCAGATCGGGGAGGGCGGCATGGTCTACCGGGCGCTCGAGTTCGCCGGCCCCTATCTGGAGGGGCTCGAGGTCTTCGACCGCTGGCTGTTCCCCCTGATCACGGTGGACGTGGGGGCCAAGTCGGGGCACGTCCAGCCCGACGAGCGGACCCTGAGCTTCCTCGCCGAGCTGACCGGGGAGCGGCCGGAGGCGGTGCGCGGCGACGGCGACGACGTGGCCGAGGTCCGGGGCTGGACGGTGGACGGCCTCGAGCCCCAGGTCGCCTGCCCGCCGACGGTGGGCAACGTGCACCCGGTGACCGAGTCGGCGGGCGTGCCCATCCAGTGGGCCGAGCTGGGCGGGCACGGCGGGGGCCGGCTGCAGGACATCCGGCTCGCGGCGCGGGTGCTGCGGGGGCGGCGCGTGCACCCACAGGTGCGCTTCAACGTGGTGCCCTCCAGCCGCTGGGTGTTCACCCAGGCACTGCGCGAGGGCCTGGTCGAGGACCTGCACCGGGCCGGGGCCACCTGGTTCCCGCCCAGCACGGGCTCCAACCAGGCCATCAACATGGGCGCGCTGGCCGCGGACGAGACCATGGTCTCCACCCACGCCCGCAACTTCCCCGGCCGCAACGGCGGGGGACGCATGTACCTGGCCTCGGCCCTGACCGTGGCCGCCTCGGCGGTCGCCGGCTGCCTCGCCGATCCGCGGGAGTTCGTACGATGAGGATGCGGATCCGGGGACGTTGCTGGCTCGTCGGCGACAACGTCCCGACCGACGCCATCGTGCGCTCCCACCTCATCACCAGACCCATGGACGAGATCCGCCGGCACGTGCTCGAGGGGTTGAACCCGCGGTTTCCTCTAGAGGTGCGGACCGACGACGTGCTCGTCGCCGGTCGGCACTTCGGCCAGTCCTCGGGCCGGGCGATCGCCGTACGCGCGCTCAAGGCCACCGGGGTGGGCTGCGTGGTCGCCGAGAGCTTCGCCCGGACCTTCTACCGCAACGCCTTCGAGATGGGGCTTCCCATCCTCGAGTGCCCCGGCATCACCGGCCGCGTGTCCGAGGGGGACGTGCTGACCGTCGACCTGGAGGAGGGGCTCGTCATCGATGAGACGACGGGGAGCCAGCTCCAGGCCGCACCCATCCCCCCCTTCCTGCGCCGGATGTTGGAGGCCGGAGGCATCATCCCCATCGCGAGGCAGCTGGCGGAGGGCACCGATCGCTAGCTCCCCCACCCCTCAGGCCTACATCTTCACCCTCCTCGAGCGCCACGTCGACGAGGAGGTGTCGTCGGCCACCATCGTGGAGGCCCTGGGCCGGCTCGGCATCTCCGAGCAGGTCGCCCGGCTGACCCTCTCCCGGATGGTCGAGCGTGGCTACTTCGTGCGCCGCCGCCAGGGCCGTCGCATGCACTTCCTGATCACGGACCGCTGCCGCGAGGTGCTGCGGGTCAACCGGTCCCGCCTCCAGGAGTCCCTGACCGAGCGCGACCAGCCCAGCGCCAACCAGTGGACGCTGCTCAGCTTCTCCATCCCCGAGGTGCGGCGGCGCGACCGGCGCGCGTTGCGGGTCAAGCTGGCCTGGGAGGGGTTCGGCCCGCTCCGGGACGGGGTCTGGATCGCCGCCGGCGAGCGCGACGTGAGCGAGATCGTGCGGGAGCTGGAGCTGGACGGGTGCGTCGACGTCTTCACCGGTCAGATCCGCGACCCGGAGCGGGTCGTGCGCCGGGTGTGGGAGCTGGACACCCTGCGGGTCGGATACGACGAGTTCCTCCGGCGCTGGGATGGGACCGGGCTGCCGCCCGAGGCCCGCGACGAGCTGGGGGCCGAGATCCTGCTGATCACGGAATGGCGGATGCTGGTGCGCGCCTATCCCCGGCTGCCGCCCGAGTACCTGGACGGGGACTGGCCGGTGGCCCGCTGCGAGGAGGTGGTCCGCCGGCGCCGCCGGGAGCTGGAGCCTCCGGCCCGGCAGCGCTTCCAGGAGATCCTCGACGCCCAGCCCGGCCGGGCCGGGGAGCCGGGGCGGCGAGCCGCGCCCTCCCCGCCCGGGGGCGCCGCCCCCTGACGGCCGGCGCCGGCCGAAACCGGCCGATGAGACCACATCCATCGCCCTCCCGGCCCACGCCCGCCGGGACGGCTACGAACCGGCCGACACCAGCTGGTGCGCGCGCTGGTACGAGACCCCGAGCGCCCGGCCGATGTCGCGCAACGGCAATCCTCGTTCGTGCAGCTCGCGGGCCGCGGCGCGGGTCTCGTCGCTGGCCCTGGCCTGCGCCCTGGCCGCGAGCTCGCGCAACCTGCGGGCGCGCCTGAGGCGTGCCGCCACCGACCTCGGGAGGCGGAGCTCGTAGTCGACCGTGAACGATCCGGCATCCTTCCCCGTCATCACCGAGATCAGGTCCTTGGTCATCGCATCCAGCTCGCGCAGGTGGCGGGCCTGGGTGGCGCGACCGATCTCGGGAACTCGGACGATCCAGTACCGCTCCCCCCTGGTCACCACCGCGCGGTAGGTCATCGCTTCCACCACCTCCTGCCCAGCTCGACTTCGCATTCCTTGAAGATCGTCTCGGCGAGCTGCTCG
Organism: Bacillota bacterium; assembly: GCA_021323605.1. GTDB lineage: Bacteria > Chloroflexota > Dormibacteria > Dormibacterales > Dormibacteraceae > CADDZO01. The sequence continues at coordinate 2,936 of JAJPKS010000140.1, read as the reverse complement.
TCGATCTCGAGATGACGAGGCACCGGGATCATCGTCCGACCGAGCCGGTAGACGGTGTGGTTGCCACCTTCGCGGTGGAATTCCCATCCAACCCGCCGACGCCTCGCCTCACGTCCGATCCTTCCCAGCAGCTCGCTTCGCCTCACCATTGTAGTCTAGGCAGGCTAGACCTCATTCAGTCTATGACGGGTAGACGCATGAGAATGGGCCACACGTCCTCCATGCCCCGTTCACGGGCCCGGACCGGCAACCGATCTTCCCCGGCGCCGGCGCACGGCCATGCCGCCGCCCGAGTACCTGGACGGGGGCCGGTGGCCCGCTGCGAGGAGGTGGTCCGCCGGCGTCGCCGGGAGCTGGAGCCTCCGGCCCGGCAGCGCTTCCAGGAGATCCTCGACGCCCAGCCCGGCCGGGCCGGGGAGCCGGGGCGGCGAGCCGTGCCCTCCCCGCCCGGGGGCGCCGCCCCCTGACGGCCGGCGCCGGCCGAAACCGGCCGATGAGACCACCTCCATCGTCCTCCCGGCCCACGCCCGCCGGGACGAGTTCCACACCGCCGCTCGAGGCCGGGAAGCGCGGCGCCCGAAGCAACCGGCCGGCCACCGCCCGGGGCCCCCGGGATACCCGGCAGATCCACGGCCAGGGAGCGGTTACGGGGCGGGAGCGGTGAGGATGGGCGATGCCGTCCCGGAACGGGATCTGCGGGCCCCGAGAACGGCGGGGGTCGCGCCTCTACGGTCGCGGGCGACCTCGGCCATGGGCGACCGCCGGGAAGGCCGCTCGCTGGCCGCGCCCGGTGTCCACCGGGCCATCCCCGCACCGCGGGGCCGGTGCCGCCGTACCCTGCCTGCCGGCGCCCACGGCCGGTGACCGCGGGCACCGACGCCGTTGCCATGCTCGGCGGGATGGGCCGTCACGCTCTTCCGACGCAAGAGCCGTGCACGGACGCGGCTCCTCGGAGCCCGGGCGGCTCGGGCCCGCGGTCGCTCCGCGCCGCCCGGTCTATCTGCCGGTGATCGAGCGCGCTCCCCGGAAGAAGGCCCCGATCACCCACAGGGCGATGGCCACCACGATGGCGATCCAGAGCAGGTTGATCAGCACCCCCGTGGCGTGGAAGAGGAGCCAGAGGATGAAGAGGATCGCCGCCAGCACGAGCAGCGCATGGATCATTGGATGACCTCCGAGTTCGCCGGCGCTTCGACGCACGGCGGTCCAGATGGATGCGGGACGACCACCGTCCCTTCCGTTTTACTTCGACAATATGCTACATCAAGTAATCAATAAAAAATGATATGAATACTATCGATGAGGCCGATGGCCGGCGTCGGGACCCCCGGCCGCGGACGTGGGAACGTCGGCGGCGAAGGCCGCACGGGGTGATGTGGCCGGCGATACGATCTTTCCGTTCGACGCGGTGTGGTGGACGGAGGACGAGCTGGCCGGCACGTGGTCCGGGCCGCCGGCGGCGGACGCCGACGGCCATGCTCGAGGGTCGTTTCCGGCCGCCACTCGCGGTCCGGCGCCCGGCGGAGCCGAGTCCGAACGGAGGGGCTCGGCCCTGAGCCCTCGGCCCGGCCGAGGCGCGAGACGTCCACGCCCGACCAGGACGATCGGGCCGCCGGGATCGGGCGGACGCACTCACGACCGAGAACAGGAGTCTCGCCATGCTCGACTACGACGTCGTCATCGTCGGCGGCGGCCCGGCCGGTCTGACCGCCGCGCTCGACCTGAGCCGGGCCGGACACCGGACGCTCCTACTCGAACGGGAGCTGTTCGGAGGCAACCTCAAGCACATCGAGACGGTGGACGACGTACCCGGGGTCGGGACCGGCATCCCCGGCGCCCAGCTCGCCTCGGAGCTGGCCGAGCGGGCCGCCGCCGGCGGGGTCCGGCTCGAGGAGGCCGAGGTGACGGGCATCGAGACCTACTCCGGCACCCGGTGGGTGGGATGCGACGGCGGCAGGGGCTACTCGACCAGCGTCGTCATCGTCGCCTCCGGCCGCCGCTCCAGGAAGCTGGGCCTTCCCGAAGAGGAGCGTCTCCTGGGCCGCGGGGTGATCGACTGCGTCCCCTGTGACGGCGGATTGTTTCGGGGACGGGTGGTGGCGGTCTACGGCTCCGGCGACCAGGCCCTGGCCGACGCCCTGTACCTGGCCAGGCTGGCCTCCAGGGTGATCCTGGTCGCCGACACCCCGGAGCTGGAGGGGAGCCAGCTCCTGCAGGAACGAGCCCTGGCCGAGCCCCGGATCGATGTCCGCTGCAAGACCCGCCTGGAGGCGATCGCAGGAGAAGAGCGAGTGGAGGCCATCGCCCTCGCCCGCCTGGAGGCCGGCGAACCGGAGACCGTCCCCGTCGACGGGGTCGTGATCCGGATCGGGACCACCCCCAACACCGAGTTCCTGGAGGGCACGGTGGAGTTGGACCCGGACGGCCAGGTGCTCACCGGCCTGGCCCTCGACACCAGCGCGCCGTACGTGCTCGCCGCCGGCGACGTCCGCCGGGGAGCGCAATCGCAGGTGGCGGCGGCAATAGCCGACGGGGCCGCCGCCGCCCGGCGCGCGGCCGAGTTGCTCCGGCGGCCAGCGGGGTTCGACCCCGCTCCCTGAGGTGGCGACCACGGGCCCACACGGCGCCGGTCGTGGCCTCCCGGTGCGAGCGCGTCCGGGGCCCTCAGCCGGGGCACCGATTCCGGGAGGGTGCGATCGTGATGGGCAAACCGTGATACCGGTTCACCATCCGTCCGGGGCATACTCGACGCGTGGGGGAGACCCGGGCGGAGCCGAGGACCAGGCGTCGGCCGAAGTCCGACCGCCCGATCCCGGCCGGCTGATCGCCCGCTTCCTTTTCGGCCGGCCTCGGACCACGGCCCGGGCCTACGCCGCCGACCTGGAGGACTTCGCCCGCTTCCATCAGACCTCGACCGAGGCGGCGGTGCGATCGCT
>JAJPKS010000479.1 GCA_021323605.1 Bacillota bacterium | reverse complement strand
TGCTCGCTGTGTCCGTACTCGGTGAGGTAGCGGGGATCGGGGGGCTGGATGGTGCCCGAGATGAGCGGCAGACACTCCACCAGGGTGCGCTGGACGAGGGGGGCGAACCGCTCCGGCTCCTCCTGCACGGCGTCGTGCAGGACCTTGATGCCGAAGTTCACGTGGCGCGACTCGTCCCGGGCCACGGCCGTGAACCCCTGGTAGAAGCCGGTGTGGGTGAGGCCCCGTTCCCGCATGGTGTTGAGCTCGAACCGCTGCCCGGTCAGGGCCAGCGTCCCCTCGATGACCAGGTGGTAGATCACCACCCCCTCGACGAACGCCTCACGGTCGGCGGGGTTGGAGGCCAGACGCTGCGCGACCCCGGGCAGCCGGTCGTAGAAGAGGGTGTTGTAGCCCTCGTTCACGGTCGGGCGCACCTCGTCGAGCAGCGTCTTCAGGTCGGGGGCGTCGCTCCCCACCACCTCCCGCCACCAGCGCTCGAAGAAGACCGTGTGCCGGGCCTCGTCCACCATCTGGGTGGAGAGGAACAGCTCCATCTCCGGGGTCGGGGCCGCCCACACGAAGGGGGCCAGGGTGGCGGTTACCCGCTCCTCGCCGTTGAAGAACAGCCGGCGGCCCCAGAGCGTGGCCTGCCGCTCCAGGTCGCTCGCCCCCTGCCAGACCTCGCGGTCGGGGGTGAAGTCGAGGTCCGACACCGCCCACTGCTGGGTCTCCCAGCGGTGGTACAGCTCCAGGTAGCCGGGCATGCGTTCCAGGCCGCGGTCGATGAAGGCGAGGACGTCGTCGATCCGGATGTCCCCCAGCTCCCGGAGACTCGCCCGGGCGATGCGGTCCAGGTCGGGCTCAGCCTGCTCGGGTCGGGTCCTCAGGTCCATGCTCCACCTCCGAGTCGCAAAGGGCGCGGGCCATGCGGCACGCGCGTCGGACGATCTCCTCTTTCTCCGGCCGCCCTTCCTCGAGCCACCACAGGGCCAGCTCGTTCATCATCCCGGCCAGGGCGTGGGCGCCGGCCTCGCTCAACGGCCGCGCCTCTCGCATCAGGCGGATGAACCGGCCCCAGAGCTGCCGGTACAGCTCCTGCAGGGCCCCGTCGGCCTGGGCGGCCTGGCGGAAGAAGACCCGGTAGAGCCCCGACTCCTGTTCGACGAAGTCGAAGTAGGCGGCGATGGCCGGGTCCAGCTGGCCGCGGGAGCGGGTGGCCAGCAGTCGGGCCTCGAGGTCGGCGGCCGCGGTCGTGACCAGCTCGACGAAGAGCTGGCGCTTGCCCGCGAAGTGCTGGTACAGGAGGGCTTCGGAGACCCCGGCCTCAGCGGCCACGTCGCGGATGGTGGCGGCGTGGTAGCCGGAGCGGCCGAAGACCCGCTTGGCGGCGGCGAAGATGGCGTCGCGACGGGCCTCGGCCGAGAGGCGGGATCGGGGGGGAGAGGAAAGGGAGGGGGTCATCTGGGCTCATCGCCGGGCTGAAGCCGGCCCGCCAGGCCGCGGCCCGGGGACGGCGCGGGCCGCCGACCGCCCCCCGCCGGCCCCATCCGCCGCGGGGAGAGGAGCCCCGGTCGGTGCCGCCGGAGGTGGCGGGAGCACCGCCGTTTCGCTGATAAGTGAGCGTTCACTCAGCACGGATTCTAGCCACGTGTGAACGCCCGTCAAGGGGGGTACAATACGCGGCGGAGTCCAGTCTCGTGGGGGCGTCCGGCTTCGACGGGGCACGAGGGCTTCGGGATAGCGAGCCGAAGGCGTGGGCGTCACAGCGCACGGCACACAAACGCCAACGACACTCGCGAGCTCGCTCTCGCCGCGTAAGTAGCGAGGGTGTGAGCCCCGGGACATGATCCCGGGCGTCGCCCCCGGCTCTCGCCGGTGGACCGGGGAGGCGGCGTCACCGCAGCCGGCTGGCCCGAGCGGGGGCGCCACGGCCCCGCCCGGGGACCACCTACCGGGGCTGGCCGAAGGGGATCCCGCCGGGAGGAGCCCCGAGGTGAGATCAGAATCCCGGATACGCTCGTAGAGGTCCCGGGGAGCTCTGTTCCGGACGCGGGTTCGACTCCCGCCGCCTCCACCAGTCGGGACGTCTCGTGAACCCGGCCAGGAGAAGGCCGGGCGGATGGCCCCTCCGACCCTCGACCCGGGTTGCCGCCGGGAGCTCCCGGAGGATCACCTCGCACCGTCCCATGGGACCCTGCCCGATCGCCCACCGGCCTTGGCCCGGGCATCTCCGGGCTTCCCGGGACGGTCCGGCCGCTTCCTCTTCCACCCGCGCCTGCCACCGGAGCCACGCGCGGCAGGTGGGTCCGTTCGGCCAGGGCTCGATCCGGGGCCGGCGGAGCGATTTCGACCCGGCCGGCGATCGTGACCGGCCCGCGCCGGCCTGGGGCCTCCGGCGGGGATGGGAGGAGCCGGCGGGCAGGGGGACATCCATCCCGGTCGGCTCCGGCCTCGACCAGTGGACCGGATGGGTCGAGGGTCCAGAATCGAGCTGATGGATCGGTCCGAGGACGGCTCCAGTCCCCCGGCGGGCGACCGCCCCGGCCAGGCGTTGCCGCCGGCCTCGGGCGGGAGCGGCGACCGGTACCCGTGGCGGGCGCTGGCCACATCGCTGGCGGTCCGGCTCGTCCAGAACCGTGATCACTTCCGCCATCGCCTGCTGAGGCACCTCTGGATCGACCTCAAGCGCTTCGGCGCCCCCGCCGTGGAGCTGGTCGACCTGGCCCATGTCCGCGGCCTGGAGGAGGTGCAGATCGAGGGGCCGGTCTGGCGGCACGATCCCCTGATCGTGGCCGCGCTCTGCCGGCTGGCCGGCTGCCGGACGGTCTTCGAGTTCGGCACCTACCTCGGGGAGACGGCCTGGCTGATCGCCCACAACAATCCCCGGGTCCACGTCTACACGCTGGACCTGCCCGGCCCCGAGGCGGTGGGCCAGCTGGCCTACGAGCCCACCGACCCCGAGTACTTCGAGCGCTGGGAGCGGGGCCGCCGTTTCGCCGGCACCCCGGAGGCCGTCCGGATCACGCAGCTGCTGGGGGACTCCGCCACCTTCGACTTCTCCCCCTACCGGGGCCGGATCGACCTGGTCTACGTCGACGCCAGCCACAACTACCCCTGGGTCCGCTCCGACACCGAGGCCGCCTTCCAGCTGCTGTCGGAGCGGGGAACCGTGGTCTGGGACGACTACACCCACTATCCGGGAGTGTTCCGCTTCCTGAACCAGCTCTCGCCCCGTCTCGACCACCCCATCGTCCACGTGAGCGCCACCCGGCTGGCCGTGTACACGCGACTACCCCTTCTGGACCGGAGGCCGCTGCCCGCCTCCCGCCTCAACGATCCGTAAGCCGGCCGGGCCGGATCCTGTCATCTGCAGCCGGATGTGACCGGTCCGGCACACCGAAGCGCGGGCGGCGCGAGCCCGACCCTCACGCCCGCCGCACGGAGCGGCTGAGGGCTGCCAGGAGGGCCGTGAGCTCGACGGCGATCGCGGAGCCCCAGAAGAGCAGGCCCAGGTCACGGGAGGCCACGGCGCCCGCGGCCGCCAGCGCCACCGGCTCCAGGCCGACGGAGGCCAGCATGGCCAGCGACATCACCCGCCCCTGCAGGCCCGGCTCGGTGCGCCGCTGCATCCAGCTGATGAGGTACGTGCTCCCAGCGCCCTCGACCGTCCCCACCGCAACCATGACCACGAGCAGCACGGGCAGCGTCGGCGCCACCCCGGCCGCCGCGATGCCGGCTCCCAGCATGGCCACCATCACCACCGTCAGGCGGCCGATTTGGCCTGGGACCGGACGCGCCCCGGCCCCGAGCGAGCCCAGGGTCGAGCCGAGGCCCCAGGCGGCGAAAGCACTGCCCAGGGCCACCGCCCCGGGGCCGAAGCGCAGGTGGGCGAGGGCGGGGAGTCCGACCTCGACGGCGCCGAGGGCGAAGAAATTGAGGGCCGCGACGACCAGGAGGACGACCCGCAGCGGGGTGTCTCCCCAGACGTGGAGGAGGCCGTCGCGCACGTCGCCCAGCGGGCTGGCGGTGGAGGCGACGGAGCCGCCGGCCGGGAGCGGCGCCACCAGGAGACCGGCCAGGACAGAGCCGGCCGCGTCCGCGCCGAGGGCGGTTCCGGCGCCCGCGACGGCGACCACCACCCCGGCGGCGGCCGGGCCCAGCACCAGGGCCAGGGTGCGGCCCAGGTTCAGGAGGGCGTTGCCCGCCTCCAGCCGGTCGTTCGCCACCAGGCGGGGCAGCAGGGAGGCGCTGGCGGGGACGAAGAAGGCAGTGGTGGCGCCCACCAGGACCGCGGCGGCGAACAGCTGCCAGAGCTGCACCGAGCGGGTCAGGGTCAGGACGGCGAGGACGCCCATCACGATCCCTCGGGCCAGGCTGGCCGCCAGCATCGTGGTCCGCGGCGAGGAGCGGTCGCTCGCCGCGCCCCCGAGCAGCATGAGGGCCGCCTGCGGCACGGAGGCCGCCGCCAGCACCGCGCCCACGGCCAGGCTCGAGCCCGTGATCCGGAGCGTCAGCCAGGCCACGGCGACGTAGTTGAAGTAGCCGGCCAGCAGGGCGGCGAACTGCGCGCTCCAGAGCAGCCGGTAGGACCGGGACCGGAGCACGTCGTCCAGGGGCGGCCGCCGGGGTCCAGGGGAATTGTTATCTCCGTCAGCATACGATGTAAACATATGGCCAGGCTAAGGTATGCGCCGTATACTCGTCAAGGCTGTGGCCCACGCGAACCGGACCGGGCGGCGGGGGCTGACCCGGGAGGCGATCGTCGCCCGAGCGCTGGAGATCGGCAGCGCCGAGGGTCTGGAGGCCGTCAGTCTCCGACGCCTGGCCTCCGATCTGGGCGTGACCCCGATGGCGCTCTACCGCCACGTGCGGGACAAGCAGGACCTCGTCAACGCCATGACCGAGGTGGTGCTGGAGGGGTTCGACCTGACGGCCGGCTTCGAGCCCTCCATGGGCTGGGCCGACCGGCTCCGACGGGCCCTGGAGAACTTCAGGGACCAGATGGAAGCCCGACCCCTGGCCCTCCCACTCGCCATCGCCTACAGCGGCGACGGGCCGCCCGGCTTCTGGAAGATGATGGAGGACCTGCTCGGCATCCTGCTGGGCGCCGGTTTCGGGCGGCGTGAGGCGATCGTCCTGATCCGGGTCCTCTCCAACCTCGTCGCCGGCTATCTCCTCCTCGTGCGCCAGGGCAGGCCGGACGGCCTGGAGCGACTCGACGCCCAGGGGCTCGACCTCCTCCGCCGGCGGGTCGAGCTCGTACCCCTCGGCCTGCCCCGGGACCGCTTCCCGCACAGCGTGGCCAGCGCCCGGGAGGTGGCCGAGGTCTGGGTGGCCGACCCCGACCTCTGGTGGCGGGACACGGTCGACCTGATCGTCTTCGGGCTGGAGCGGATGCTGGAGAGGGGCCGGGGCCGGTAGCCGCGCGCCGCGCCGACCGGGTCGCCCCCGGGCGGGAGGCCGGCGCGACCGCGTCGGCGGGGGCCGGTCCCGCCGCTCCCCCTCAGCCGCCGGGCCGGACGGTCACCACCCCTGCGTTGCCGTCCACCCGGAGCCAGTCCCCGTTGCGGACGACCCTCGTGCCGCGTACGGTCCCCACCACCGCGGGCAGACCGTATTCGCGGCACACGATCGCGGCGTGCGACATGATCCCCCCCGTGTCGACCACCGCCGCCTTGATCTTGCTGAACACCACCCCCCAGGTGGGCGCGGTGACCGGGCAGACCAGGATCTCGCCCTCCCGGACCTCCGCGAGCTGGTCAACGGACAGGATCACCCGGGCCGGGCCTTCGACCGTCCCCGGCGCGCCGGCCACGCCGCGCAGCTCCCCGGCGTCGCTGCCGGCGGCGGCCAGCCACTGCTCGATGCGCTCGGGGGTGATGCCCCAGAGCATGACCGTGAAGGGCTCGTTGATGTTCTCCGGGATCGGGCCCAGGGCGGGCTCCGGCACCCACTCCTGGATCGCGGCCAGCATGCGCTTGTGCCTGGCCACCCTGGCCTTCCAGTGGGCGGCCCGGGTCGGCCCGCCGTGCGACCAGCCCAGGGTCAGGTCGTACAGGGCCTGCCCCACGTCCCAACGGTTGAGGTAGAAGAGGTCCTCCGGGTCCTCCAGGATGCCGCCTGCGGCCAGCCGCTGGCCGAACTCGCGCATCTTGTTCCAGAAGATCGTGTGGTGCCAGTTCTCGATGTAGAAGTTGTGGTCCTCGACGTAGGCCGCGACCATCCTGGCCATGGCCACGTTCTGGTCGAACGCCTCCCGGTCCGACGCCACGGGCAGCAGCTCGCGGTACTCGGCCACCAGCTGCTCGCGCCGCCGCAGGATCTCCTCCCGTGGCCGCCGGACATCCTCGCCGCGCTCCAGCCGGTCCAGCTCGGCCAGCAGCGAGGCCCAGGGTCGGGACAGATCGTCGATCCAGGAGCGTTCGTGATGGTAGAGCCCGGTCCCGTTGGAGAAATGGAACCAGGGGTCCATGGCCGCCTCCAGCGCCTCGACCCAGGCGCGGCCGGCGGGATCCTCCCGCAGCCCCTCCACGATCGTCTCCGGCGGCCGGTTGGCGCGCAGGCGGTCGGCGATGCCGAGCTCCATCGCCCGCCGGGCCAGCGCCTTCAGCTCGTCTCCGGGCCGGAACATCATGATCTCCGACCCGGCCACCATGTTGGCGATGGTCTGCTGGGCGATGCCCGGGAAGGCCGTCTGACAGAACTGGAAGAGGTTCAGGTAGGCGCCGTACCCGCAGAGGTGCATCTCGAAGTGGTACTGGTAGGCGAGGAACAGGTTCTCGATGGCCCGGTCGTACGCCTTGAGCAGGTCGTACCCGGCCGTGACGCCGCCGGCCTCCCTCACCTCCGACTCCGGCACCAGGTCGGGTAGCTCCGGCACCTCGAGGCGCTGCAGGTCCCGGATGCAGGCCTCCATCTTGGCCTTCCAGCGCGCGAACAGATCGGGCCAGTTCTCGAAGTAGAAGCTGGCCCGGGGGGCGAAGATGGGGCCGCGCCGCGCGATCTCCTCCGGGTCGTCGACGAGGATGACGGACTGGTAAAGGCGCCCGTTCAGGATGCGCGCCATGAAGCCGTCGGAGGCCGGGAGCAGGAAGACGCGGCGGGCGAACGCGTTGGCGGCGATGGTCCAGGCCTCGTGCACGATGGTGTCGAAGGGGTACTCGACCTCCGGCCGGTGCAGGCTGTCCAGGAACCAGAAGGTGTTCTCCTCCCGCTCCCGGTTCTCCTCCGAGAAGAGGAGGTAGGGCGGGTACATCGAGGCCCAGTCCTCGGCGCCGGCCGGTGCCGGCACCTCGAACGGGCTGGGGAAGCGTCGAACGGCCTGCTGGGTGGTGCTCATCGGATCGGGCTCCTGGGCGATGCGGGCGAGGCGGCGCCCCGCCCCCACGGTCGACACCATGACGCGAGGCAGGCGACGTCCCGGCGCCGCCGACCGGCCCGGCGCGGCGCCGGCCGGGGCTCGGTCTTCGGGGGTGAACGGAGCCGCCCCGGCCGCTCGGGGAGCGCGACCGAGGCGGCGTCGACGGCGCCACGACCGCGTTCGTCATCCTCGCCAGCCGATGATCGCATCCCGGGACACCCCTGACCAGGGCTTCTCGCCCTGCGTCTCGAGGCGTGATCCCGTCCCCGGCCCCGACGGTGCCCCCCGCCGGTTGCACCCGCCGATCGCCGTGCTCGAGTACCTTGGGTACATCGTGGCCGAGAGCGAATGGCCGTTCGAAGAGGCACTGGCGACGCCGAGAGAGGGGAATGGCGGCGGACGAGCCGGCGACCACGGCTCCAGGGGACCGGTCCGCTCGAGGCGGCGGGCGGACCTCGACCGGGACGGATCGCGTCCCATCCGCCTTCCCAGGATGAAGGACATCGCGGCGGTGGTGGGGGTGTCGCAGAGCACCGTCTCCCGGGTCCTGAACAACAAGTCCGTGATTCCGATCACGGCCGAGACCAGGGAGCGGGTGCTGGCGGCGGCCGCGCGGCTCGGGTATCGGCCCAATCCCGCCGCCCGGGCGCTGCGGGGGGCGCGGACGATGCTGATCGGAGCCGTGGTCCGCGACATCACCGATCCCTTTTTCGCCGCCGCCATCGAGGCCCTCTGCGTCGTGGCCCGGGACCACGGGTACAACGTGGTGCTCGGCCACGCCCACGGGAGCGCCGAGGAGGCGATGGCCCTCGCCACCGTTCTCGAGTCCCGCCACTGCGACGCCATCCTGCTGATGGGGGACATGCGAGACCAGCCCCGACTGATCGAGGATCTTGGCAACGTGCAGCTCCCGGTGGTGGCCCTGTGGCAGGGGACCCGGCTGCCCCGGATTCCGTCGGTCGACGTCGACAACCGGCGGGCGATCTGGGCCGGGGTCGACCACCTGGTCGAGCTCGGCCACACCCGGATCGCGTTCGTGGGCGGCAGCAGGGGACACGGCGACAAGCGGCAGCGTGAGGCGAGTTTCAGGGCCCGGATGCGGCAGCTGGGCCTGGTGGTCCCGGAAGGGTACCTCCGGCACGTGCCGAACACCCCCGCCGGCGGCGGCTCGGCGCTGCGCGCCCTGATGGAGCTGGAGCCCGCACCCACGGCCGTCATCGCCGCCACCGACGTGATGGCGATCGGGATCCTCCACGCCGCGGCCGAGGTTGGGATCGGCGTACCTCGCGACCTGTCGGTGATCGGCTTCGACGATCAGCCCCTGGCCGCTTATGCGGTTCCCCCGCTCACCACGCTCCGCATGCCGACGGTGCCGATGGTGCTGGCCGCCTTCCAGATGGCGATCGACGCGGTGGAGAAGGGCGCGGCGAGGACGGTCTCGCGGCAGGTCTTCCAGGCGACGCTGATCGAGCGGAGGTCGACCGCCCCGCCGCGGTAGCGGCCCAGACCTCGAGTTCGGGGGAACGGGGCCGTCGGGTCGATCCCCGGCTCCGGGGGAAGGGCTCGGACCCGACGCCGCGCCCTTTCCACCGCCTTCGACCGGGAAGGACGACGGGGCCGGCCGGCTATGCAATCGTATGCTACATTCGTAGCCGGAAATGCGCGGGGAGCTGGCCATGGCCCGCGGCGGCATTCGCCGTTCCGGCTGCTCGGGCCCCGGCCGAGGGGAGGAGGGCGGGGAACGCCGGCGGCTTCGAGCGCACCGGCGGGGGCGACGCGCGGCGCGAGGACGGTTTCCCCGGCGACCCGGGGAAGGCCATACGTCGAACCTCGTCCGGAGCCCCCGGCGACCGGGCGCCCGGAGCCGGAGGGTGCGGCCATGAAGCCCCTCCGACAGTTCGAGGTGTGGTTTGTGGCCGGCAGCCAGCACCTCTACGGGGACCGGGTGCTCGGCCAGGTGGCCGACCACGTGGAGCAGATGGCGCGGGCGCTCGACGCCTCCGACGCCATCCCCGTCCGGGTGGTGGCGAAGCCGGTGCTGGCCACACCCGAGGCCATCCATCAGCTCTGCCAGGAGGCGAGCGTGGCCCCCGGCTGCGTCGGGTTGATCGCCTGGATGCACACCTTCTCCCCGGCCAGGATGTGGATCGCGGGGCTGAAGGCGTTGCGCCGACCCCTCCTCCACCTCCACACCCAGTTCAACCGCGACCTGCCCTGGGCCGACATCGACATGGATTTCATGAACCTGAACCAGTCGGCCCACGGCGACCGCGAGTTCGGGTTCGTGCTGGCGCGGATGGGCCGGGCCCGGAAGGTGGTGGCCGGCCACTGGCAGGACCCGTCGGTCCAGGCCCGGATCGGCGCCTGGGCGCGGGCCGCCTGCGGGTGGCGCGAGGCCCAGCAGCTCCGGATCGCCCGCTTCGGCGACAACATGCGCCAGGTCGCGGTGACCGAGGGCGACAAGGTCGAGGCCCAGGTGCGGCTCGGGGTCGCGGTCGACGGCTACGGGGTGGGCGACCTCGCCGAGCGGGTGCGCGACGTCCCCGAGGCCGCCGTGGACCGGCTGGTGGAGGAGTACGAGGAACGCTACGAGCTGGTCCCGGCGCTGCGGCGATCGGGCGAGCGCCGCGGCTCGCTGCGTGAGGCGGCGCGGATCGAGGCCGGGCTGCGCGACTTCCTGGAGGCGGGTCGGTTCATGGCCTTCACCGACACCTTCGAGGACCTCGACGGTCTGGCCCAGCTTCCCGGCATCGCCGTCCAGCGCCTGATGGCCGACGGGTACGGGTTCGGCGCCGAGGGCGACTGGAAGACCGCGGCGCTGGTCCGGATCGTGAAGGTGATGAGCGCGGGCCTCCCGGGCGGCACCTCCTTCATGGAGGACTACACCTACCACCTGGCGCCCGGGGCGCCGCGGGTGCTGGGGGCGCACATGCTGGAGGTCTGCCCCTCCCTCGCCGCCGGCCGGCCCTCGTGCGAGGTGCACCCGCTTGCGATCGGGGGGCGGCAGGACCCGGTACGCCTGGTCTTCACGGCCGCGCCCGGTCCGGGGGTGGTGGTGGGGATGCTCGACCTGGGCGACCGCCTGCGAATGGTGGCCAACGAGGTCGAGGTGGTGGCGCCGCAGGAGGACCTGCCCCGTCTCCCGGTGGCCCGGGCCCTCTGGGCGCCGAGGCCCGACTTTCGGACCGCCGTCGAGGCGTGGCTGCTGACCGGCGGGCCGCACCACACCAGCCTCACCACGGCGCTGGGGATGGAGCCCCTGCGGGACCTGGCCGAGATGGCCGGCATCGAGTTCCTGGTCATCGACGATGACACCCGGCTGTCGGAGTTCGAGAAGGAGCTGCGGTGGAACCAGGCCTACTACCGCCTGGCCCGAGGCGTGTGAGGGGCGGTCGATGACGCGGTACGCGGACCTCCGCGAGCAGGTGTGGCGGGCCAACCGTGACCTGGTGGAGGCCGGCCTGGTGGTGCTCTCCTTCGGCAACGCCAGCGGCGTGGACCGGGGGGCGGGGGTGCTGGCGATCAAGCCCAGCGGCGTGCCCTACACCGAGCTGCGACCCGAGTCGATGGTGGTCGTCGCCCTGGACGACGGCCGGGTCGTGGACGGCCGCCTCAGGCCGTCGTCGGACACCCCGGCCCACCTGGCGCTGTGCCGGCGCTTCGAGGAGGTGGGCGGCGTCGTGCACACGCACTCGACCTTCGCCACGGCCTGGGCCCAGGCGGGCCGGCCCATCCCCTGCCTGGGCACGACGCACGCCGACCACTTCCACGGCCCCGTCCCGGTGACGCGGCCGCTCACCCAGCCGGAGGTCGAGGGCGACTACGAGCTGGAGACCGGCAACGTGATCGTCGAGGCCCTGGAGGCATCCGGTCTCGCCCCGCTGGAGATGCCGGCGGTGCTGGTGGCCGGGCACGGGCCCTTCACCTGGGGGGCGAGCCCGGCGGAAGCGGTCGAGAACGCCATCGCGCTGGAGACGGTGGCGGCCATGGCGCTGCGGACGGCCCAGCTCCGGCCGGGCGTCGGGCAGATCGGGCACGGGCTGCTGGAGCGCCACTTCTCGCGCAAGCACGGCCCCGCGGCCTACTACGGGCAGGGGCGATGAGTCGCTACGCCGTCGGGGTCGACTTCGGCACCGAGTCGGGCCGGGCCGTGCTCGTGGACGTCGCGGACGGTCGGGAGCTGGCGGTCGCCGTCCATCCCTACCGCAACGGCGTGATCGACGAGCGGCTGCCGTCGCCGGACGACGACGTGCGTCTGGAGCCCGACTGGGCGCTCCAGGACCCGGCCGACTACGTGCGCACGCTCCGGGCGACGGTCCCGCGGCTGCTCGCGGAGGCCGGCGTGGACCCCGGGGACGTGATCGGGATCGGCATCGACGCCACCGCCTGCACCATGCTGCCCACGCTGGCCGACGGGACGCCGCTCTGCGCCCTGGACCGCTTCCGGCGCAACCCGCACGCCTGGGTGAAGCTCTGGAAGCACCACGCCGCCCAGCCCGAGGCCGACCGGATCAACGCCGTGGCCCGCGAGCGGGGCGAGCCGTGGCTGGAGCGGTACGGCGGGAAGATCTCCTCCGAGTGGTTCTTCCCCAAGGCCCTCCAGATCCTGGACGAGGCGCCGGAGGTCTATCGGGCCGCGGACCGCCTGATCGAGGCCGCGGATTGGATCGTCTGGCAGCTCACCGACCGGGAGACGCGGAACAACTGCACCGCGGGCTACAAGGCGCTCTGGTCCAGGCGGGACGGCTTCCCGGACGAGTCGTACTTCGCCGCCCTGCACCCCGACTTCCGGCGGGTGGTGGACGAGAAGATGTCCCGGGGGGTCGTGCTCATCGGCCGAAGGGCCGGCCGGCTGTGCGCGCGGGCCGCGGCCTGGACCGGGCTGCGGGAAGGAACGGCGGTGGCGGTGGCCAACGTCGACGCCCACGTGTCCGTGCCGGCGGCGACCGTGACCGAGCCGGGGACCATGGTCGTGATCATGGGCACCAGCAACTGCCACCTGGTGCTGGGCGAGCGGCCGGTCCCCGTCGAGGGGATGTGCGGGGTGGTGGAGGACGGCGTCGTCCCCGGGCGGTTCGGCTTCGAGGCCGGCCAGTCGGGGGTCGGCGACATCTTCGCCTGGTTCGCCGAACATGCCGTGCCGCCCGGATACCACGAAGCGGCGCGACGGCGGGGCGTGAGCGTCCACGAGGTGCTCGAGGCGGAAGCCGCGGGACTCCGCCCCGGCCAGTCGGGGCTGCTGGCCCTGGACTGGTGGAACGGTAACCGCTCCGTTCTGGTGGACGCGGACCTCGCCGGCCTGCTGGTGGGGCCGACGCTGGCCACCAGGGCGCCGGAGGTCTACCGGGCCCTGATCGAGGCCACCGCCTTCGGGACCAGGGTGATCATCGACGCCTTCGAGGCGAAGGGGGTGCGGGTGGATGGCATCGTGGCCTGCGGGGGGCTGCCCGAAGCGAACCGGTTGCTGGTGCAGGTCTACGCCGACGTCACGGGGCGCGAGTTCCGGCTGGCCGCCTCCCGGCAGACGCCGGCCCTGGGCTCGGCCATGCACGCGGCGGTGGCGGCGGGCACGGAGGCCGGCGGCTACGACTCCATCGTGGAGGCGTCGCGGCACATGGCCCACCTCCGGGACCGGGCGTACCGCCCGGTCCCGGCGCACCACGCCGTCTACGACGAGCTGTACCGTGAGTACCTGCGCCTCCACGACCTCTTCGGCCGGGGCGGGATGGACGTCATGAAGCGGCTGCGGCGACTGCGGCTCCAGGCCCTCGGCGATCCCTCCCGGGGGGTGCCTCCGGTCCTCGCGAACCGTCGGCCACCGGGAACGCCGCTCGATCGGAGATGAGGGGGCGAAGGCGTCCGGCCGGTGGGAGGCTCCCGCCGGATCGCCGTCCGCCGGGGGTGGAGAAAGGCTGTGACTCAGCGCCCACACTCTCGTCCTTGTCTCTCCATCGTCCGAACGCCCGACCTCCTCCGACTGCGGCCGGTTGGGTACGTCAAGTTGAGAAGACACAGCGGCGGTTTGACCGCTCGTGTGTACGTCGATACGATGTTCAGCGCGGTTCTGCGAGTGAGGAGGCGCGAGTGGGAGTGAGGCCGCACGGGCGCTCTCGTCTCCTCGCTCCGAACCCGGAGGCGAGAGGGAACATGGTACGTGACGCTCATCGTCTCGAGCCGGACGAGGTCCGGGACGGAGATCCCATCGGGAACTCCGACGTTCTGCGCACGGTGCTCGGGGAGGAGGCGGTCGAGAGGCAGGAGAGAGCGATCCGGGCCGGCTACCGGCCGACCCGCCGTCAGCTGCTCCGCAACCTGGGCATCGCCGGCGCCGCCGCCAGCATGCCCGGATTCCTGGCCGCGTGCGCGAACAGCTCGGCGTCGAGCCGAGGTGGCCAGGGCAACTTCCCGCCCCATCCGGGCTGGAAGTTCACGTTCATCAACCACGTCACGACCAACCCCTTCTTCCAGCCCACCATCTACGGCATCCAGGACGCCTGCGCCCTCCTGGGCCTGCCCACGGCCCAGTTCGTGGGCTCGGAGAACAGCATCGTCTCCGAGATGGTGGACAAGATGAACGCCGCCATCGCCGCCAAGGTGGACGGCATCGCGGTCGCCATCATCAACCCGACCGCCTTCAACGACCCCGTCGCCAGGGCGCTGGAGGCCGGCATCCCGGTGGTGGCCTACAACGCCGACGCTCCGGCCGGCAGCAACAACCGGCGGATGGCGTACATCGGCCAGGATCTCTTCCTCTCCGGCCAGAAGCTCGGCGCCCGGATCGCCAGCCTGGTCAAGGAGGGTCCGATCGCGGGCTTCATCGCCACCCCGGGATCGCTCAACATCCAGCCCCGGATCGACGGCGCCAAACAGGCGATCCAGGCCTCCGGGCTGCCCATCACCTTCACCGAGGTCGCCACCGGCGCCAAGGTCGAGGACGAGAAGTCGGCCATCGAGGCGTACTACCTGGGCCACAAGGACCTGAGGGGCATGGTCGCGGTCGACGCCGGCAGCACCCAGGGCCTGGCCCAGCTCATGCAGAAGTACAATCTGCCCGCGCAGGGCATCCACGCCGGCGGCTACGACCTCCTCCCCACCACGCTCCAGCTGATCGATCAGGGCTTCCTCGACTTCACCATCGACCAGCAGCCGTACCTGCAGGGCTTCTATCCCGTCGTGCAGCTCTTCCTGTACAAGTTGTCCGGCGGTCTCCAGCAGCCGTCCGACACCGACACCGGCCTCCTCTTCGTGACCAAGGACAACGTCAAGCCCTACCTCAACACCAAGACGCGCTTCGAGGGAAGCTCCAGCAAGGAGCAGGTCGTGAAAGCCTCCTGATGGCCGCCAGCACCCCGAACGGGATCGAGGAGCCGGGCCAGGCGCGGCGCGAAGCGATGGCGCTGCGCCGGGCCGCCGGCTCGTTCCTGGAGCGCCGCTGGGCCAGCATCCTGGTGGTCGCCGTCGCCCTGGCGGCCTACTTCGCCGTCGCCAACCCGGCCTTCCTGAGCGGGAACAACCTCCTCACCATCGCCAGCTTCCTCTCCGAGACCGCGATCGTCACCGCCGGCGAGGTCATGGTCATGATCTGCGGGGAGATCGACCTCTCGGTGGGGTTCGTGGCGGCCATGGCGCCGTTCGTCATGTACTTCGTCTGGAACGACGCCGGGCTCCCGCTCTGGCTGGGGGTGGTCGCCGGGCTGATCGTGAGCGGGATCGTGGGTCTCGTCAACGGGCTGGTCACGGTGGTCCTCCGGGTCCCCTCCTTCGTGACCACGCTGGGGATGAGCTTTTTGCTCAACGGGCTCACCCTCACCACCACCGGGGCCTTCCCCATCCAGGCGCCCGAGCAGGGGACCAGGTTCGCGGCCCTCATGGGGCACAACCAGGTGGCGGAGCTGGGCTGGGCGATCGCGGTCGTGCTCATCGTCCAGATCGGCCTGAGCTACACCCGGTGGGGGCTCTACACGATCGCGACCGGGGGCAACCTCCTCGGCGCCAGCGAGGCGGGGGTCAACGTGAGGGCGATCAAGATCGCCAACTTCATCCTCTGCAGCGTCCTGGGCGGGCTGGCCGGGATCCTGCTCGCCTTCCGGGTCAGCTCCATCGATCCCTCCGCCGGCGGCTACGACATCATGTTCCGGGCGGTCTCGGGGGCGGTGATCGGTGGCACCGCCCTGGCGGGTGGCTCGGGAACCGTGATCGGCGGGTTCATCGGAGCGTTGGTCCTCGCCATCCTGCTCGACGGCTTCACCCTGCAGGGGATCCAGGCCAACACCTTCGACCTGATCCTGGGGGCGGCGATCCTGGTGGCCATGATCCTGAACGTCACCCTCCAGGGGAGGCGGCAGCAGGGGGGCCAATGAGCGAGGAGTCAGCTCGGGAAGAAGGGCGAGGGCCTGTCTCCACCGCGCCGGCCATCGCCACCGACGGCATCGCCAAGCGCTTCGGGCCGGTGGTGGCCCTGCGCGGCGTGAGCATGCACCTCGACCGAGGGGAAGTCCTCGGCTTGATCGGCGACAACGGAGCCGGAAAGTCCACTTTGATCAAGATCCTCACCGGCTTCCACCAGCCGGACGCGGGACGGATCTACGTGGACGGGAAGGAGGTGCGCCTGCGCTCGGTCTCGCACGCTCGCAGCCTTGGGATCGAGACCGTCTATCAGGACCTGGCGTTGATCCCCGGCCTCAGCGTCTACCACAACCTGTTCCTGAAGCGCGAACGCCTGCTGCACCCGCTCCCCTTCCTCGCCAACCAAGAGATGAGGCGCAAGGCCGTGGACTGGCTCCGGGAGATGGGGGTGGACATCCCGACCATCGACGCCGAGGTGGCGAGGCTCTCGGGCGGTCAGCGGCAGGCGATCGCCATCGCCCGCGCCGTCTACTCGGAGGCCCGGATCCTGCTCCTCGACGAGCCCCTGGCCGCCATGGGGGCGAAGGAGGCGACCCAGATCCTCGACCTGATCTGGAACCTGAAGCAGAGGGGCCAGGTGTCGATGATCGTGATCGCCCACAACTACGCCCAGGTGTTCACGGTGTGCGATCGCATCAACCTGCTGCGCCACGGGACCATCTCCCTCGACCGGCGCACCTCCGAGATCACCGTGCAGGAGCTGACCGACGTGGTCGTGGAGGAGTACCGCCGCTCCCACCAGAGCGCCTGATCCGGTCGCCGGCGCGACGGCGGG
>JAJPKS010000331.1 GCA_021323605.1 Bacillota bacterium | reverse complement strand
GGTAGCCGACCGGCCGGAACCCCACCCGGTCGGCGCGGGCCTCGAAAAAGGGCCGTGAGGCCAGGGACAGGGCGATGTTGATCGGGCTGCCTTGCTGGGTCCGAAATCCACCGAAGGCCTTGCCCGTCGAGCCCAGGCCCCGGGGGGCGGGATCGAACACGACCACGTCGCGACGTCCCCGGCGGGCCAGGGCCCGGGCCACCGCCGCACCGGCCACTCCCCCTCCCAGGACGGTGATCACGGACGCCGCACCCCGCCGCACCCGTAACCGGGGACCGGCTCGCAGGTCAGCGCCAGCGCCGGCTCGGACACCGGGAGGAAGAATATCCAGGCCGCGCGCCGGGTATCGGTCGCGATCACGGTGCCCGGTCGGCTGAGGGGTTGCCGCAGAGGCCGGGGTCGGCGGCCACGCAGGTCCGGCCGGAGCCGCAATCGGCCTCGCCCCCGGACCAGGTCGTAGAGTCCGACCAGCACCTGGAAACGAAGCCAGACGACGTCGGCCACGTCCACCAGGGAGCTGATCCAGGGAGCCGATCCGGGGCAGGGGTTGGCCCTGGCGCAGGCGCCGCAGCAGCGCCTCGCCGGAGGGCCGGCAGCGGGTCGGGTCCAGCCCGAAGCGGCGGTAGAGGTCGCGGCCACCGGCCCGTCGAAGTCCTTTCCGGGCCCGGTGACCTCCAGGTCGTCCAGCCCCAGGACCGAGGCCGGCAGCCGGGTTTCCCACTCCAGCCGGAGCGCATCGGCGGCGCCGATCACGCCGTCTCCGAAGCGGACCGGGACCCCCCGGAGCCGCCTTCCGCCGTCTCCAGGCCATGGGGAGGGCGGAAGGGGCGCGCCAGCGACTCGAGCGCCTCCCAGAACCCCGGGTAGGAGATGGCCACGCACTCCGCCCCCTCGATCTCGGTGGTCCCCTCGGCGAGGAGGCCGGCGATCGCCAGCGCCATCGCCACCCGGTGATCGCCGAAGGAGTCCACCCGGGCGCCGTGCAGGCGCCTCGGTCCTCGGATCTCCCAGCCGTCGGGGAGCTCTTGCACCTCCGCGCCCATCGCCGCCAGCCCGACGGCCATGGCCCGGATGCGATCCGACTCCTTGACCCGCAGCTCTCCGGCCCCCGTGATCCGGGTCGACCCGGGCAGCACGGTCGCGGCCACGGCCAGCACCGGGAGCTCGTCGATCAGGGCCGCCACCTCGGCTCCGCTCACGGTGAAGGCTCGCGCCGCCCGGGCGGTGCCGACCTCGAGGTCCGCCACCGGCTCACCCCCCTGCGTCCGCCCGTCGCGGCGGTGCACCCTGACGCCGATCCGCGTCAGCACCTCCAGCAGGGCGGCACGGGTCGGGTTGACGCCCACCGCGGGCACGCGCACACAGGCCGACGGGTGCAGGCCGGCCGCCACCAGCCAGAAGGCAGCCGCGGAGAGGTCCCCGGGCACCGCCACGTCGAGCGGATCGAGGCGCCCGACCGGGCCACGGATCGACACCGTGAGGCCGTCCACCTCCACCGGCGCCCCCATGGCGGCCAGCATCCGTTCGGTGTGATCGCGGGTCGGAGCCGGCTGGCGGAGCCGGGTGCGGCCCGAGGCGAAGAGCCCGGCCAGAAGGAGCGCCGACTTCACCTGGGCGCTGGCCACCGGGAGCACGTAGTCGATGCCGCGCAACCGGACCTCCCCGCCCACGCGCAGAGGGCCGGTCGCGGCCCGGGCGCCCATGGTCCGCAGCGGCTCGACCACCCGGTCCATGGGCCGCCGGGAAAGCGAGGCATCGCCCACCAGCGTCACCGGGAAGGGAGCCGCGGCCAGTAGACCGGCCAACAGACGCATGGTCGTCCCCGAGTTGCCGCAGTCGAGCGGGCCGGACGGCTCGCGAAGCCCCCGCAGCCCCCGGCCCGCCACCACTTCCCCGTCCACCTCGACCCCCAGGGCGCGCAGGCAGCCGGCGGTGCTGAGCACGTCCGCCCCCGGGGAGAGGCCCCGCACCCGGGCCACGCCGTCGGCCACCGCGTTCAGGATCAGCGCCCGGTGGGAGATGGACTTGTCGCCCGGGACCCGGACCTCGCCCTCCAGGCGCCGGGGGGCTCTAACCGTGGCCAGCACGACCGGCCCCTCCGACCCGTGGCCGTTCGGCGCGATCGCGGGCGTCCCGCTCCTCGACCCACCCCTCGCGCGCCCGCCTGGCCGCCTCGAACAGGGACAGCAACGCCCCTTCGTCGGCCGACTCCACCAGCTCCCGGAAACGGGCCAGGGCCTCCTCCAGCGCGTGGAGACGACGGGCGATCGGCTCCCGGTTGGTGCCCACGATGGCCGCGTACAGCGCCGGGTCGCCGGCGGCCAGCCGGCTCAGGTCCCGGAAGCCGGGACCGGCCAGGCGCCGCATGTGTTCCCAATCGGCGTCGTCCGCCAGCGCCAGCACGAAGGCAGCCGAGACCACGAAGGCGGCGTGGCTGACGCCCGACACCAGGCGATCGTGGAGGTCGGCCTCCATGAAGACCGGGATCGCGCCCACGCTGCGGACCAGGTCGGTGACCACCGGCTCGTCCCGGGTCAGCACCCAGGGCGCCCCCCGGAACATGGCCGGGTCGGCGGCGTCGATGCCGGCCCGTTCTCGCCCGCACATCGGGTGCCCCCCGACCAGGTCGACGCCGGCCTCGGCCGCCCAGGCCATGACCCGGGCCTTGGTGCTGGCCATGTCGGTGACGACCGCGGGGCGGCCGGCCAGGCCGGCCAGCAGCCCGGGCAGGGCGGGGATCGGGGCGGCGAGCATCACCACGTCGGCCGTCGCCGGGTCTCCGGGGCGGACCAGCCCCTCGGCGACCGCCCGCCGCAGGGTGGCGGGATCGACGTCGTGGCCGATCAGGTCCAGCTCCGGCCGCGCCCGGCGCAGCGCACCCGCGAAGGAAGCCCCCATCAAGCCCAGGCCGGCGACGCCCACGCGCATGGCGTTATATGTTCGCCCAAGCCGGGGCCGGACCGCCGCCGGGCTCGGGTGAAGCGGCCCGGACGGACGCCGGAGGACCGGCGCCGGCCGGATCGGGAGGCCGGCTCACGCCGGCTGGGCGGTGGTCGCTCCCACCAGGCGCCGGAGGTCGTGCATCAGCCGGTCGAAACCGTCGAAATCCAGCGACTGGGCGCCGTCGCTCAGGGCCTCGTCCGGTCGAGGGTGGACCTCGATCAGGAGCCCATGGGCGCCGGCCGCCACCGCCGCCAGCGACATGGGGCGCACCAGCGACCACCGTCCCGTCCCCTGCGAGGGGTCGACGATCACGGGCAGGTGCGAGAGCTCGCGCACCAGCGGCACCGAGTTCAGGTCGAGCGTGAACCGGGTCGACGTCTCGAAGGTCCGGATGCCGCGCTCGCACAGGACCACGTTCCGGTTGCCCTGGCTCAGGATGTACTCGGCCGCCAGCAGCCACTCCTCCACCGTGGCCGACATCCCCCGCTTGAGCAGGACCGGCTTCCCGCAGCGGCCCACCTCCTGGAGCAGGGTGTAGTTCTGCATGTTGCGCGTCCCCACCTGGAGCATGTCCACGTAGGCCGACACCAGCTCCACGTCCGAGGCGGAGAGCACCTCGCTCACCACCCGCAGCCCCGTCTCCTCCCGAGCCTGGGCCAGCATCTCGAGGCCGGCCTTGCCCAGGCCCTGGAAGCTGTAGGGCGAGGTCCTGGGCTTGAAGGCGCCGCCACGGAGGATGCGGGCACCCTGCCCGGCCACGTGCCGCGCCGTCTCCACCAGCATCTCCCTGCTCTCGACCGAGCAGGGTCCCGCCATCACGACCACTTCCTCGCCGCCCACCGCCACCCCACCCACGTCCACCACCGTGTCCCTGGGCTGGAACTCCCGACTGGCGAGCTTGTAGGGCTTGGTGATGGGCACGATCTCCTGGATGGCGGGCAGGTGCGAGAAGGCCTCCCGGTAGGCGTAGGCGTTGGCGCCGATCACACCGATCACCGCGCGGTCTTCCCCGAACGAGACCTCGGGGCGAAGGCCGATCTCCTTGACGCGGTCGACCACCGCCTGAACCTGTGCGCTCGTCGCCTGGTGCGACATGACGATGATCAATCCGGGGCTCCTCCCTCGTATCCGACCGACCCCGGCCCACCTGCTTCCCTGCCCCCGATCGCCCCCAGGACCTCGAGCCGCGTGCGCATCCGATCGAGATCCTCCTTGATGGCCCGGGCGCCCCTCAGGTAGGCGTGACGCATCTCCCGCTGCGGGCGGTCGGTGTTGTACAGCAGGAGCACGCGGATACACATGGGCACGCCCCGGGGGTTGGGCTGCCGGACCTCCATGTCGTGGCCGCAGAGCAACGGCACCGTCACCCAGCCCAGCCGCCGCGCCGCCAGCGCCGGGAACTCGGCGTCGAGATCGCGCGTGGTGGTGAAGTAGGCGAAGGCGATCTCGTCCACGTCCAGCCGGTTGAGCCGGACCAGCTCCCGCAGGAGCTCGTCGGTGGCCTCCACGATCGCCTTGGCGTCGTTGCGGTCGGCCGTGGTCGCGCCCCGGATCCCTCTCACCGGCATGCCGCCACCATCGCCTCCAGGAGCTGGATCGGGTCCTCGCCGCGGAGCAGGCGATCGAGCAAAGCGCTGGCGACCACGGCCGCGTCGGCGCGGCCCCGTAGCCGGCGCACGTGCTCCGGCCGTGAGATCCCGAAGCCGGCCGCCACGGGCAGGTCGGTGGCCCGGCGCACCCGGGCCAGCAGCTCCTCCAGGCCCGGGGCCAGCTCGGTCCGGGCCCCGGTCACTCCGCGCAGGGTGACGCAGTAGACGAAGCCCGACGAGCTCCGCACGATGCGTGCGATGCGCTCGTCCGGGCTGGTCGGGGCGACCAGGAAGACGGTGTCCAGGCCGGCCTCCCGGAGCCAGCTCGCCGTCGGCTCCGCCTCCTCGACCGGGAGGTCGGGCACGATCACCCCCGAGGCCCCGGCGGCGGCGGCGTCGGCCGCGAACCGTCGGGCGCCGTAGGCGAGGACCGGGTTGACGTAGGTCATGAGCACCACCGGGACGCCGGTGGCGGCCACGGCCTCGGTCACCTCCAGCGCCTGCCGCACGCCCGTGCCGCGCTCCAGGGCCGACTGCCCGACCCGCTGGATGACCGGGCCATCGGCCAGGGGGTCACTGAAGGGGATGCCGATCTCGATCGCGGACGCGCCCGCCTCGGCGTACCTCCGGCCCAGCCGCGCCGAGCCCTCCAGGTCGGGATAACCGGCCATCAGGTAGGGCACCAGCGTGATCCCGTCGCCGGCGCGGAGCGCCGCCTGCAGCCGTCCGGCGACGCGGGTGACGGTCACGGCCGCGCCCCCGGGGCGGGGTGCTCCGCCCG
>JAJPKS010000336.1 GCA_021323605.1 Bacillota bacterium | reverse complement strand
TCGGAGCCCCGCCTGCTGCTCAGGAACGCGACCGTGCTCGATCCCCGCCGGGAAACGCTGACGCCCGACCGCTCCGTGCACGTGGTCGGGGAGACCATCGTCGAGGTCGGAGGCCCCGGGCTCCGCGACCCCGGGGCAGAGGTCGTCGACCTTCGGGGTCTCACGCTGATGCCCGGCTTGATCGACTGCCACGTGCACGTGCTGGCGGTGACCGCCGACCTCGCCGCCCAGGCGGAGTGGTCGCCCCACTACGTCGCCGCCCGGGCCTCGCGGGTCCTGCGCGGCATGCTCGACCGCGGCTTCACCACGGTGAGGGACGCCGCCGGCGCCGATCACGGCATCGCCGCGGCGGTGGAGGAAGGTTACTTCGAGGGGCCGCGGGTGATCTTCGGCGGCAAGGCCCTGTCGCAGACCGGCGGGCACGGCGACGTGCGGGGGCCGGGCCGGGTCGCGTACGACCCGCACTGGTGCTGTGCCACCCTGAGCACCATCTGCGACGGCGTTCCCGAGGTGCGCAGGGCGGCCCGGGAACAGATCCGTCGCGGTGCCCACCACGTCAAGTTGATGCTGAGCGGCGGCGTGGCCTCCCCCACCGACCGCGTCGACAGCACCCAGTTCTCCCGGGAGGAGATCAGGGCCGCGGTCGAGGAGGCAGAGGCGGCCAACCGCTACGTCGCCGGCCACGCCTACACCTCGCGCGCCATCAACCGGGGGCTGGAGTGCGGGGTGCGGAGCATCGAACACGGCAACCTGATGGACGAGAGCAGCATCCCCCTCTTCCTGGAACGGGGTGCCTTCTACGTGCCCACCCTCACCACCTACGCCGCCCTGGCCGAGGTGGGGCGGGAGCACGGATTGCCCGAGCCGAGCTGGCGCAAGGTCTTCGACGTGCTCGACTCCGGGCTCCACGCCCTGGAGCTGGCCCATCGGGCCGGGGTCAAGATCGCCTACGGCACCGACCTCCTGGGCGGGATGCACCGGTACCAGCTGAACGAGTTCCGGATCCGCCGCCAGGTCCAGTCCGCGGCCGACGTCGTCCGCGCCGCCACCACCACCGCGGCCGAGCTGCTCGGCCTCGAGGGCCGGCTGGGGGTGGTCGAGGCGGGGGCCTGCGCCGATCTCCTGGCCGTGGAGGGCAACCCCCTGGAGGAGGTCGAGGTCCTGGCCGACCCGGAGCGATACCTGAGGCTGGTCGTGCAGCGGGGCCGCGTGGTCCGGGACCGGCTGGACCGAACGGCGCGGACGCCGGCGTAAGCCGAGGGGGGGACTGCGCGGCACGCGGGAAGGGTCCGGCACCGGCGGGTGGTCCTGGTCCTCTCCACCGCCGGCGGATGGGGGAGAATGATCAGAACGCCCGAGCGGCCGCTCGAACGGGTCGCCGCGAACCGGGCTCGGGCGCCGGCCGGCGCTCCTTAGCCGCGGATTCCCGGGGAGGACCCATGACCGAGATCACCGACGAGTACATGCGGGAGATGCTCGCCAGGAGCCGGCCCTACACCGTCGTGATCCTGAGGAGCGGCCCCAACCAGGGCCTCCCGGACAAGGAGGAGATCGTCTGGGAGCACGGCCGGCGGAACTTCTCCCTCCGCGCCCAGGGCCTCCTGCCGATCGTCTGCCCGGTGACCGACGACAGCGAGATGTGCGGACTGGGCATCTTCGACCTCGACCTCGAGGAGACGAAAAGGGTCATGGACGAAGACCCGGGGGTACGGGCCGGGATCTTCGTCTACGAGGTCCATCCCTGTCGCGGCTTCCTCGGCGACGCGCTTTCGGGCTGAGTTCGAAGGTTGCCCCGGGCCGCCGGAAGTTCGCTCCTCGACCGCGGGCCACGCGGTGAGTAGACTGTCGATTGGCCGGCGGGAGAGGTCGGCCGATACGGCCGCGTCCGAGCGATTCCAGGGGGTTCCTCATGGCTGCAGACCTCTCTCTGTACCTCATCAGCACGGCCATCACGAGAAACAAGATCATCGCCCTGGTGGTGGTCCTGGTCGTGATCGCCGTGGTCGGCGCGCTGATCTGGAGGAACCGCGCCTCCCGGTCGGCCTAGGCCGGCCGCCATGGGCCGGAGGAGCGGCACCCGGCTCCGGGCCGACGGCGATCACCCCTCCTGGCGGTGGATGCGGGGCGGTGCGGTGGCACCGGTGTGGGGCACCACGACCACCCGGTTGGTGAGCGTGCCCAGGCCGTCGATGGAGATGCTGACCAGGTCGCCGGCGGCCGCGGTGTAGGGCGGGTCGGGGACGATGGAGGTGCCGGTGAGGAGCCAGGCCCCGACCGGCAGCGAGTAGGCGGCGCGCAGCACCCCGCAGAGTTCGGCCGGGTCCCGCACCATGTCGGCCAGGGCGGCCTCGCCCTCGAACACGATCTCGCCTCGGCGCCGGATGCTCATCCGTACGCAGGCGCCGGCCAGCCGCACGTGCCAGGCCAGCACCGCGGCCGGGCCGATGGCGCAGCTGCGGTCGTAGACCTTGGCCTGGGGCAGGTAGAGCGGGTTCTCACCCTCGATCGAGCGCGAGCTCATGTCGTTGCCGCAGGCGTAGGCGACCACCTCCCCCCGGGCGTTGGCGAGCACCGCCAGCTCCGGTTCGGGAACGTCCCAACCCGAGTCGGGCCGGATCCCGACCTCGCCCCCGGACGGCACCACCCGCCAGCCGGCCGCCTTGAAGAACAGCTCGGGCCGTTCCGCCTCGTAGACGCGCTCGTAGACGTCGCTCAGGGTCGACTCCTCCACCCGCGCCGTACGGCTCCGCAGGTAGGTGACCCCGGCCGCCCAGACCTCCTGACCCTCGGCCGGAGCCGCCAGTCGCACGCCGGCCGGATCGAGCTCGGGGAGCGAGGCCACCACCTCCAGCCGCTCCTCGATCTCCGCCCGGGGCATCGCCAGCAGCCGGTCCAGGCCGAGCGGCGAGAGGTCGTACAGCCTGCCCCCGCGCCAGAGCGCGGTCAGCGTCCGTGCGCCCGCCTCGACCCGCAGCAACGCCGGGGCGGCGGGCAGATCATCGATCACCATCCCGCTAGCATCCCACCTCCGCTCCGGATGCGCCTCCGGAGGAGGCGCGGACGACCAGCTCGGGCACCAGCACCACCTCCCGGGCCCCGCCCACCGCCCGCCCCTGGATGCGCTCGATCAGCATCCGGGCGGCCGTGCTCGATCCGTCGCCGGCGGCCGCCGTCGGCGCGGCCCGGTCAGGCGTCCGGCGGGCGTCTCGCCACCAGCACCTCGTAGAGGGCCTCCTGGCGGCGCCGCATCCCTTCGTAGGCGCGGTGGGCGGCCTCGTCCGGCTCGAACGTGGCCGTCACGCCGGGTTCGGCGGGTGGTGCCTGGTCGGGCCGCAGGCGCTCCAGGGCGAAGAGCGCCGCCCCGCGGCTGGAGGCCTCTTCCGCCCGCCCGGCGGCAACGGGCCGGCCGATGGCGTCGGCCATGACCTGCATC
>JAJPKS010000002.1 GCA_021323605.1 Bacillota bacterium | reverse complement strand
CCAGTCGGCTCGTGTCAGATAGCTCGATCCGGGTGAGGATACTGAAAGTGGCGCAGTCGCGGACGACCGTGGTTGCCGGGGAGGTGTCAGATAGCTCGATCCGGGTGAGGATACTGAAAGTGGGCCCGCAGGTAGGCGTACTGCTCGGGGGTGGGCCAGCCGGTGCTGAAGCTGAAGCCGGCGACCCGCAGGCCGGCCTGGTGGGCGGCCTGCACGTAGGCTTGGGTCCAGGCGAGGAACGCCTGGGTGGTCGGGCCGGCCGAACCGTCCCCGTCCAGGCCGCATTCGTTCGGCCCCTCGATGTAGGTGGGGCGGCGGCCCCCGAGGGCGGCGAGGACGCCGTTCAGGTAGTCGGTCGGGGAGACCGACTGCCACTGGGCGTTGCCGACGCCGGTGTAGTGGCGAAAGACGCTGAGGCGGCCGCCGGCCAGGTCGATGTAGGCCGGCACGTCCAGGGCCTTCACCGTCGCGCACTGGGTCACCAAGCACTGGCCGGCGGGATCCCAGGAGCGAAGGTGGGCCCCGAGCTTGGTGAAGGGCGGCATCAGCCACCTCCCGCTGGGGGCTTCCGGTCGGGCCGGAGGACGGTCAGGCGTCCCCCGCCGGGGAACATCGCCCGGACGATCATGGGGACCTCCTGGGGGCGTCCCCGGGCCATGCGGGCCACCCGGACCGCGTCCCGGATATCGGTCGAGTAGCGGACCACCTCGGTGGCGATGAGGTGGGCCATCTGGGGGCCGAGGCCCTCCCGGGCGACCAGGACCTGCTCGGCCACCTGGATGAACTCGGCCGGGGTGTAGGCGGGAATGTCCACGCAGAGGAAGCGGGAGAGGATTGGCCGGCTGAGCCGGCGGGTGTCGTTGGCGGTGGCGTACACCCGGCAGTCGAGGTGGATCCGCTCCTGCTTGCGGAACTGGAGCTGCGTCACCACGCCCCCTTCCATGAGGTTCAGGAGGGGGGTCATGTCGGCGTCGGCCATCTTGTCGATCTCGTCGATCACCAGGTAGCGGGGGCGGCGGGTGAGGAGCAGCCCGACCAGGCCGGCCTTGGTGGTGGTCGAGCCGGCGTAGAGCTCGGCCCCGGGGAGGCGGGCGATGTCCTGGAGCAGGAGGGTCTTGGCGGTGCCGGGCGGCCCGGTCAGCAGGACGTGCACCGGGCTGTCGGCGAGGAGGGAGTAGCGGAGCAGGACCTTGGCCCGCTCGTGGCCGACCACCAGGCTGAAGAGGTCGTCGGGGGCGACCGCCCCGCCGGGGGCGGGCGCGTCGGCACGGATCATCTCTAGCGCCTCCCGGATGGCCGCCCGATCCACCAGGCGGTAGTGGGTCGTCGACCGGCTCTGGTAGACCACATCGAGGAGGCCCAGGGCGACCATCTGGGTGCAGACCTGGGGGCGGGTGTGGACGGCCTGCCAGGTCCAGCCGTCCCACTGGTCCTGCCAGGGGTGGGCCTCCTCCCAGGCGATCATCTCCTCGAGGGCCCGGGCCCAGTCCGGGTGGTCGGCCAGGGCGGCGACGACCGTCTGCTGGATGGCGTAGGTGTGCTCGGCGGAGTCTCTCATGCTTCCCCCAGTCTAGCGCCGGCGGCGGCGCGGTGCCAGCATTCCACCAGGGCGCCGGCGGCGAGCAGCATGCCCCGGGCGGCCGATGCGTCGGCGGCCCCGAGCGAAGCCGCGCCAGTGGTGTAGAGGCAGGCGAGGGCGGCGAGCCGGTCCCCCACCGGTCCGTCCGGGGCCGCGCCCAGGGCGCCGGCCGCCTCGTCGAGCAGGCGCCGGACGGCGGCCGCCACCGTCGGGTCGGCCGCCCACTCCTGGTAGAGCGCCTGTCGGGCGACGAAGGCCTCGAGGCAGGCGGCGAGCGCCTCCCCCAGGCCGGCCGGCGCGGTCACGGGCCGCCTCCCCCCAGCAGGCGGTCCAGCCAGTCGAGGGTGAGGCGGGCCCAGGCGTGCACGGCGGCCGGGCTCCAGAGGCCGCGCCCGGTCAGGGCGTCGGCGGGGATGCGGTCGAGCGCGGCGCGGGCGGCCCGCACCTCCGCGCGGGCGGCCTGCCGCAGGGCGGGATCGGGCGCGCGTCGGGTGTGCTCCATGGGGACCTCCGGCTGGTCGGGACGGGGGGTTGCGGCCCGTCCCGACCGGGTTGGTGCATCTGCGGGGTGCCGACCCGCCCCGGCGCTCACCTCCCCACCACCCAGAGGAGCCACTGGAGCAGGGAGAGGTAGGTCGCCACGCTCAGGACGGCCGCGATCAGGACGCCACGGGAGATGCGCCCGTCGAGGCCGCTGAGCCGGGCGAAGACCTGCCACTCCCGCTCCCGGCCGATGATGTACCCGTACCCAAACAGGATCGCGGCCCAGAGGACGGCCCAGGCCTCCAGGGCGAGGCGCACGTCTTGCCCGTGCGGGGCGGCGTGGGGGATCACCGTGGGGCCTCCTGCCCGCAGCGGGCCAGGATGCGGTCGAGCAGGGCGAGCACCTCGGCCTGGGTGCGCCCCTCCTGATCGTTCCAGGGGCCTACCGCCCCCACCTCGCGGCGCAGGAGGGCGAGGGCGGCCTCCCAGACCGCCGGGTCGGCCCGGTTCTGCCAGGCCGCCCGGGCCACCGCCCCCTCGAGGCACCAGGCCCGGGCCAGCGGGCTGACCGCGTCGACCTCCCGCCCGTAGAGGTCACGGGCGAAGGTGCCGCGACACCAGGCCCCCGGCCCCTGCAGGAGGTAGCGGGCCCCGAGCAGGAGGTCGCACGGGCCGACCTGGACCGAGCGCCGCCGCTTCACTGCTCCTCCCGGGCCCGCCCCAGGCGCACCAATAGCCCCGGCGGGCCCGCCTCCT
>JAJPKS010000329.1 GCA_021323605.1 Bacillota bacterium | reverse complement strand
GCCGCGGGTGCCGGCGTAGATCGTGCACACCTGGACCCCGACGTGCACGGGCTGGAACTGGTCCTGCTTCAGCAGCTCGGTCAGGCGCTGGCCACGCTCCAGCTGACGCCTGGTCGCCGCGTCCAGATCAGAGGCGAACTGCGAGAAGGCCGCCAGCTCGCGGTACTGGGCCAGCTCCAGCTTCATCTGGCCGGCCGTCCGCTTCATGGGCGTGATCTGGGCGTCGCCCCCGACCCGCGACACGGACAGCCCCACCGAGATGGCCGGGCGCTGCCCGGCGTTGAAGAGGTCGGACTCCAGGTAGATCTGGCCGTCGGTGATCGAGATCACGTTGGTCGGGATGTAGGCGGAGACGTCGTTCGCCTGCGTCTCGATCACGGGCAGCGCGGTCAGCGACCCGCCGCCGTGGTCGGGGTTGAGCTTCGCGGCCCGCTCCAGGAGCCTCGAGTGCAGATAGAAGACGTCGCCCGGGTACGCCTCCCGGCCGGGGGGGCGACGCAGGGTCAGGGAGAGCTCCCGGTAGGCCCAGGCGTGCTTGGTCAGGTCGTCGTAGCAGACCAGGGCGTCCATCCCCTGATCACGGAAGTACTCGCCGATGGCGCAGCCGGCGTAGGGCGCCAGGTAGTTCAGCGCCGCCGGCTCCGAAGCGGTGGCGGCGACGATGGTCGTGTACTCCATCGCCCCGTGCTCCTCCAGCACGGCCCGCACCCGGGCGATGTTGGCCGCGTTCTGGCCGATGGCCACGTAGACGCAGTAGAGGTCCTTGCCCCGCTGGTTGATGATCGTGTCCAGCAGGATGGCCGTCTTCCCGGTCTGGCGATCGCCGATGATCAGCTCGCGCTGCCCGCGGCCGATGGGGATCATGGCGTCGATGGCCATGATGCCGGTCTGTACGGGCTGGTTCACGCTCTGCCGGGTGATGACCCCGGGGGCGATCTTCTCCACCGGGCTGGTCCGGGTGGCGTTGATCGGCCCCTTGCCGTCGATCGGCTGCCCCAGCGCGTTGACGGTGCGGCCGAGCAGCTCCGGCCCCACCGGGACCTCGACGATCCGGCCCGTGGTGCGGACCTCGTCGCCCTCCTGGATGTGCTCGTAGGGTCCCATGACGACGGCCCGGACCTGATCCTCCTCGAGGTTCAGGGCCAGACCGTAGACATCGCCCGGGAACTGCAGGAGTTCGCCCGCCATGGCGTCGGTCAGGCCGTAGATCTGGGCGATGCCGTCGCCCACGCTGATCACGCGCCCGACGCTCGCCGTCACCATCTCAGCGTCGAAGTCCTTCAGACGCTGCTTGATGACCTCGCTGATCTCTCTGGAGCTGATTGCCAACGCTCTCGTTTCCTCGCTATCAGTCACGTGCCACCGAGGCGGCGCCGGAGCTGTTGCAGCCTGGCGGCCACGCTGGCGTCGATCACACGGTCCCCGATCTGGAGCACGAGACCGCCCAGGATGGCGGGGTCCACCCGAACCTCCAGGCGCACCTCCCGGCCCAGCCGGCGAGAGAGATCGTCGACCAGACGATCCACCTCCTCCCGGCTCAGGGGGATGGCGGTGGTGGCCGTCACCCGTACGCGGCCGGCCTCGTCGTCGGCCAGGCGGCGGTACTCCTCGACGATATCGTCCAGCGCCGACAGTCGATCGGCCTCGATCAGGAGCCGGGCCAGGTTCACACCCTCCCGGCCCACCGCCGTCTGTCCGAGCAGTGAGGTGGCCAGCTCCTGCCGCCGCGTGGCGGCGATGCTCGGGCTGGCCAGGACCTCGCGGACCTCGGGCATGGAGAACAGCTCGTGCACGACGCGCAGCCGCTCGGCCCACTCCTCGATCTGGCCCTCTTCCCGGGCCAGGTCGAAGATGGCTCTGGCGTACCGCTTAGCCGCGGCCCCGGCCATCGGCCTGCGCCTTGCCGACCTCGGCGATCGCCCGCTCGATCAGGCTCCGGTGGCGCCGCTCGTCCAGCGTTTCACCCACGACCTTCTCGGTCGCCGCCACCACCAGGTCCGCGATCTCGGAGCGCACCGAGTCGATCGCCCGCTGGCGCTCGGCGTCGATCTCCCGCCGCGCGCTCTCGGTCATCCGCCGGGCCTCCTCGTCGGCCCGCGCCCGGAGCTCGGCCCGGAGCTGCTCACCGGAGCGATTGGCGCCCTCGATGATCTGCGCTGCCTGGCCGCGTGCCTCCTGGATCCTGGCCTCGGCTTCCCTCAGGCGCTCCTCCGCTTCCCGCCGAGCCTGCTCGGCGGCCGCCAGCTGCTCGGCGATCCGGCGCTGGCGTGCCTCCGCCGCCCGCATCACCGGGCCGTAGGCCCACCTGGCCAGGATCCCGACCATCACCACGAAGGCGATGAGTTCGGCCACGAAGGAGAGGCTGAGGTCGAGGAGTCCCGCCTCCGCCAGGTACAACGACGTGGTCAACCCCTAGTGAACCCCCTGGGCGACGCTGGTGACGAAGTAGAACCCCAACGCCAGGTTGATGAAGTACATCGCCTCCACCAGGCCGATGATCAGGAACATGATCACCTGGAGCCGGCCCTGGGCCTCGGGCTGACGGGACACGCCCTGGATGGTGGCGTTACCGGCCAGACCGTCACCGATGGCCGCGCCGATCGCGCCTCCCCCGAGGGCGAGCCCGGCCCCGATGAGCGCCCCGGCGATGGCGATTGCGTGGTTCATTCAGAGTCCTCCCTGATCACGATGTGATCGCGGCCCCGGCCGCGTCGTCCATGCGGTGGTCGGCGGCGGCGCGGGCGTGGAGCTCCTCCTCCAGGCCCTCGCGCGCCATCCCGAAATAGATGATGGTCAGCAACATGAAGATGAAGGCCTGGATGGTGCCCACGAAGAAGACGTCGAAGAACTTCCAGGCCGCGACCGGGAACCAGGCCACGAAGAAGGGCAGCAGGGTCAGCAGATAGACCATCAGCAGCCCGGCGAAGAGGTTCCCGAAGAGCCGGAGCGAGAGGGTGACCGGTTTCACGATCTCCTCGATGATGTTGAGGGGAATGAAGGCCGCCCTCACCACCCAGTTCAGCTCGAAGGGCTTGGTGAAACGGCGAAGGTAGCCGCGGAGGCCGAGCACCCGGATCGAGTAGGCCTGCACCAGCACGAAGACCAGCACGGCCATGGCCAGAGTCTGGTTCAAATCGGAGTTGGCGGGCTCGATCCAGGGCGAGAAGCCGAGGGGGAAGAAGTCGATCCAGTTGGCGATCGCAATGTACATCCCGATCGTGGCCGCGAGCGGGAAGATGAAGCCGGCGTCCTCGGCCACCGACTCCTTGACCAGGCCCCGAGCGTAGCCGAGGAAGAATTCCAGCACCATCTGCAGCTTGCCGGGAACGCCCGAGCGCACCCGGGCCGCGACCGCGAGCCCGATGGCGACGGTGATGACGCCGGCGATCAGGCTGGACACCAGCGAGTCCAGGGTGAAGGCGCAGTAGTAGAAGTTGAGGACGAGCAGGGAAAGGCGCTGATCGCCGCAGACCGGCGTCAAGGGGTGGTTGCCGGGAGCCGCCGCCAGGACCATCATGTTCGGACCATCGCCACCGCCGAGGCCACGGCCAGCACCAGCTGGGCGACCGCGATCCCCGCCAGCACGAGCGGAGCCAGACGCAGGTCGATCAGCGCGGC
>JAJPKS010000421.1 GCA_021323605.1 Bacillota bacterium | reverse complement strand
TGCGGCAGAGCAACGTGGCCGTGCAGGAAACGAAGGTTGGTCCGGGGAGCGTGGCCGGGGTGGTGGCCCCGGTGCAGGTGGCGCCGGGCGTCAACGTCAACCTGCCGACGGGCGGTGAGGGGGCCAGCGCGAGTGGCCACGACACCGGCGAGGTGCGGCAGTGCAACGTGGCCGTGCAGCAGACGAAGGTCGGTCCGGGGAGCGCGGCCGGGGTGGTGGCCCCGGTGCAGGTGGCGCCAGGCGTCAACGTCAACGTGCCGACGGGCGGCGATGCGTCCTGCGGGCAGGGCGATGACGAGCAGGGTGGCGGCTCCGGTGGCAGCTCGAGTGGCGGTGACCACCACGGCGGCCACCACGGTGGTCACCATGGCGGTGGCTCGGGCGGCTCGGGCAGTGGCTCGGGTGGCTCGGGTGGCTCGGGCAGTGGCTCGGGCAGTGGCTCGGGTGGCTCGGGCAGTGGCTCGGGCGGCGCGGGCGGCTCGGGCGGCTCGGGCGGCTCGGGCGGCTCGGGCGGTGGCTCGGGTGCGGCAATGCCCGGGCTGCCCGCGACCGGCGTGTCCTCGGACGCCGCTCGGGTCCATGCGGCGACGGCTGCGCTGGCTGGCGTCCTGATGGCCCTGGCCGCGGTGACCCTGCTGGCCGGCCGCCTCCGCCGGCAGCTCCTCGGCTAGTCGGCGACCACACGGGGGCCGCGGGGCGTGACCGGCGGCCCCCCATCTCGATTCGACGGAGTGAGGAAGCCATGCCCGATCGTCGCTCCAGATCAGGCGGACGAATTCGTGCTCGCGGCCTGTGGATCGCCCTGCCCCTGGCCCTGGTGTTCGTCGCCGGGGCGTGCCTGGTCCTCCTGCCTGGAACGGTTCTCACCCGTGGCCGGCCGGCCACCGGCCCCTCGCCGGCGGTGGCCGCGGCCCCGGTGGGCGTGCCCGACTGGCTGCGGATACCGGCCATCGGCCTCGATGCCAGGGTGGAGAGCGTCGGGGTCACCGCTCAGGGGACCATGGGTGTGCCCACCGATCCCCGGGACGTCGGCTGGTATGCGCCGGGCGTTCGTCCGGGGGAGCCCGGTGACGCGGTGATGGACGGGTTCATGGAGTGGAGCTCCGGCCCGGCGGCCTTCGCCGACCTCTCCCGCCTCCGGGCGGGCGACGAGGTGGACGTCGACCTCTCCGATGAACGCCGGCTCATCTTCCGCGTCGACCGGCTGGCGCGTTTCCCGTTCAACCAGTCCCTGCCCGGCCTGTTCGAGCGCGGTGGCTCCCCGCGCCTCTCGCTGGTGACCTCGAGCAGTCGCTGGAACGGGACCGGCTACGAGGATCGGGTGGAGGTCGACGCACGGCTGGTCTCGACCACCAGGACGACGCCGACTCCCGCCCCGACCACCCCCGGGCCGGCGCCCTCGGGCAGCCGGCCGCCGGCACGGTCGCGCTAGAGTTGATGCATTCTGGGCGATCTCGGTGAGCTCGATGCCGGCCCGGCACCGGTGGGCGGCGAGGGTGCGGAGCCCGACGTCTGGCTCAGCCTGGGGGAAGCCAGCCGCCTGCTCGGCATCAGCCAGGGAACGTTGCGGCGGTGGGCGGATCGGGGCCAGGTGGCGAGCTTCACCACTCCTGGCGGCCACCGCCGCTTCCCCCGCGCGGCCATCCTCGCCCTGCTGCCCTCGGGCCGGAGCCGCCGACCCCAGCTGACCGAGCTCGGCGCCTCCAGCGAGCGGATGGCGGTGGCGCTGCGTCGGCAGCTGAGGACGCCGGAACGGGGGCCGGGCTCGTTCCTGGTCGGGCTGCCCGAGAACGAACGCCAGCTCTTCCGGGAGCGGGGGCGGCGGATGGTCGAGTGCCTGCTGGCCCATCTCGATGCCGACGCCCCCGGACCGGCCATGGCCAACCTGCACGAGGCCGCGGGCCAGGCGGCCGAGTACGGCGCCGGGTGTGCGCGTCTCGGAGCCTCGCTCAGCGAGGCGGTGGAGACCTTCCTGAGGTTCCGCGTCCCCTTCGTCACCGAGCTGGCCAGCGCCGCCCGGCGGCGCGGGCTCGACACCCGGGAGGCCACCGGGCTGCTCGTGGACGCGGAGGGCGCCTTCGACAAACTCCTGCTCGCCTTCATCGATGGCTGGCAGCAGGAAGCCGGTTGAGGTGGGGACCGGCCTCGGTCCGGCTCGGCCGTGAGCGGCGTGGCCGTGCTGAGCACGCGGCCGGAGGGCGAGCGGGATCCGCTGGTGGCCCGCCTGCGCGAGCTCGGCTACCGCGTGCACGCGGTGCCGACGCTGGCTCTGGAGCCCCTGGACTTCTCTGCGCCCGACCTGGCCACCTTCGACTGGGTGGTGGTCACCAGCGGCATGGGAGCCCGTGTCCTCCTGGAGCGGGTACGGCCGCCCAGAGGTCCGCGGTGGGCGGCGGTGGGCCCCCGGACCGCCGCCGAGCTCTCCCGGCACGGCGTGGTCCCGCTGGCGGTGCCCGAGGGGCGTCGAGGGGTGGCGATCGCGGAGGAGATCGCGCGCGTTCAGGGCCAGCTGGCGGGTGTGCGCGTCCTCCTGGCGCGGGCCGACGCGGCAGCGCCGGACCTCCCCGCCGCCCTCCGCCAGGCGGGAGCGGTGGTCGAGGAGCTCGCCGTTTACCACACGCTGGAGGGACCTCCCACCTCGCGATCGGCGCTGCGGGCGGCGCTGGCCGATCCCGACCTGGCCGTGGTCGTCTTCGCCTCGGGCTCGGCCGTGCGCGGCCTGGTCCGGCTCGCCCCCGGGGCCAGGCGCCCGGCGGCGGTGAGCATCGGTCCCTCGACCACGGCGGTGGCGCGGGCCGAGGGGTTCACGGTCGTGGCCGAGGCCCCGCGGGCCGACGTGGACGGGCTGGTGGAGGCCGTGCGCGCGGCCCTGGAACCGCCGATCCTGAGCTGACGCGACAGATTTGGTGCATCTTTGCTAGGTTTGATGAGGTTTGTCGAGCGGCGGTGAGATGCCGTGGGCGCTCGTCGCCCGGGCAGGGGAGATCGACGTCGAGGAACGGGCGCGGCTGGCCACTCTGGTCGAGGAGATGGCCGCCTTCCACCGCTGGTGGATCGTTCTCTCCACCTGCCACCGGGTCGAGCTCTACGGGTTCGGGCCCCGGCCGGATCGTCCCGAGATGCGACTCCTCGAGGGGGAGGACGCCGTGCGGCACCTCTTCCGGGTCGCGGCCGGGCTGGAGAGCGCGGTCCCGGGCGAGAGCGAGGTGCTCGGTCAGGTCCGTCGCGCGATGGGTGACGGCCGGGCGAGGGGGGTCGACGAGCGCCTGGCCCGGCTCTTCGAGTCGGCGGTGGCGACCGGTCGTGCGGCGCGCGCTCGCGGCCTCCGTCCCCGGGCCGGCCTGGCGCACCGCGCCGTCGCCTGGCTGGCCGAGCGGATGGGCCTGGAAGGAGGCCACGTGCTGGTGGTCGGCACCGGCGCCGTCGGCTCGGCGCTGGCCGGTGCCGCCCTCGCGAGCGGGTGCCGGGTGACGGTGGCCGGCCACCGTCGCGGCCGTGCTCCCCTGGACCTGGCCGAGGCGGCCCGGCTCGCTCCGGAGGTGGACGGGGTCGCGGTCGGCCTGCGCGGGGAGTGGAGCGAGCTGGCGGCGCTGGAGGACCTGCGCCGCCTGCCCCCCGTGGCCGATCTCTCGGCGCCGCCGGCGGTTCCCCGGCCGGTGCGCGAGGCCCTCGGCGAGCGCTTCCTCGGCATCGATCGGCTGTGGGAGCCGGTCGCCCGCGGCGGCGCCGCCGACCCGGACCTGGCGGACTGGATCGCCGGCGCCGAGGCGGCGGTCGAGGAGGGGGTGGGCGAATACGTGGGCTGGTTGCGCGGACGGCGCTCGGTGGACACGCTGGTCGCGCTCCGGGAGCGGGGGGAGGAACGGCGCCGAAGCCGGGTCGAGCGCCTGTTCCGGAGGCTGCCCCACCTCGGCGAGCGGGAGCGAGAGCTGGTCGAGGTGATGACCCGCCAGCTGGTCACCGACCTGCTGCACGAGCCCATGTGCGCGCTGCGCTCCGATCCCGACGGCAGCCGGCGGGAGGCGGCCCGGCGGCTGTTCGGCCTGTGAGGGCGGCGGGGTGCGGTTGAGGCTCGGGACCCGGGGCTCCAGGCTGGCCCGGCTCCAGAGCGAGCGGGTGGCGCTGCGGCTGCGGGCCCTGGGGCACCGGGTCGAGGTGGTCACGGTCCTGACCGAGGGCGACCGCCGTCCGAACCCTTCAGCGACCGTTCCCGGTGGGTCCCTCCCGGAGGGTATGTTCGTGAGCGCGCTGGAGCGGGCCCTGATCGACGGCCGCGTCGACCTGGCCGTGCACAGCGCCAAGGACGTGCCCTTGCGCCCGCGCGAGGACCTGGTCCTGGCGGCCATCCCGGAGCGTGCCGATCCGCGCGATGCGCTGGTGACCGCCGGCGGCGGGGCGTGCCTCCAGAGCCTGGCCCCGGGCGCGACGTTCGGTACCGACAGCCCGCGCCGGATGGGTTTCGTCCGCAGCTGGAGACCGGATCTGCGGCACCGTCCGCTGCGGGGCAACGTGGACGGTCGCCTGCGCCGGCTGGCGGCGGGCGAGGTGGACGCGCTGGTGGTGGCGGCGGCCGGCCTCGACCGCCTGGGCCTGGGGGGGCGCATCGACGAGCGCCTCGACCCGGAGGTGGTGCCGCCGGCTCCGGCCCAGGGCGCGCTGGCCGTCCAGTGCCGGGCCTCGGATCGGCGGGTGCTGGAGGCGGTCGCCCGGCTCGACGACCCCGCCCTGCGACTGGCCGTCGTCACCGAACGCCTCGTGCTCGAGGCGACGGGCGGGACCTGCCACGCCCCGGTGGGGGCGCTGGCGGGCGTGAGCCACGGCCGGCTGTGGCTGGTGGCGGGCGCGGCGGCGCCGGACGGCGGCGAGCGACACGTGGTCCGACTGGAGGCCGAGCCGCGGGAGGCGGAGGCGCGCGAGCTCGCGGCCGTGGCCGGCGGAGAGCTGATGGAGAAGGTGGTGAGCCACGTTGCTTGAGACGATCGAGAGGGTCGAACCGAGGCGCCGGCCGCGGCGCCTGCGGGCCACGGCGGCGCTGCGCGGGCTGGTCCGCGAGACCGTGCTGCGACCCCGCCGGCTGGTGGCGCCGCTGTTCGTGGTCCCGGGTCGGGACCGGCGCGAGCCGATTCCCTCCATGCCCGGCCACGAGCGAATGAGCCCCGACCTCGCCCTCGAGCTGGCCCGGCGGCTGGCCCGGCTGGGGGTCGGGGGGGTGTTGCTGTTCGGGGTTCCCGACGCCAAGGACGAGACCGGGTCGGGGGCCGCCGACCCCGGGGGGCCGGTGCCGGAGACCCTGCGCCGGCTGCGGGACGCCGACCTGCCCCTGGTGCGCATGGCCGACGTGTGCCTGTGCGAGTACACCAGCCACGGGCACTGCGGCGTCCTCGCCGGGCGGGAGGTGGACAACGACCGGACCCTGCCCCTGCTGGCGGAGGCGGCGGTCGCCTACGCCGAGGCGGGGGCTCAGGTGGTGGCCCCGAGCGCGATGATGGACGGGCAGGTGGAGGCGCTGCGCCGGGCGCTGGACGCCTCCGGGCACGCCGGGGTCGCCGTCCTGGCCTACGCCTCCAAGCACGCATCCTTCCTCTACGGCCCCTTCCGGGAGGCGGCCGGCTCCGCACCTGCCTTCGGCGACCGCCGCTCCTACCAGATGGATCCGGCCAACGGCCGTGAGGCTCTGCGCGAGATGGCCCTGGACGCCGAGGAGGGTGCGGACATCCTGATGGTGAAACCGGCGCTGACCTCGCTCGACCTGCTGGCCGAGGCGCGGCGGCGCTTCGACCTGCCCCTGGCCGCCTACCAGGTCAGCGGGGAGTTCGCCATGGTCGAGGCCGCGGCCCAGCGCGGATGGATCGACCGTCGCGGGGCCGCCCTGGAGACCCTGACCGCGATCGCCCGGGCGGGCGCCGACATCGTGATCACCTACTTCGCCGAGGAGGCCGCCGCCTGGCTGGCCGAGGAGGGGGCATGAGCGGGTCCGCGCCCTCCGGCCGGCGGTACGTCCAGGCGCTGGCCCTGGGCCTGGATCCCGAGTGGCGCCGGGCGCCGGACTACTGCCGGGCCGAGGAGGCCATCGCCTTCGCCCGGGCGGTGCGGGAGGCTCCGGACGTGACCACCTTCACCTACTCGATGGTCGGGCTCCAGGCCGGCACCGACCTGCTGCTCTGGCGCCTGGCCGGCTCCCTCGACCGGCTGGAGGAGGCGGCCGCCGCCGCCCTGGGGGCGGGCGTGGGACGCTGGATGCGGGTCCGGGAGAGCCTGCTCGGCATCGTCCAGGGCTCGCAGTACGTGAAGAAGCCCACCCCCCAGGAGCAGTCGATGTTCGCCGGGGAGCGGT
Source organism: Bacillota bacterium (assembly GCA_021323605.1). GTDB lineage: Bacteria > Chloroflexota > Dormibacteria > Dormibacterales > Dormibacteraceae > CADDZO01. The sequence goes on along the minus strand of JAJPKS010000421.1, from coordinate 20,814 downwards.
CCCGCTACCTCGTCGTCTATCCCTTCACCAAGAGCGCCGAGTGGTATCTGCTGGGCCGGGAGGCGCGGCAGGGGATCATGAACGAGCACATGCGGATCGGGCACGACTACCCGCAGGTGCGCCAGCTCCTGGCCAACTCCTTCGGGGTGGACGACCAGGATTTCCTGGTCGCCTACGAGACCGACGACCTGGAGGCGTTCAGCAACCTGGTGCGTGACCTCCGGGCCACCGAGAGCCGTCGCTGGACGGTCAGCGACCGTCCCATCCTGGTCGGCGTGCACCGCCCCCTGGAGGAGGCGCTGCGGCTGCTGGGGGCGCCGCTCCCGTGATCGAGGCCGCCCGCGACCTCTTCCCCGGCGGCGTCAACAGCCCGGTGCGGGCCTACCGCGCGGTGGGCCAGGACCCCCCGGCGCTGGCGCGCGGCCGGGGCGGCCACGTCTGGGACGCCGAGGGACGGGAGTACGTCGACTGGGTCGGTGCCTTCGGGCCGCTGGTGGCCGGCCACGCCCACCCCGAGGTGGTGGCGGCGGTGGAGCGAGCCCTGGCCGCCGGGGGGCCCTTCGGGGTCACCACCGAGGCCGAGGTGCGGCTCGCCCGGCTGGTGCGCGAGCGCATGCCCTCGATCGAGCGCCTCCGCTTCTGCACCTCCGGCACCGAGGCGGCGATGAGCGCGGTCCGGCTGGCCCGTGCGGCCACCGGGCGCCGGTTGCTGGTGAAGTTCGAGGGCGCCTACCACGGACACGCCGACGCCCTGATGACGGGCCCGGACCTCATGGCCGTGCCCTACAACGACCTGGAGGCGGTGGCCGCCCTGCCCCTGGACGAGGCGGCGGCGGTGATCGTGGAGCCGGTGGCCGGCAACGTGGGGGTGGTGCCTCCGGCCCCCGACTTCCTCCCCGGCCTGCGCCGGCTCTGCGACCGGCACGGCTGCCTGCTCGTGTTCGACGAGGTGATCACCGGCTTTCGCGTGGCGCCGGGGGGGGCCCAGGAGCGGTACGGCGTCCGTCCCGACCTCACCGTGCTGGGCAAGATCGTGGGCGGCGGCCTCCCCGTGGGCGCCTACGGGGGCAGGGCGGAGCTGATGGACCTGGTCGCCCCCGCCGGCCCCGTCTACCAGGCGGGCACGCTGGCCGGCCATCCGGCGGTGATGGCCGCCGGCGAGGCCACGCTGCGGCTCCTCGACGAGGCCGCCTACCGGCGGCTCGAGCAGCTGGGCTCGGCTCTGGAGGAGGGTCTGCGCGCGGTGGGCCGGGTGGAACGGGTGGGCTCGATGCTCACCGTCTTCCTCGAGGACGAGGCCGCCTTCGCCGCCTTCCACCGCCGGCTGCGGGAGCGCGGCGTCCTCATCCCGCCCTCGCAGTGGGAGTGCTGGTTCGTCTCCCTGGCCCACACCGAGGAGGACGTGCAACGGACCCTGGAGGCGGCGGCCGGGTGAACGCCCCTCGTCGGGACCCGGGCGGCGGGGCGGCCGCGGCCGCCGGGCGGCCCGAGGGCCGCTTCCTCCGGGCGCTGCGGCGCCTTCCCGTCGACGCCACCCCGGTCTGGTTGATGCGGCAGGCGGGACGCTCCCTGCCCGAGTACCGCCGGCTCCGGGAGCGGTACTCGCTGACCGAGATCGTGGCCCAACCCGAGCTGTGCGCCGAGGTCACCCTCCAGCCGGTCCACCGCCTGGGCGTGGACGCGGCGGTCATGTTCGCCGACATCATGCTGCCCGTGCGCGGCATGGGGGTGGAGGTGGAGCTGGTGGAGGAGGTGGGCCCGGTGATCGCCCGCCCGATCCGGAGCCGGGAGGCGGTGGAGGCGCTGGGCGAGCCGGAGGGGGAAGAGGCGGCACCGCAGGTGATCGAGGCCGTCCGGCACGTGGTGGAGGCGTCGCCGGTGCCGGTGATCGGCTTCTGCGGGGCGCCGTTCACCCTGGCCAGCTACCTGGTGGAGGGCCGTCCCAGCCGGGACCACGCCCTGGTCAAGGCCTTCATGTACCGGGAGCCGGAGGCCTTCGATCGCCTGCTGGGCAAGCTGGCGGCGGTGATGGCCGGCTACCTGGCCGCCCAGGTCGCGGCCGGGGTCGAAGCCGTGCAGCTCTTCGACAGCTGGGTGGGGGCGCTCTCGGTCGAGGACTACGAGGAGCGGATCGCCCCCCACACGCGGGCGATGCTGGCGGCCCTGGCCCCCCTGGGCGTGCCCCGCATCCACTTCGGGACCGGGACGGCGGGGCTCCTGGAGGCGATCGCGGCCACCGGGCCGGACGTGGTCGGGCTCGACTGGCGGGTGCCCCTGGACGTGGGCTGGCGACGCGTCGGCCTCGACCGCGGGGTGCAGGGCAACCTCGACCCCGCCGTCCTGCTCGGGCCGTCCCCCCTGGTCCGGCGGCGCGTCGAGGAGGTGCTGCGCCGGGCCGGAGGGCGGCCGGGTCACGTCTTCAACCTCGGGCACGGGGTCCTCCCCGAGACGCCCCTGGAGAACCTGCAGGCCCTGGTCGAGGTCGTCCACCGGGGGGTCGAGGTCCATGTCTGAGTCCCGGCTCGGGGTCCTGTGCATGGCCTACGGAAGCCCCCGGTCGGAGCAGGAGGTCGAGGCCTACTACACCCACATCCGGGGCGGCCGCCGGCCTTCGCCCGAGGCCCTGGAGGAGCTGAGGCAGCGCTACCGGGCCATCGGCGGCTCCCCCCTGGAGGCGATCACCCGGCGCCAGGCCCGGGCCCTGGCCGAGCGGCTGGGACTGCCCACCTTCGTGGGCATGAAGCACGCCCCGCCCTGGATCGCCGAGGCAGCCGCCGAGGCCCGGGCCGCCGGCGTCCGCCGGCTGATCGGGCTCCCGCTGGCGCCGCACGACGCCCGCATGAGCCTGGGCGGGTACGAGCGCGCCCTGCGCGAGGCCTGGCCGGCCGGGGCGGGCGAGGTGGAGTTCGTGCGCGGCTTCCACGACCACCCCGCCTTCGTCGAGGCGGTCCGCGTCATCCTGCGCGAGGCGCTCGCCGGCTACCGACCCGATCGCCTCTTCTTCACCGCCCACAGCCTGCCAGCCCGGATCGTGGCCGAGGGCGACCCTTACGACCAGCGGCTGCTGGAGTCCTGCCGCCTGGTGGCGGAGGGGATGTGCCTCCCACCCTGGGAGATCGCCTGGCAGTCCGCCTCGGCCACCGGTGAGCCCTGGCTGGGACCGGACCTGCTCGAGGCCATCGAGCGGTCGGGGGCGACCCGGGTCCTGGTCTGCCCGATCGGGTTCGTGGCCGACCACCTGGAGATCCTCTACGACCTCGACGTCGAGGCCCAGGAGTTCGCCCGCCGGCGCGGCATCGAGCTGCGCCGCACCCCCTCCTTCAACGACCGCCCGGAGTTCATCGAGGCCCTGGCGGCGGTGGTCGAGGAGCACCGGTAGGCGGCCGGGCGGCCGCCTCCTCCGCCGGGGTCAGGCCAGGCTGGCCAGCCAGGCCCGGTGGAGCGAGCCGTAGTGGCCCTGGGCGCGGGCCAGCTCCCCGGGCGGGCCGTCCTCCACGATCCGGCCCTCCTCCACCACCAGCACCCGGTCGGCGATGGCGACGGTGGAGAGCCGGTGCGCGATCACGATCGCGGTCCGATCGGCGAGCAGGGTCCGCAGCGCCCGCTGGACCAGGCGCTCGCTGGGCCGGTCGAGGGAGGAGGTGGCCTCGTCCAGGATCAGCACCCGCGGGTCGGCCAGGAAGGCCCGGGCGAAGGCCACCAGCTGGCGCTGCCCGCCGGAGAGACGGACGCCGCGCCGCCGCACCGGCGTGTCGTAGCCCTCGGGCAGGGCGGCGATGAACTCGTGCGCCCCGATCGCCCGGGCCGCCGCCTCGACCTCCTCCCGGGTGGCCTCGGGCCGTCCGAAGCCGATGTTGTCGGCGATGGAGCCGCTGAACAGGAAGCGCTCCTGGGTCACGGTCACCACCGCCCGGCGCAGGTCGGCGGAGGCCAGCCGGCGCAGGTCGACACCGTCCAGGCGGACGCTGCCCGCGGTGGGATCGTAGAAGCGGGCCACCAGCCGGGCGATGGTGGTCTTGCCGGCCCCGGTCCTGCCCACCAGGGCCACCGTCTGGCCGGCCGGGATGGAGAAGGTGAGGTCGTGCAGGACCGGCGTCTCCCGGTAGGCGAAGGTGACGTGGTCGAACTCGATCGCGCCCCTCGCCCGGGGCAGCGGGTGCGGATGGGCGGGCTCCGGGACCGTGGAGCGCTCCTCCAGCACGGTCGCCAGCTTCTCCATGGCGGCCGCGGCCGCCTGGAAGAGGTTGTAGAACTGGGCCAGGTCCTGCATGGGCTCGAAGAGCTGGCGGACGTAGAGGACGAAGGCGGTGAGCACGCCCAGGGTGAGGGCGCGGTGGGTGATCAGAGCGCCGCCCTCGACCAGGACGGCGATCGCGGCCAGCCGGCCGATGAACGAGATCCCGGGGCCGTAGGCCGAGGAGAGGCGGGCCGAGCGGGCGTTGGCGTCGCGGTAGCGTCCGTTCAGGTCCTCGAAGATGGCCTGGTTGCGCGACTCGCGGCCGTAGGCCTGGACGGCGCGGATGCCGCCCAGCGACTCGGTGTAGTGCACGATCACCAGCGCGATGGCCTGGCGCACGGCCCGGTAGGCGCTGGTCGAGCCGCGCTGGAACCAGCGGGTGAGGATCAGGATCGGGGGCAGGGCGAGCAGCGTCACCGCCCCCAGCCGGAGGTCGAGGGCGAGCAGGATCACGGCCGTGGCCAGGACCGAGAGCGACGCGGTCAGCAAGGACGACAGGCCGGTGGCGAGCAGGTCGGTCAGGGTGTCGATGTCGTTGGTGAGCCGGGAGATGATCCGTCCCGAGGTGTAGCGCTCGTAGAAGGCCAGGGACAGCCCCTGCACGTGGGTGTAGACGCGGGTGCGCAGGTCGTAGAGCACGTCCTGCCCCACCCGGCCGGAGACGGTGAGGAAGCCCCAGTTGCCGGTGGCGGCGAGCCCGGCCGCGGCCGCGATCAGGACCGCGTACCCGCCCAGCCGGGCCGGGTCGTGGGCCCGCACCCCGAGGTCGACGGCACGCCCGATCAGGTCGGGCACGGCCAGGAGGGCGGCGGTGCGGAGCAGGATCAGGCCCAGCGCCGCCCCCAGCTCGAGGCGGTGGGGGGCGAGGAGCGAGGCCAGGAGCCGGCGGGAACGGCGACGCAGGAAGGCTCCGGCGTCCCCGGTCGGCTCGTCCACCTCCTCTCCGCCCACCCCTCGCCAGGCGTCCGGGCGGGAGGGGCGCCCGTCGCCCCCGGGCATGCTCTCAGCCCGCCTCCCGGCGCGACCAGGGCCGCCCCGGCTCCACCCCGCCCGGCGGTCCCTCCTCCGCCTCGGCGAGCAGGGCGCGGTAGGGGGCCGAGGTCCGGAGCAGCTCGGCGTGTCCGCCCAGGGCCAGGATCCGACCCCGGTCGAGCAGGGCCACGCGGTCGGCCAGGGCCACCGTGGAGGGCCGGTGGGCCACGATCAGGGCGCTCACCCCGCCGAGCACGCCGGCCAGGGCCGCCTCGATCTCGCGCTCGGTGTGCACGTCCACCGCCGAGAGGGGGTCGTCGAGCACCAGGACGCGGGGGTCGCCCAGCACCGCCCGGGCCAGGGCCAGACGCTGGCGCTGGCCGCCCGAGAGCGAGTGGCCCTGCTCCCCGATCCGGGTCTCGAGGCCCCAGGGCAGCTCCCAGACGAACTCGGCCCGGGCCGTCTCCAGGGCCCGGCGGAGGTCCCGGTCGGAGATGCCGGGCCGGCCCATGACCAGGTTCTCGCGGACCGAGGCCGAGAAGAGGACCGGGTCCTCGAAGGCCACCCCGATCCGGGAGCGGAGCCAGCGCAGCTGGAGGTCGCGCACGTCCACCCCGTCCAGGGTGATCCGTCCCTCGCTGACGTCGTAGAGGCGCGGGACCAGGGCCAGCAGGGTGGACTTGCCGCTCCCGCTGGGACCGACCAGGGCCAGGGTCTCGCCCGGCTCCAGCTCCAGGTCGAGCCCGCGCAGGATCCATCCCCCGGTGGGGTAGCGGAAGCCGACTGACTCCAGGCGGACCCGGCCCTGGAGCCGGCCGAGGGGACGGGCGGAGGGGCGGTCCACGATCTCGGGACGGCGGTCCAGGACCTCGGCCAGACGGCCGGCGGCGGTGCTCGCCTCCTCGTACATGGCCAGCACCCAGCCCAGCGCGTCCAGGGGCCAGACCAGCATGAAGAGATAGGTCATGAAGGCCACCAGGCTGCCGATGGTGAGCTGGCCGCGGGCCACCGCCAGCCCGCCCAGCAGCAGCACCAGGCAGAGGTCCAGGTTGAGGATCAGGGTGAAGGTCGACCAGGTCCGCGAGCGCAGGCCCACCGCCTCCAGGTTGGTCCGGCGCAGCCGCGCCGCCTCGGCGGCGAAGCGCTCGCGCATGAGGAGGTCGCGCCCGAAGGCCTTGACGACCCGGACCCCGGTGGCCATCTCCTCGACCACGGTGGCGAGGTCGCCCTGCTGGTCCTGGATGCGGCGGGCGAGGCGGGCGTAGCGGCGGAAGAAGCGGCGGCTGACGAAAGCCACCGGCACCACCACGGCGGCGCTGACCAGCGCCAGCCCCCAGTCCAGCCGCAGCAACATGGCCAGGACCGCCACCCACTGCAGGCTGAAGTAGGCGGCGAAGACCAGGCCGGTGCCGATGAAGCGACGGACGGTCTGGACGTCGGTGACGGCCCGGGAGAGGAGCTGGCCCGACTGCCACCCGTCGTGGAAGGCGACCTGCAGGCCCTGGAGGTGGGCGTAGAAGTGGTTGCGCAGGTCGAACTCCATGCGCAGCGAGGCCAGGGTGGAGGCGTTGCGGCGGACCACGTTGGCCGCCAGCTCCAGCCCGGCCAGCCCGAGCAGGGCCAGACCGTAGGGGAGGAGCAGGTCGGGCCGGCGCTGCGCGATCGGGCCGTCGATCATGGCCCGGATCACGAGCGGGATGGTGGTGGCGGCGGCCAGCGCCCCCAGCGAGGCCGGGACGGTCAGGATCATCAGGCCCAGGTGGGGCCGCAGGTAGGGCAGGAACCGCCGCAGGGCAGGGGAGAACACGATGAAGCGAGAACTCGCCGAGGGCTCGGGCGCCGAGTCGGCAGTGTACCGTGTCCGGAGCCGGTAGAGCGTGCCCCGGCCGGCAGGGCTCCTCCCCGGCGGGGGAAGGCTCCGGCCGGCGGGATTCGCGGCCACGGAGGCGGGAGATGGTTCCGAGAGGGGCGGGGCCGGGAGCGGCCATCGCCCGGGGACCGGCGGCCCGCCGAGGAGCCACGCCACCGGCGATCAGCGACGGGGAGGGCCGGGATGGGATTGCGGCCGCAGCGCACCGTGCGTCCGATCCGAGGAGACAGGGCCCATGCCGAACCAGGAGCTCATCCGCCCCACGCCGTCGGCGGCTTCCCGGAATGGCTGCCCGAGGTCAGGATGATCGAGCTGCGTTGGATCGATCGTATCCGCGAGGTCTTCGAGCGGTACGGCTTCTGCCCGATCGAGACCCGGTCGGTCGAGCCCCTCGACGTGCTGATGGCGAAGGGTGAGGTATCGAAGGACGGCTGACCCGGTTCCCCGACTACGGGAGCATATGCTCCGGAGGCCGCTACGACGACCTCGCCGGCGCGTTCGTCCGCCGGAGGCTGCCCGGCACCGGCATGTCCATCGGGCTGACCCGGATCTTCGCCAAGCTCCTCAACGAGGGCATGCTGGCCATCGGGCCAAGGTGTCCCAGCCAGGTCCTGGTGGTCATCCCGAATGATCAGCGTCGAGCCGAGGCGGCACGGACCGCCGCTCTCCTGGGCCGGCGGGGGTTCAAGGTGGAGCTCTACCACCGGGCGGACAGGCTCGCCAAGCAGGTCCGTTACGCCTCTCGCAAGGGCATACCGTTCGTGTGGTTCCCCCCGTTTGCGGACGGGCAGCTTCACGAGGTGAAGGACATGGCCACCGGGGAACAGAGGGAGGTGGACCCCGCAAGTTGGCCTGGCCGAGTCCGTGGAGTTCGGGCATGTCCCCTTGCCGAGTTCTGAGCTGTCGATTGTCCGGACGATGCCGCTGACGAGCTCGGAGTCACCTGAGCGCAGGCCGTCGATGTACCGGACCGGCTGCCTCCCTCGTCGTCGGCGGTATGTGGTCTCGCCCCCGCCTCGGGGACTCCCGGACGGCAATCAAGGGTCGCATCGGTGCGGGTCGACGCCGGCCCTCGCTCGCCCGAGACACCCTCCCACGTCTCCCCATGGGATTTTCACTCGCACCACATCCGGCTCGTTGGCTGGCACCTGACGGAGTTGGCAAGATGCCTGTGGCCAGAGGGCCGGAGGCGGTCCCTCTCCTTCCAGGCGGGATCGGCTTCCGCATCCGTCGGGCTGGACCTCCGGGGCCGGCGGCGGTTGCCTGTGCCTCGGACGATCGAGAACAATGCGGGGATCGTGGCCAGCCTGCCCCCGGACGTGCTCGAACGTCCCGCCCGCCTGCTCGCCGGCCCCGGCGCGGGCAAGACCCAGGCCCTGGTCGACCTCTACGCCGATCTGGTCGAGGGCGGTCGGGCCGGCCGGGAGCAGATCCTGGTCCTCACCTTCTCCACGGCGGCGGCGCGAGAGCTGGCGGAGCGGCTGGACGAGCGACTTCGGGATTCGTACGGGCAGTGCTACATCAGCACCTTCCACAGCTTCTGCGCGCGCCTGATGCGCGAGTGGGGCGACCCCGGCCTCCTGCTGATGAGCGGCTTCCAGGAGTGGGTGGCGATGCGGGCCACGCTCGAGGCCATGGACCGGGGCGAGCTGGGGGACCTGGCCGCGATCGCCCGGAGTGACGGCTTCGCCCAGGACGCGCTGGCCTTCGTGGCCCTGCTCAAGCAGAACCTGGTCCACCCGGGCCACTTCGGCCTGCTGGCCGAGGCGGCGGGGACGCCGCGGCTGCGCGCCCTGGCCCGGGTCTTCTCCGCCTACCAGGCGCGCCTGGAGGCGGCGGGCCTGCGCGACTTCCGGGACCTGGTGCGGGGCGCCATCGAGCTGCTGGAGTCCAGGCCGGCGGTGCTGGAGCGGCTGCGGGCGGGGTTCCGCTACGTGCTGGTGGACGAGTTCCAGGACGTCGATCCCGCCCAGTTCCACCTGCTGCGCATGCTGGCCCCGCCGCCGGGAGGGAGGGAACCGGGCCCGACGCTGCTGGTGGCGGGGGACCCGGATCAGTCGATCTACGGCTTCCGGGGCGCCGTGCCCCGGCTGCTGGCCGAGGACGTGGTCCGGATCTACGCCGCCCGCACGCTCGAGCTGGGGGTCAGCCACCGTTGCCCGGAGGCGGTGCTGGAGGCCGGTCGCCGTCTGCTCGAGGCCACCCAGCCGGGTCGGGCCCCCCGGACGCTGACCGGGACCCCGGACGGGGGCGGGGAGGTGGTGCGCGTGGTGCGCGAGGCGACGGCCGCGGACGAGGCCTTCTTCGTGGCGCGGGAGATCCGCCGCCTGATGCTGGAGCGGCCGGGGTTGCGTCCCCGCGACTTCGCCGTCCTGCTCCGGTCCACGGCCACCCTGGCGGCTCCCTTCGAGGAGGCGGCCCGGGCGATGGGCCTCCCCTACGAGGTCCGGGGCCTGGCCACCATCGGCCGCAACGAGATCGTCCGCTTCCTGCTCGCCTACCTCCGGGCGCTCCGGCGGCCCGAGGATCCCGAGTCCCTGGAGCGTCTGCTCGCCTCGGAGCTGAGCGGGGTGGACCGGAGGACGGCGAGCCGCCTACGGCGCCACGCCGTCGAGCAGGGCCGGTCCCTGGTCAGGGTGGTCCGTCGGCTCGTCCGCTGGCTCCACGAGGTGGATCCCGCCCGCTACCCGCTGCCCGAGGAGGAGGTGGAGGCCGAGCTGCCGCTCGAGGTCGACGGCGGAGGCCCCCCGCCGGCCGAGCGCGCCGCGGCCCCGATGGACTTCGTCCGCTACCTGACCCCGGAGGAGCTGGACGCCTTCCACCGGGCGATGGTCACCTTCTCCGCCCTCCGCCGGCGGGCGAGCCAGCTCCCCCTCGACGCCCTGGCCTACGCCGTGGCCATGGAGGCCGGGATCCTCGAGCGCGCCCTGGCCGTGCCCCTGGCGGAGAACGAGCGGCGGGAGCGGCTGGGCGAGCTCCGGGTGGCCCTGGATGCGTTCCGGCAGCTGACCCGGGTCTGGGAGCGGCTGCACGGGTCCCCCCCGACGCTCGACGACGTGGGCTCCCGGCTGGAGACGTGGATCGTGCGGGCCGTGGACGAGGTCGAGCCCGCCCCGGGGGGAGGCGACGCGGTCCAGATCATGACCGTGCACCAGGCCAAGGGCCTGCAGTTCGAGGTCGTCTTCGTGAGCGGGTTCGCCCGGGGCCTGTTCCCTCTGGCCGGCCGGCCCCATCCGCTCCTGGACGAAGCCGACCAGCGGTGGCTGCTGGAGACCCTGGACGGCTTTCGTCCCTCGTGGGCGTCGAGCCCCGGCGAGCACGTCGCCGAGGAGGCGAGGCTGGCCTACGTGGCCATGACCAGGGCCAGGCGCCGCCTCTACGTCACCTACGCCGATCGGTACGACGGGCCGGCCGGTCCCTCGCCCTTCTGCGACCTGGCCCTGACGGGAGCGCCGCGCAGCGAGCTGACCCGGGCCCCCGCCCGGCTGGAGGTCGACTCCGTGCTCACCCTGGGGGAGGCGGAGACGTTGCTGGTCGGGGCGCGGCTGGAGGACGAGCAGCGTCGTCGCCTGGCCGCGCTGGGCGTGGACCTGGACTTCGTGACCGATCCCGAGGCGGGGAGGGTCTTCGAGCCCCACCGTCAGCCGCCCGAGCAGGTCGATCCTTCCCACTTCAGCGCCACCGCCATCAACGACTACCTGAAGTGCCCGCGCCTGTACTGGTACAACCACCACCCGGGCCTAGCTGCGCCACCGCGGGGGGTGGAGCTGGAGCGGGGCAGCTTCCTGCACCGGGTGCTCGAGGAGTTCCACCGCCGGGAGCCGGAGTGGCGCCACCTGGAGGCTCCGCTCCAGCGCGAGTGGCTGGAGCGGGTGCTACGGCCGCATCTCGAGGCGTACCTGAGCCGGGTGGAGTCGGTGCTGGATCGGCGGACCGAGGAGCAGCACGTCCGCCGCATCCTGGACAACTACGTGCGCTTCGCCACCAGCCTGCAGCCCATCCGGCGACTGGGCACGCTCATGGTGGAGCGCAGGTTCACGCTCCGGCTGGACGGGGCCGAGATCCACGGCAAGATCGACCGCGTCAACGACACCGGGGAGGGAACCTGCGAGGTGGTGGACTACAAGACCGGTCGGGGCAAGACGGCGCAGCAGGCGTACGAGGAGTCCTTCGGGGAGCAGCCCATGGACGTGCAGCTGGTCGTCTACTACCTCGCCTGCCGGGAGGGCGTGGACGAGGAGGGCCGCCCCATCGCCCTCCGGCCCCGGTTCCTCTCCCTCTGGTACCCCAGGGACACCGTCAGGGGCGAGATGCGTCAGGTCCTGTTCCCGGTGGACGCCCCCGCCCCCGGCGTGAGCGAGTGGATGCAGCGCCCCATCGACGAGGCCGACGTCGAGCGCGGCCGCGCGGTGGTGATGGAGGCGATTCGCCGCATCCGGGCCGGCGACTTCTCGCCCGCCCCCCGTCCCGTGATCGGCACCTGCCTCAGCTGGTACGGGTGCCCCCACGCCATGATTTGCCCCTTCGGGGGTCAGCCCGGGGAGTAGGGGCGGGCTCACCGGCCGACTCGCCGGGCCGCCTTCACGGCTCGCGTTCCCGATCGGCAACCCCCGAGCTATGCTGGGACCGGTGGCCCACCGGGCGCGCCTCCTGAGAGGGATGGGCCGATGTGCGCAGACCGGGACCGTCCGGCGTGGGGGGGAGCAGAGCCGTCGTGGCCTTCTCGATGGACCTCAACCAGCAGAAGGCGGAGTTCAGCTACGCCTATCTCCGCGCCATCGCCTCGGTCGCAGGTTTCACCGTCACCAAGCCCGAGGTCGACCACGACAGTGTGGACTGCACGGTCCAGGCGAGGGGAAAGGTGGGGCGGTACTCCTCGCCGCGGCTCGACGTGCAGCTCAAATGCACCGCCGCCGAAGGGCCCCTGCCCGATCCTTTTCCCTATCGTCTCGGGTGGAAGAACTACGAGGACCTTCGTGACGGACATCGCATGTCTCCGATCGTGCTCGCGCTCCTGGTCGTCCCCGAGGACCTGGCCAGTTGGATGGAGCACGGGGACGATCGCTGGATCGGTCGCTACCGCTGCTACTGGTACTCGCTCCGCGGGTGGCCGCCCCTGCCCGATGGCGTCGAGTCCAGGACCATCCACGTCCCCGGAAGCCAGCGGTTGACACCGGAGGAGCTGAAACGGCTCATGATCATCGTGTCGCAGACGGGAGCGGTCACGTGAGCATCGATCCCGAGGTGGTCGCCGCCCTGCGTCCCATGGACGTCGCCGCCTACCTGCGTTCGCGGCGTTGGGAGAAGGTCGAAGACTGGCCGCGGGGGACGATGTGGGTCTACCGGCGCGAGGACCGTGAGTGGACGGCCCTTCTCCCCAACGACCAGAGCCTCGCCGATTACCGGGTCCGCGTCGGGCAAACCCTGGCCACGGTGGCCGAGGTGGAAGAACGTTCCCCGCTGGAGATACTGGCCGACCTGACCGAGTCGACCAGCGACGTGATCCGGATCACGGTCAGGAGCGAGGCGACGGCCGCCGGCGACATCCCCCTCGGGCAGGCGGTCCGGGTGGTGGACGGAGCCCGGAACATGATGCTGGCAGCGGCCTGCTCCACCCTCGACCCCCGCCCCGCCTACGGTCCCAGGAAGCCCGATCGTGCGCTTCGGTACGTCGAGGAGCGAGTGCGGCTGGGTCAGACCCAGCGGGGGAGCTTCACCGTGACCGTGCTGTCCCGGGTACCGCCCTTGCTCACGCCCGGGGAAGCCGGTGACCTCTTCCCAGAGCACCTGGAGCCTCCGTTCGAGCGGCAGGTGACACGACGCCTCCTCGCCAGCGTCGAGGCGGTCAAGGCGGCGGCCGCCAGCACGCTGGCCGGTGGAGACGTGTCGGTGTTCCGGAAAGGCGTCATCGATGGCGTCAGCGCCAACCTCTGCCAGGCGATCTCGGACATGGTTCCGGCCGATGGGGGCAGGCTCCTGATCCGTTTCGGATGGGCACCGGGACGTCCGGAGGTCGGGCTGGAGGCGCGAAGCCTCGACCTCTCCGCCGACGAGGGCGAGGTCATCGCCGAGGCCGCCCGGGTGCTCATGGAGACCAGCCCGCGCCCGGATTTCGAGCTGTCCGGGGTGGTGGTCCAGCTCGAGAGGCCTGAGGAAGCCGAGTTCGGCGTGGCCACGGTCAGGGCGAGGGTGGACGGTCAGTGGCGGTTGGTACGGGTCCAGCTCGCCGACGAGCCCTACCGCCGTGCCACCCAGGCTCACCCCGATCGTCGTCAGGTGCACCTGGTCGGAACCCTGATCAAGGAGGGGCGGACCTACCAGCTCCGAGACGTGACCTCGATCGACCTGGAGAACCTGCCCTGATCTCCCGGTCCCGGTGCCGGGGACGCGTGACCGCGACGGAAGTTCGGCCCCTGCCCGGTGGGCGACCCGGGCAGGGCCGTTCCTCGCCCGGCCGTGGTCGGTGCCCGCCGGCCGTCGCGCCGGGCCGCCGGGACCTCATCGCCGGCCCCGCGAGTAGGCTGAGGCGGTGATCGGAGACCGTGTCGTGATCGGGGCGAGGCCGTCGGCCGAGCCCACCCCGGAGCAGCGGGCGGCGATCGAGGCCGGCCCCGACGGCGCCTTCCTGATCGCCGCCGGCCCGGGGACGGGGAAGACCTTCACCATGGTGCGCCGCTTTCTCTGGCTGGTCGAGCAGGGCGCCGACCCGGAGGCGGTGCTCGCCGTCACCTTCACCGAGGCCGCGGCCGGCGAGCTGCGCGAGCGGCTCTCCCAGGAGCTGAGGCGGCCCCTGGAGGAGGCCTGGATCGGCACCTTCCACGGCATCTGCGCACGCCTCCTCCGGGAGGACGCCTACCTGGTCGGGATCCCCCGGGAGGTCCGGGTGCTGGACGAGCTGGGGCAGCGGCTGATCGTCGAACGGCTCCAGGCGCGCCTGCGCAGCGGCGACCAGCCGGGCCTGGATCGGGAGTTCGAGGCCCTGAGCCCGGACGAGGTCGCCGATCTCGTCCAGCACGGTCTCACCTTCGCCCTCAAGCTCAAGGGCCGGGGTGTGCTGCCCGACGAGTTCCGGAGCCGGGCGCTCGAGATCCACCGCCGCCGCGGTGCCGCGGACGCCGCTGCCCGGGCCGAGCTGGAGGCGATCGAGGTCCTGCACACCGTCTACTCCGCCTACCAGTCCTGGCTGCGGGAGGCGGGGCGGATGGACTTCGACGACCTGATCCTGGCCGTCATCGAGGCCCTGCGAACGAACCCGGACTTCCGGTCCCGCTGCCGCCGACGCTTTCGTCACATCCTGGTCGACGAGTTCCAGGACACCAACCGCATCCAGCTGGAGCTGGTGCAGCTGCTCGCCGCACCCGAGTTCGGCAACGTCACCGTGGTCGGCGACGCCAAGCAGTCCATCTACGGCTGGCGGGACGCCGACATCGAGAACATCAGGACGCGCTTCCCCGGCCGCCGGCTGCCCCTGACCGTGAACCGGCGCTCGGTGCAGGAGATCCTCGACCTGGCCACCGACTTCATCCGCCGCGACCCCGACTTCGCCTCGGAGCCGGACCTGGTGGCGGCGCGTGCCGACGTGGGCGCTCGGCCGGGTCCTCCCATCTCGGTGATGATGGCGGCCGACGCCCGGCGCGAGGCGCGGCTGGTGGCGGGCGAGATCCGGCGTCTGGTCGAGGAGGGGCGCCGCTTCTCGGAGATCGCCGTCCTCGCCCACTCGGTGAAGCTGCTGCCGCGCGAGTTCGAGGAGGAGCTGCGGGCCCACGACATCCCCTACCTCACGGTGGGAGGGGCGGGCTTCTTCGACCGCGAGGAGGTCAAGGACGTCCTGGCCCTGGTCCGGCTGGTGGCCGATCCCATGGACGACGCCGCCCTGGTCCGGGTCCTCCAGGGGCCGGTGGTCCGGATGGGGGACCGGGAGATGTACCGGCTGGCCTGCCGCCGGATCGGCCGGTGGGGCATGCGGCTGCGGGATTGCCTGGACGCCGCCCGCGGCGAGGGCTGGCCCGAGCTGTCCCCGGCCACGGCCCGGCGGACGGAGCGGATGCTGGAGGTGGTGGACGGCGTGGCCGCGGTCCGCGACGGCCTGACCGTGGCCGACCTGCTCAACCGCCTGCTCGAGGAAAGCGGCTACCTCCGGCACTGCCAGGTCCGCTCCCGACGGGAGGGGCCGCGTCCCCTGCACAACCTGCGCCAGGTCTTCCAGATGGCGGAGCGCTTCGAACGCGACTCGCCCCTGGCCGGCATCGCCCAGTTCGCCGGCTACCTGGACCGGGTCGCCGGGGCCATGGTCCCGGTCGCCGAGGCGGAGGCGCAGGCGGCCCAGGCCGTCCACCTGTCGACCATCCACGGCGCCAAGGGCCTCGAGTTCCCGGTCGTCTTCCTGGTCAACCTGCGACCGCCCAACCCGCGGGACCAGGAGCGGTACTTCTTCGACCCCGAGGAGCTGGGCTTCGTGATGAAGTACTGGCGGCAGGGACGCCATCCCCGCTTCAAGGAGCACGCGCCCGGGGCGCGCACCGTGACCCTGGCCCGCCAGGAACGGCGGCGGGCCGTGTACGTGGCCCTGACCCGGGCCCGCGACCTGCTCTACGTCAGCGCCAGCCGCCCCGAGCCGCGACCGGAGGAGGTCGATCTGGAGGAGGACGATCACTTCGCCGAGATCCTCCGCTGGGCTCTCGACCATCCCCGGGCGGCCCGGGTGGTCCAGGCCGAGCAGCTGCCGCTGCCGGTCGCCCGGCGGGGGCCGGGGGCCGGCGCTCCCGCCCCGGTCGCGGAGCTGATCGCGCGCCTGGAGCTGCTGGCGCGGTCGGATCGAGGCCCCGAGGCCGTCGCCGGTCCTCCTCCGTCCCTCCGGCTCAGCTTCACCCAGCTCCACGAGTACGAGGTCTGCCCCGTCCGCTACCGCTTCCGCTACGTCTGGCAGGTGCCCGCCCCACCCGACGAGCTGCTCGACCAGCGCGAGGGTGGACCGGGACACGGCGCGGCCGAGCTCGGGGTGGCGGTGCACCGGGCCCTGGCCGCCTGGCACGCGATCGGTGGGGACCTCCTCGACCTCTACCGGGGGCCGGACGAGGGCCGGGAGATGCTGGCCGCCTACCTCGCCCATCCCCTGGCCCACGCCCCCACCTCGGGGACGGAGGTCGAGTTCAGCCTGCGCCTGGAGGACGGCATCCGTCTCTCCGGCGCCGTCGACCGGGTCTGCCGGGTGGATGGGGCGACGACCCTGGTCGACTACAAGACCAACGCCCGCCTCGACGACCGCCTCCGGGCGGTCTACGCCGGCCAGCTCAGGATCTACGGCCTGGCCGCCGGCCGCGGCCTGGTGCGGGGGGCTCCGGCCGGCGCCGACCTCCGGCTGGTCCTGTTCGACCTGCGCCGGGGCGAGGCGATCGAGGTGAGGCCGGACCCGGCCGGCGCCGAGGCGCGGGTGCGGGAGGTGGCCCGCCGGGTGGCGGCCGGCGACTTCCGGCTCGGGCCCGAGCACGACGACCGCCCCTGCGGCCTTTGCGCCTACCGTCCGCTGTGCACGGAGCGGCGCTGACCCCGGCCGGTCCGGAGCCTCCCGGCGAGGCGGAGCCGCCCCTGGAGGAGCGGTACTTCGAACGCCGCCAGATCCGCGACGCGATCGCCTTCGCCGAGCGGGGCGGGATCGCCGTCCACCGCAACCTCGACGCCTACGACGGCCGGCTCTCCCCCCGGGGCGTGGTCATGCGCAAGCCCTTCCTGCACGTGATCGGGCTGCGGCCGCGGCTCGAGGCCTGGGGGCGCCGCCACGGGCTGAGGCCGGAGTGGATCCAGCCCGAGGGACGGCGGCGGGTGGCGCACTACGACGTCTTCGGCCCTCTGGCCGAGACCCTGATCGCGCGCCTCCGGGGCTCCACCCCGGGCCGGGGGCCGGAGGAGGCGCCGAGCCGGGGGCGGCCCCTGGCGTAGAATGACGCGGAGCGTCAAGGGGGCCGGGCCGGCCACGGCCCGGCGCCGGGATGGAGGTCACGATGGCGAACCAGGGGACGGGCTGGGATCGATGGAGCGCGTGGCGGAGACACCGCGCCGTGGAGCGGGCGGTCGCGGCGTCGCGCAGGCTGGGAGAGCGCGCCGGGCGGGTGGGCCGGGACGCCTCGGGCAGGGCCTGGCAGACGCTGGACCGGGGGGTGCGAACGGCCTGGGCGCGGACCCAGGAGCGGGACCTCCTGGGGGAAGCGGCCTTCCGGACGCTGACGCTGGTGCACGGCGGACTCGGCCTGGCGGTTCGCTCCCTGAGCCGGCTGGAGCAGGCCACCGCCCCTCCGGCGCGGGGTGCGGCGCGGCAGAACGGCAAAGGAGAGGCGCCCGCCGGGGAGGGGGAGCGGGGAGCCGCACCACGCCGGACCGGGCCGGACGGAGGGCCGTAAGCACCCACCGGATCGGGTAGCCTCACAGCGGGATGACGGTAGTTGCTTCCGGCTCGATCGCGTTCGACTACATCTTCACCTACCGGGGACGGTTCCGCGAACACATCGTTCCCGACAAGGCCCACGTCCTCAACCTGAGCTTCCTGGTCGACACCATGCGCAAGCGACGCGGGGGGGTGGCCACCAACTACGCCTACACCCTTGCCCTGCTCGGCCACCCGGCGGCCGTGCTGGCCACGGTGGGCGAGGACGGTGCCGACTTCCGCGGATGGCTGGAGGGCCTGGGCGTGGACTGCCGCGGCCTCCAGGTCCTGCCCGGGGAGCACACGGCCAGCGGCTACACCGTCCACGACCTCGACGACAACGCCATCTGGATGTACTACGGCGGGGCCATGACTCGGGCGGCGGAGCTGGGGCTGGCCGACACCGTGCCCGACCCGGAGGCGGTGATCGTCGGCCCCAACGCCCCCCAGGCCATGTTCCGCCTGGTGCGCGAGTGCCGGGAGGCGGGGGTGCGCTGGGTCTTCGACCCCTCGCACCAGCTCCCGCACATGACCGCCGCCGACCTGGAGGAGGGTTGCCGGGGGGCCTGGATCGTGATCGGCAACGACTACGAGATGGAGCTGGTCCGCCAGCGCACCGGCCGCGGCCCGGAGCGGCTCCTGGAGCTGGCCGAGATCGTGGTCACCACCCATGGCCGGGAGGGTTCCCGGATCGCCACCCGGGACGGCGAGTTCCGGATCCCGGCCGCGCCGGCGCGGCGGGAGGTCGACCCGGTCGGGGCCGGCGACGCCTACCGGGGCGGGCTGGTCTTCGGCCTCCTCCGCAACCTCGGTCCGGAGCGGGCGGGGAGGATCGCCGCCCTGGCCGCCGCCTACGTGATCGAGGAGGCGGGCACGGTCGAGCACCGCTACTCCCGGGAGGAGTTCGCCGCCCGCTACCGGGAGGCGTTCGGGGAGGATCCCTGGTAGCCGGGCGGCCGCCGGGGCGGGGGAGGCGCCGTCTCCCCCGCCCGGCGCTCAGGCGAACTTCCTGACCTGGTCCAGCCGGTACATCCGGATCGCGATCGCGAAGAGCACGATCCCCCAGCCGACGAGCCACAGGGCGGACTGCCAGAGCGCCTCGTCGGAGACGTTGAACTGCCCCAGCACGAGCTGGGTGTAGTGGTAGGTGGGCAGGTAGTGGGCGATGCTCCGGACGAACTGGGGCAGGGTCTGGATGGGGATGAACATCCCCGAGGCGAAGGACATGGGCAGGTAGATCAGGTTGGCCAGGGCGGGAGCCGCGTTCTGGCTCGCCCCGTAGCCGATGGCGAGGCCCAGACCCAGCAGTGGCAACGACCCCAGCACCAGGCGCAGGAGCAGGCTGCCCCACTCCAGGAGGTCGAGCCTCACCCCCCCGGCCGCCACCGCGACCACGAACAGGACGAGCAGGGAGAGGAGGGAGAGCGCCAGGCCGCCCGCCACGTCGGCGAAGAGCGCCACCCAGGACGGCAGCGGGGTGGCGCGCAGGAGCCGGTCCTGGCCGGTGGCACGGCGGTTGGCCTGGCCGATGCCGATGTTGAAGACCAGGATGCTGCTCACCGCGTAGGCGCCCATCTGGGCCATGATCAGGTAGCTCACGGTGATGTTCCTCGCCACCCGCTGCTGGCCGAAGGCGAGGCCGAAGAAGGCATAGAAGAACACCGGCAGCACCAGGGAGAAGACGAAGAAGGCCGGGTTCCGCCAGTAGAAGAGGAGGGTCGCCCGCACCTGGGCCGCGACCATCCGTCCCAGGGGCGCCACCTCCGGCTTCGGGCGCCGGCCCGCCACCGCCGCGTTCATCCCGCCACCTCCTCGACCTCGCCCTCCCGGCCGGCCTCCTCGGCCGCCGGCGCGCGCCGGCCGGTCAGGGCAAGGAAGGCCTCCTCCAGGTCGGCCCCGGTCACCTCCAGGTTCCGGATCACCAGCCCGCGCCGGAACACCTCGCGCAGGGCCTCCTCGGGCTGGTTGGTCAGCATGCGCACGTGCCCGCCGCGCAGCTCCAGGTGACGGTGGGGCAGCTCGCGGAGGGCGGCCTCGTCCACCGGCCCCGCGCAGTCGAAGCTGACCCGCTTGCCCGCCACCCGGGACTTGATCTCCCCGGGCGGGGCGTCGGCGATCACCTTCCCCCGATCGATGACGATGATCCGCTCGGCCAGCTCATCCGCCTCCTCCAGGTAGTGGGTGGTGAGCACGATGGTCCTGCCCTCGGCCGCGAACTCCTTGACGGTGTCGAGGAAGGCGCGGCGGGACTCCACGTCCAGGCCCACCGTGGGCTCGTCCAGGAAGAGCAGCTCGGGGTCGCCGCAGATGGCCAGCGCGTAGTAGAGCCGCCGCAGCTGCCCGCCGGAGAGCTTGTTGGCCGGGACCCGGGCCTGCTCCTCCAGGCCGGCGAGGGCGACGGCGCGCGCCGCCGGCATCGGGTCGGGGTAGTAAGCCCGGAACAGCTCCACCAGCTCCCGCACCCGGAGCCCCATGGGTACGCCCGACTCCTGGAGCATGACCCCGCAGCGGCTGCGGGCGCGGCGATCGCCGGGGTCACGTCCGAACAGCCGGGCCTGGCCCGAGGTCGGGCGGCGCAGTCCCAGCATCAGGTTGATGGAGGTGGTCTTGCCGGCGCCGTTGGGTCCCAGCATGGCCACCACCTCGCCCCGGTGGATGGCGAGGTCGACCCCTCGCAGCGCCTCCACCGGGCCGTAGCGTTTGTGAGCCCGAACCAGCTCGACAACGGGTTCCATGACAGGGAGAACGCTAGAGGCCACCTCCTCCGGTCGCCAGTCACCCGCCTCCGGAGTTGGGGGTGACATCCATCATGCCCCGGTCGTGAGGACCGCCACTTCCGTCCAGATCCTGGCCCGGATACGCTCCTTATCGGTGTCAGACGTGATCGGCGCCCTGCGCCGGTGGATGGGCTTCGGGCGGACCTGGGCGCTGGCCTTCGCCGTCGGCTACCTGGTCTACCTGGCCTACCCGGTCGCCGCGGAGCTGAGCGGCCGCCATCACCCGGCCGAGGTGGTGGGGACCCTGCTCGGCGGCGCCCTCTTCGTGACCATCTACCTGGTCTTCTGGGCCCGGCTCTACCCCGACGACGGGCTCTGGGGGCTGGCCGCGCTGGCGGCGCTGCTCGCCCTCTCCGTGCTCCTGACCGTGGTCGACAACACCTGGGGGGGCACCTTCATCTACTGCGCCGCCGTGGCCGGCGCCGCCTTCCCGCCCCGCCGCTCGCTGGCCGCGGTCGGGCTCGCGACGGCGGTGGGCGTGCTCGTGGCCGTCCTGGACGGCGGCCTGAGCTGGCTGTCCTGGAGCGCGGCGATCATGGTC
>JAJPKS010000333.1 GCA_021323605.1 Bacillota bacterium | reverse complement strand
TCGGGATAGAGCGGCAGCCGGAGCTGGGCCTCCATCACCTGCTCGACGCTCGCGTCCCGGACCCGGTGCCGGGCCAGGGCGTGCTCCGCCGCCGCCCGGGTCAGGTCGCGGAAGTCGCGGTAGGTGCCCATCAGGCTCACCAGCCAGCTGTACTGGAGCTGCTTCTCGCGCAGGGTGGCCACCGCCTCGGCCGGCAGGCCGGGGATGCGGTTGACGTCGAACAGCGTGCCGTAGGCGTCGAAGACCACGGCCTCGATGCCGGTCATGGGGAATCCTCCTATGTCAAGCGAGCGAGGCTACCGCGGGTGGGCCCGGGTGGCACGCCGGGCCCGTCCCTCACCAGAAGCGGCGCACGAGCAGCACGACGACCATCTCCAGCAGCAGCGTCCCCATGGCCAGGACCAGGAGCCAGACGGCGGCCGCCGGCGATCCGGGACGCCGGTCGCCGGCCGCCCTTCGGCTCGCCGCCCCCACCGGGGATGAACTCGGGCTCGGGGAGGCGAGGGTGAGCGGAGAGGGAGCGGCCCCGGGCGAGGCGGAGGGAGAGGGAGACGGGGACGGCGAAGGCGAGGGGGATGGGGAAGGAGATGGAGATGGGGGCGGAGCGGGGGGTGAGGGCGTGGGGAGCGGGGTCGTCGGCGGACTCGGGGGCGCCACCACGATCAGGGTGCCACAGTCGTGACGGGGGCCTCCGGTGGCGCAGATCTGGTGTTCGCCGGCGCCATCGCGGCCGGCTGGCGGCTGCGCGGCGATCGACGCCCGACAGCTGCGGTTGGCGAGGCGAGCCGGCACCCCGGTCGCCCAGGCGCCTCCGTCCCAGCTGAAGTCCACCGAGTAGGGGCAGGAGACGAAGATGAAGCTCTGGACGGGGTAGGTGAAGGTGGCCTCGACCGGCTCGCCCGGTGGCGCCGAGGAGGGGATGGTGAGCCCGGACCCATCCGCCCCGGCCGCCGCGCCCGGGCTCGGGGCGATCCACACCGCGGCGGCGATCACGAGCCCGATCGCCGCCCGGCCCGCCCTGCCCGGCGGGCACGACCTGGAGCGCACCTGGAGGCTCGGCCGGCGGCCCTTTAGATCGGACGCGTGCGCAGGATGAGCGGCCAGGGATCGGCCATCTCGCCCACCGGCACCTCGATCAGCACCGGCTCCTCCACCTCCTGGGCCTGGTGCAGGGCCGCGGTCAACCGGTCGGGATCGGCAGCTCCGAGCGCCCGCACGCCGAACGATTCCGCCAGCCGCCGGAGGTCGGGGTTGTGGAGCTCGCTGGCGATCACGCGCCCGAACCGCTGGCGCTGGATGCGGCGGACGTTGCCGTAGGCGCCGTCGTTGAACACCACCACGATCACCGGCAGCCGATGCTGGACCGCCGTGGCCAGCTCCTGGACGTTGAAGAGGAGACCGCCGTCCCCGACGATGATCACCACCCGGCGCCCAGGGGCCGCCACCTGAGCGCCCAGGCCCACCGGCAGCTCGAACCCCAGGGTGCCCTGGTAGCCGGAGGTGAGCCAGGTCCTCGGCTGGTAGACGGGGAAGCCGATCCGGGCCCAGTAGCCGACCTGCGTCATCCCGTCCACCACCACCGCGTCGTCGGGCAGGGCGGCCCGGATGGCGCGGGCGAAGGCGGCCTGCGGTTGCAGCTGCTCCAGCGCCTCGCCAACCCGCTCCCGGAGCCGGTCGAGGTTCCGCCAGGAGACGGCACCGCGGCCCGGGAGCAGGTCCACCAGGAGCTCCAGCGCCCGCCTGACGTCTGCTTCGACGGCGACCTCGGCCCGGGGGCCGCGCGCCAGCTCCTCGGGGTCGACCTCGACCCGGATCAGCCGCTGCCCCTCTCGCAGCCGCCAGCGGGCGCCTTCGGGGGTGGCGAAGCGGGTGCCGAGGGCCAGGATCACGTCCGCCTCCCGGATCAGGTTGGGGATCGCCGGCGGCTCGAAGGCCAGCGGATGCCGGGCCGACAGCGCCCCCTTGCCGTTACCGGTGAGCGCCACCGGGGCGGCGAGGCGCTCGGCCAGCTGGCGTAGCTCCTCCCAGGCCCCGGCGGCCAGGACCCCGCCCCCGGCCACGATCAGTGGGCGTTGGGCCCGGTGCAGCCAGGCCGCCGCTTGCTCCAGGGCGTCCCCGTCCGGGGGACGGCTCTCGGCGACGCCCACCGGGAGGCCGGTGATCGGCTCGCAGGTCGCCTCCAGGACGTCCCAGGGCACCTCCACCGCCGCCGGGCCGGGCCGTCCCGAGCACGCACGCCGGGCCGCCTCGGCGATCAGGGCCGGAATCTCCTGCGGGCGCCGGGCACGCCCGGCCCAGCGGGTGAGGCCGCGCAGGATCTGGAGCTGGTCCGGGAGCTCGTGGAGCAGGCCGAGGCCGGAGCCGATCTCGGCCGAGAGCACCTGCCCGGCCACGCAGAGCACGGGCGAGTTGCAGGCGTAGGCCGTGGCCAGCCCGGTGGCGGCGTTGAGCACGCCCGGGCCGGGCACCACCAGACAGACCGCGAGGCGTCCGGCCACGCGCGCGTAGCCGTCGGCCATGTAGGAGGTCGCCTGCTCGTGTCGCGTGTGGTAGACGCGAATCGTCTCGCAGCGGGCCAGCGCGTCGAAGGCGGCGTCGAGCTGGACGCCCGGCAGCCCGAAGACGTCGCCCACGCCCTGGGCCTGCAGGGCCGCCACCAGCAGGTCGCCTCCGGTCACGGAAACGCTCTCGGGATCGATCATCCGGCGACCCATTGTCGGCCCTCGGAGCTCGTCCTTGCCGGCCCGCGGGCCTGACGGGTGGCAGGGGTCTTGCCCGTAATGGGCGGGCCTCCGGCCGGGGCGGAGGGCGGCGACGAAGGAGGAGTGGCCTCGTGAGGATCTCGTCCAACCCATTCACGGGGCGGTCACTCGTTTGCACCAGCCCGGGATCGACGATCGAGGCCGACTCCTGGCCCTCTTTCGCGGCCCCCTTCGCTTCCCCTCCGCCTGGCCATGGTCCCGATGTCCTCCAGGCCTACCCGGCCTCCGCCATCGCCGAGCTGCACCCGGATGCGATCCCAACTCCCGCCGCCGTCGAGCTGGCCGGCGGGCACCGGTTCCACCTGGTCACCACCCGGCCCACCGGCGCCGGCTTCCCTGGGCTCCTGGAGCGGGTGGTGGCGACCTATCCCTGCCGGCCATCGCCGTCCTCCTCGACAACGTGCCACCGCTGCCGGGCAGTCAGTCGGTGAGGCGGACCTGGGGGGGCGCTGAAGCGCTACCTGGCCAGCACCCCGACGGAGACCAGGGCGGGTCGGGTCCATGCCTTCGTCCGGGAGCGCAGCGAGGAGCAGCTGCTGCGCTGGGCCTCACCCTTCCGGTCGCCCTGGTTGCCCGGCGTTACGCGCAGAGCGTTCGGGATGCCGGTGAGGGAAATCACCGATGGAGCGCCGAGGGAACCACCGATGAGAAGATGCTTGCGACCGACCCTGTCGTGCGTGCATGGTGGGGGAAGCGACCGCACCCGCGAGGATCGTGATCAGGAGGCGCCATGGCCGGCCACCGGAGTCCACTGCTCGACGCCCATCGCTTCTTCCGGCAAGGGCCGATCTCGGCCGAGGGATGGAGCCAGCGGGTGGGCGAGGATCGGGAGTGGGAGTCCTTCTACCGCGACCGCTGGCAGCACGACAAGGTGGTCCGCTCCACCCACGGGGTCAACTGCACCGGCTCCTGCTCCTGGAACGTCTACGTCAAGGACGGCATCATCACCTGGGAGTCGCAGGCGGTCGACTACCCTCTGGTGGGTCCGGACATGCCCGAGTACGAGCCCCGGGGCTGCCCCCGGGGGGCGTCCTTCAGCTGGTACACGTACTCGCCGCTGCGGGTGAAGTACCCGTACGTCCGGGGCAGCCTGCTCCAGATGTGGCGGGAAGCGCGTCGCCGCCACCCCGACCCGGTCGACGCCTGGGCCGCGATCGTGGACGACCCGGAGCGCGCCCGCCGCTACAAGTCGCAGCGGGGCAAGGGCGGCTTCGTGCGCGCCTCCTGGGCGGAGGCGGTGGAGCTGGTGGCCGCCGCCCACGTCCACACCGTCGAGCGCCACGGCCCCGACCGGGTGGTCGGGTTCTCGCCCATCCCGGCCATGTCCCAGGTCTCCTACGCGGCCGGGACCCGCTTCCTCTCCCTGATCGGGGGTGTCATCCTCAGCTTCTACGACTGGTACGCGGACCTGCCCCCGGCCTCACCCCAGGTCTTCGGTGACCAGACCGACGTCCCCGAGTCCGGGGACTGGTGGAACGCGGCCTACCTGATCATCTGGGGGACCAACCTCCCCATCACCCGCACTCCCGATGCCCACTTCATGGTCGAGGCCCGCTATCGAGGCCAGAAGGTGGTGGTGGTCTCCCCCGACTACTCCGACCACACCAAGTTCGCCGACCACTGGTTGGCCGCCCGGCCCGGAACCGACGCCGCCCTCGCCCTGGCCATGGGCCACGTGATCCTGAAGGAGTTCTACGTCGAGCGCCGGACGCCGTACTTCGAGGACTACGTCCGCCGCTACACCGACCTCCCCCTGCTCGTCATCCTGGAGGAGCGAGCGGGAGGGCTGGTGCCCGGCCGCTTCCTGCGCGCCTCCGACCTCCCGGCCGGAGAGCAGGCCGGCGAGGAGCTGCCGGAGTGGAAGCCGGTCGTGCTCGACGAGGTGAGCGGGGCGCCGGCGGTTCCCCCGGGAAGCGTCGGCCACCGCTACCAGCGCGAGCCGGGGCGCTGGAACCTGGAGCTGGGCGAGCTGCGACCCGCCCTGAGCCTCCTGGAGCGGGCCACCGAGCACGTCGAGGTTTCGTTCCCCCGCTTCGACGTGGGCGCCACCGAGGGGGGCGCGGTCCTCCGCCGCGGGGTGCCGGCGCTGCGGATCGGGGACCGGCTGGTGACGACCGTCTTCGATCTCCTCCTCGCCCACTACGGGGTCCGGCGTGAGGGGCTGCCGGGGGAGTGGCCACGCGACTACGACGACCCCCAACCGTGCACCCCTGCCTGGCAGGCGGAGATCACCTCGGTCGAGGCGCAGCTCGCCGCCCGCATCGGCCGGGAGTTCGCGCGCAACGCCGAGCTGACCCATGGCCGTTCCATGATCTGCATGGGGGCGGGGACCAACCACTGGTACCACTCCGACCTCATCTACCGGACCTTCCTCGCCCTGGTCCTGCTCTGCGGCTGCCAGGGCCGCAACGGCGGCGGCTGGGCCCACTACGTGGGCCAGGAGAAGGTCCGTCCCCTGACCGGCTGGCAGACCCTGGCCTTCGCCCTGGACTGGGTCCGTCCGCCCCGTCAGCAGGCGGCGACCCCCTTCTTCTACGCCGCCACCGACCAGTGGCGCTACGAGGCCTTCGGCCCCGAGGAGCTGGCCTCGCCGCTGGGACGGGGGCTCTTCGCCGGCCGCCAGTTCATCGATTGCTACGCCCAGGCCGCCCGGCTGGGGTGGATGCCTGCCCACCCGGTCTTCGACCGCAACCCCCTCGCCCTGGCCGACGAGGCCGCCGAGGCGGGCCGCTCGCTCGAGGAGCACGTGGTTCAGGAGCTGCGAGAAGGCCACCTGCGCTTCGCGATCGAGGACCCCGACGCCCCCGAGAGCTGGCCGCGCGTGCTCACGGTCTGGCGCTCCAACCTGCTCGGCTCCTCGGGCAAGGGCCACGAGTACTTCCTGAAGCACCTGCTGGGCACCTCCGACCCGGCGGTGCGGGCCGAGGAGACGCCCGCCGGGCTGCGGCCACAGGAGGTGGCCTGGCACCCCGAGGCCCCGGTGGGCAAGCTCGATCTGCTCTGCACGCTCGACTTCCGCATGACCTCCAACGCCCTCTTCAGCGACGTGGTCCTGCCCGCCGCCACCTGGTACGAGAAGTACGACCTCTCCACCACCGACCTGCATCCCTTCGTGCACACCTTCAACCAGGCGGTGCCGCCGCCCTGGGAGGCGAAGACCGACTGGGAGATCTTCAACCTGATCGCCGACCGCTTCAGCGAGCTGGCCCGCGAGCGGCTGGGAGTGCGCCGGGACGTGGTGGCGACCCCGCTCCTGCACGACACCTCCGACGAGGTGGCGCAGCCGCTGGGCGAGGTGCGGGACTGGCGGGCCGGCGAGTGCGAGCCCATCCCCGGCCGGACCATGCCCCGGCTGGCGGTGGTGGAGCGGGACTACGGGGCGGTCGGAGCCCGGATGCGGTCCCTGGGTCCACTCCTGGAGCGGCTGGGGAGCCAGACCAAGGGCGCTGCCTGGAGACCTCTGGAGGAAGTCCAGTACCTGGCCCGCAAGCACGACCTGGTGCGCGGCGGCCCCTGCCACGGTCGCCCGCGCCTGGAGAGCGCCGAGCAGGTGGCGGAGGCCATCCTCGCCCTCTCCGGCACCTGCAACGGCCGGCTGGCGGTGGAGGGCTTCCGGAGCCTGGAGGAACGCTGCGGCGTGCCCCTGGCCGACCTGGCCGGCAGCAGGGCCGGCGACCGGCTCACCTTCTTCGACGTCCAGGTCCAGCCCCGGACCGTGATCACCTCCCCGGAGTGGTCGGGGATCGAGTCCCATGAGCGCCGCTACGCCCCCTTCACCATCAACGTGGAGCGACAGAAGCCCTGGCACACCCTCTCCGGGCGCCAGCACTTCTACCTGGATCACGCGTGGGTACGGGAGCTGGGCGAGATGCTGCCCGTCTTCCGGCCCCCGCTCGCCTACCGGCGTCACTTCGGAGATCAGGGCTCGGGGCTGCCGGGTGCGGTCGAGGTCACCGTGCGCTACCTGACCCCGCACTCCAAGTGGTCGATCCACTCCGAGTACCAGGACAACCTCCACATGTTGACCCTCTTCCGGGGCGGTCCCGTGCTCTGGCTCTCCCGGGAGGACGCGGAGGCGATCGGGGTCCGCGACAACGACTGGGTCGAGGCCTGTAACCGCAACGGCATCATCGCCTGCCGGGCGGTGGTCACCCATCGGGTGCCGGAGGGTGTCTGCATCATGTACCACGCCAAGGACCGGCACCTGAACGTGCCCCGCACCGAGCTCGCCGGCAACCGCGGGGGGACCGACAACTCGCTCACCCGAATCGTCTGGAAGCCGACCCACCTGATCGGCGGCTACGCCCAGCTCAGCTTCGGCTTCAACTACTACGGGCCGACCGGCTCCCAGCGGGACGAGATCACGGTCGTGCGCAAGCGGCGCCAGGAGGTGGTGTTCTGATGAGGCTCCGGGCCCAGGTGGGCATGGTCATGAATCTGGACAAGTGCATCGGTTGCCATACCTGCAGCGTCACCTGCAAGCAGGTCTGGACCAACCGGCCGGGCACCGAGTACGTCTGGTTCAACAACGTCGAGACCAAGCCCGGTCTCGGCTACCCCCGACGCTGGGAGGACAACCAGCGCTGGCGGGGCGGCTGGGAGCTGGATCGAAGGGGCCGGCTGCGGCTCAAGGCCGGCGGCCAGATCCGAAAGCTGATCGGCATCTTCTGGAACCCCGATCTCCCCACCATCGACGACTACTACGAGCCCTGGACCTACGACTACGAGACCTTGATCGAGGCGCCCCTCTCGGAGCGAGACCCGGTCGCCCGGCCCCGCTCCCAGCTCACCGGCCGGGAGACGAGCGTCCGCTGGGGCCCGAACTGGGATGACGATCTCGCCGGCGCCCCCGAGACGGCCTCCGAGGACCCTGTGCTGCGTGGCATCGAGGACCGGGTCAAGCTCGCCTACGAGCAGGCCTTCATGTTCTACTTGCCGCGCATCTGCGAGCACTGCCTGAACCCCTCCTGCGTGGCCTCCTGTCCCTCGGGCGCCATTTACAAGCGCGAGGAGGACGGCATCGTCCTGGTCGACCAGGACAAGTGTCGTGGTTGGCGCTTCTGCGTCTCCGGCTGCCCCTACAAGAAGGTCTACTTCAACCACCGCACCGGCAAGGCCGAGAAGTGCACGCTCTGCTACCCGAGGATCGAGGCCGGCCTGCCCACCATCTGCTCGGAGACCTGCGTCGGCCGCATCCGCTACCTGGGTCTGGTCCTCTACGACGCCGACCGGGTGCTGGAGGCGGCCTCGACGCCCGACCCCAGAGACCTCCTCGACGCCCAGCTCGGGCTCTTCGTGGACCCCGACGACCCCGAGGTCCGCTGCCAGGCTCGGCGCGACGGCATCCCCGACGATTGGATCGACTTCGCCCGCCGCTCCCCCGTCCACGCCCTGGCCATTCGCTACCGGGTGGCCCTGCCCCTGCACCCCGAGTACCGCACCCTGCCCATGGTCTGGTACGTGCCCCCGCTCTCCCCGGTGGTCAACGCCCTGGAGCAGGACGGCTACGAGGCCGACCCCGACGACGTCTTCCCGGCCATCGAGCGGCTGCGCATCCCGATCGAGTACCTGGCCAACTTGCTCGCCGCCGGCGACGCCGACCGGATCCGCTTCGTGCTGCGGCGGCTGGCGACGATGCGGGCCTTCATGCGCAAGCAGCAGGTCCTGGGGGTGCGCGAGGAGCGGCTGGCGACGGAGGTGGGCATGGACGCCGACGAGCTGGAGGACCTGTACCGCCTGCTCGCCATCGCCAGGTACGAGGATCGCTACGTGATCCCCCAGGCCCACACCGAGCTGGCCCAGCGTCTGGCCGAGCTGCCCGGGACCTGCGGGCTGGACTTCGAGGGAGGGCCTGGGAGCTGTGGCGCCATCCCCCGGCCGGCGGCGACCTTGAACCAGCGCTTCATGCTCACCGAGCGCCCCGAGCGTCGCTTTCCCGGCGCTCGCCCGCTGCCGGTCCGGAACCGGCCAGCGGAGGAGCATCCATGAGGGGGGGCCGGGAGCACCACCCTCCCTTCGCTTTGCTCTCCCTCCTCCTCGATTACCCGGATGAGCGTCTGCTCCGCGCCCGGCGGGAGGTCGCCGAGGCGGTGGCGTCGCTGCCGGCGGGGAGGCTTCGGGAGCACCTCCTGGCTTTCACCACCTACCTGCAGGAGACATCCGACCTCGAGCTCCAGCAGCGCTACGTGGCCACCTTCGACCTCCAGCGCCGTACCGGCCTCTATCTCACCTACCTCACCGAGGGCGACACTCGCCGGCGCGGACTGGCGTTGCTCCGCCTGAAGCGCCGGTACGCGGCGGCAGGGCTTCAGCTCACGGATCACGAGCTACCTGACTACCTGCCGGTGATGCTGGAGTTCGCCGCCCTGGCTCCCGACGATGCCGGGAAACGGCTCCTGAGCGAGCACCGAGCCGGGCTCGAGGTGTTGCGCCTCGCCCTGCGAGACCAGGAGAGCCCGTACCTCCACCTGCTCGAGGCGCTCTGTCTCGGACTCCCGCGACCGGGGCCGCTCGACCTGGAACGGATCGGCCGTCTGATCCGCGAGGGGCCGCCGGCGGAGCAGGTAGGGCTGGAGCCCCTGGCTCCGCCTGAGGTCATGCCCTCCGCCAGCAGCCCGAGGGGGAGGTCACGATGACCATCTGGGATACTTTCCTCTGGGTGGTTCTCCCTTACGCCGCCCTGGTGCTCTTCGTCGCCGGTCACGTCTGGCGCTATCGCCACGACCAGTTCGGCTGGACCAGCCGCTCCACGCAGCTCCTGGAGGGTCGCTGGCTGGCCTGGGGCTCCAACCTCTTCCACTATGGCGCCCTGGCCGCCATCGCCGGCCACGTGCTGGGCATCCTGGTCCCCAACTGGCTGACCTCGGCGGTGGGCATCTCGGAGTTCACCTACCACTTCATCTCGGCCATACCGGGGTCGATCGCAGGGGTGGTCTGCGTGGCCGGCCTGGTGATCCTGATCGTGAGGCGGGCGGCCTTCGTCCGGGTGCGACGGACCACCGACGCGGTCGACGTCGCCGTCTACACGCTGCTGGCCATCGTGATCGGGCTCGGGATCGGGGAGACGCTGGCGGTCAACGCCTTCGGGCCCGGGTACGATTACCGTTCAACGGTTGCGATCTGGTTTCGGGGGCTGTTCTGGCTCCACCCCGAGCCCCAACTGATGGCCGGAGCGCCCCTCGTCTACCAGCTCCACGCCGCCTCCGCCTGGGCCCTCTACGCGCTGTGGCCGTTCTCCCGATTGGTCCACGTCTGGAGCCTGCCCTGGCAGTACCTGGGCCGGCCCTACATCCTCTACCGCAGCCGCTACGCGGCGGCGCGCCGATGAGCCTCACCCGCCCGAGCCGGCACCTCGGGCCCTGTTCGGGCCGGCGCGAAGCAAGGCCCAGGCCCGGCACCGGCGGACCGCGATCCACGAGGTGATGGCGATGGACCTGTTCCTGGAGACCCCGATCGAGCACACCTACGAGCCGCTGGCGGCGCTGCTGCACGGCGATCCGGAGCGCTGGCTGCCGGGCGCGGAGCGGATGGGCGAGCAGCTGATCTTCGACGTCGGCCTGGGGCCCCGAGGTCGCCGGGTCCAGCGCAAGGTGCGGGCGTCGCTGAGCCGGGTGCAACCCTTCGGCCACGGGGTGGCCGTCCACGTCGAGTGGCAGGCGCTCCGGCGGCCGGAGCTGTACCCCACCCTGGCCGGCACGCTGCGGCTCGAGCGCGCGGGCCCGAACCGGTGCCGCCTGGTTCTGGATGCCACTTACCGTCCCCCGGCAGGGCGAGTGGGCGCAGCGCTCGACCAGGCCCTCCTGCACCGTGTGGCTGAGGTCTCGCTCCGAGACTTCGTGGCTCGGCTGGTGAACCGCCTGACCGAGGGCGCGTCTGCCACCAACCCGACGACCCCGAGGGGATGACCGGGTCCGAGCCGGCCTTCGGCGGCCAGGGAGTCTGGACATTCCCTCGGCGCCTCCGTCGGGCCGTTTTCGGGTTCACGGGGAGGCTGTGGGGCCGACCTGGAGCTCCAACCTTGCCATGGCGCAGATGACGAGCTGGTCGATCGCGGTGTCACCGGGTGGCCCGCCAGCTCGGCATCGGACCCGAGTCCCTACGTCGTCGGCTCGAGCGGAGGGAGATCGACGCCGGCCAGCGCCACGGCGTGACGTCGGAGGTCCCTCGGCGGACCGTGGAGCAGGGGAATTCGGAAGCTGCGGCGGTCCGGCGGGTGCCGATCGGGTGCCGATCCAGGTGGTGGCGCCGCCCTGGCAGGCGGGGGTGATCGAGCTGGGAAGGGGCCCCGCCCGCCGATAGGCCGGCCCGGGTGGG
>JAJPKS010000142.1 GCA_021323605.1 Bacillota bacterium | reverse complement strand
CTACCGGCTCAAGGGGAAGACCAACGACCAGCTGCGGCAGTGGTGGCTCTCGCTGGTCGTGCCCTACTGCGAGGAGATCGGGATCCGGGTCCCGGCCCACCGGGAGGTACGCGACGGAGCCGAGACCTGGGTGGTGGACTACCCCTTCCCCTGCACCTTCGACCCCGAGGCCAAGCGCTGGGACTTCTCCGACCCCTGCTCGTGGGACGACGTGCTCCGGCGCTGGCGGGCCCGGGGTCCGCGCAACGCCGAGATGGTGGCCTCCCTCCAGGAGGAGTTCCACCGCTTCCGCCGCGCCCATCCCGAGGCGGCCGGGGTCTGAGCACATGGAGGCCGAGGCGAGGCTCCTGGAGGCGCTGCGCGACGTCCAGGATCCCGAGATGCCGGTCAGCATCGTGGATCTGGGCATGGTCTACGGCATCCGGCACCGGGACCGGCGGGTGGAGGTGGACCTGACCTTCACCGCCATGGGCTGCCCGGCCTCCGACTTCATCCTCGAGGACGTGCGCGAGCGGCTGCTGCGCGAGCCCGACGTGGAGGAGGTGGTGGTCAACGTGGTCTGGGACCCGCCCTGGACGGCGGGCCGGCTCACCCCGGCCGGCCGCGAGGTGTTGCGCATGTGGGGTCTGGCGGTGTGAGCGGCCCGGGGTTCAACCGGGTCCACGGGCGGGCCCGAGAGTACGAGGTGTTCGCGCGCAAGGCGCGGGTCGAGCCGTTGCGCCTGGTCGGGAGCGTGGTCGCGCCCGACGACGACCTGGCCATGGCCTACGCGCGGGCGACCTACGACGAGGAGCGATGGATCGAGATGGCGATCGTGCCCAGGGAGGCGATGGTGACCCTCTGGGCCCCGGGAGAGGAGGCGGAATGAGCCTGGGCGGCCTGATCCTCAGCCTGGCCGACAACAAGCAGCTGCTCGGGCTTCGCTACGCCGAGTGGGCGACCCGGGCCCCCTCCCTGGAGGCGGACATCGCCGCCGCCGCCATGGGCCTCGACGACCTCGGCCACTCGCGGGTGCTGTACGGCTGCCTCGAGCCGCTGGGCGAGGCGGGGCACCTGGCCCGGGAAGCGGATCCCGGCGACTACCTCAACCTGCCCTACTTCGACGAGCCGTGGAGCTCGTGGGACCAGTTCGTCGCCGCCAACGCGGTGCTCGACACGGCCTTCACGGTGATGATCCAGGCCTGCGTCAAGGGCAACGTCGAGGTGCTGCGCTCGCGACTGCGCAAGATGCTGAGCGAGGAGCGGTACCACTTCCTGCACGGGCGCAGCTGGTTCCGGGCCGGGATCGAGGAGGGGCCGTTGATGGAAGCGTGGCGCCAGGCGCTGGAGTGGTTCGGGCCTCCGGATGGAGAGGTGGTCGAGCTGTACCGCCGGGGGGCGCTGGCGCTGGGTCCGGCCGAGCTCCGGGCAGGGCTCGAGCAGCGGCTGGAGACGCGCGCCCCCGACCTGGACATCGACTGGGCCACCTGGGACCCGCGCCGTCGCCGCAGCCGGCCCGGCCGGATCGACGCCCGCACCTTCGACATGCTGCGCGGGCTGGAGGAGCGTCGCTACCATCCCTCCGGCGCGCGGGGGCAGGCCGGCCCTGGGCGCTGAAGGACCCCGCCCCACCCCGGACCGGCCCGGCGGCGACCGCTGTCCCCACTGTGGTGCGGCCGATACCGAGGTGATCTCCCTGTTCGGGACCCAGGCCATCACCCTCCAGCGTCGCTGTCGGCGCTGCGGCACCCTCTACGAGGCGCTCAAGTACGAGGAGGAGCGGGACACGTCCTCCTCGAGCTGAGATCCGGGCTCAGCCGGGGAGGAGGTTCAGCGTCTGGCCGAGAAGGAAGACGTTGAGCCCCACGATCAGGGCCACGACCATGCCCGCCAGCGCCGTGGTGGACCTCCGGTTGACCAGGTCGCCCATCAGGCGACGGTCGCGGCTGAAGAGGAGGAGGGGGATCAGCGCGAAGGGGATGCCGAAAGAGAGCACGACCTGGCTCAGGACCAGGACCTTCGAGGTGTCGACGCCCAGGGCGAGCACGGCCAGGGCCGGGGCCATGGTGAGCGAGCGCCGCAGGAAGAGCGGGATCCGGCGATGGATGAACCCCTGCATGACCACCTGGCCGGCCATGGTCCCCACCGAGGAGGAGGACAGCCCGGAGGCCAGCAGCCCCAGGCCGAAGAAGAGATCGGCGTGGTGCCCGAGCTGGGCGCCGAGAGCGTGCGAGGCGGCGCCCAGGTCCGCCACCCCCATCCCGCGGCCGTGGAGGACGGCCGCGGCCGTGACCAGCATGGCCATGTTGATCGCACCGGCCACGCTCATGGCGATGACCACGTCCCAGAGCTCGAAGCGGTAGATCCGCCGCCGCTCCTCGGGCCCGGAGCCGACGATGCGGTGCTGGGTCAGGGCCGAGTGCAGGTAGATGACGTGCGGCATCACGGTCGCCCCCAGGATGCCGGCGGCGAGGAGCACGCTCTCCGGACCGTCCAGGTGGGGGAGGAAGACGCCGCCGGCCACCCCCGCCGCCGAGGGCCGGGCCAGGACCACCTGGAAGGCGAAGGCGACCACGATCGCCCCCACCAGGCCGGTGATGACCGCCTCCACGCTCCGGAAGCCCCTCGCCTGCAGCCCCAGGATGGCGAAGGCGGCAGCGCCCGTGATCAGGCCGGCCGGCAGCAGGGGCACGTGGAAGAGGAGGTTCAGCCCCAGCGCCGCCCCCACGAACTCGGCCAGGTCGGTGGCCATGGCCACCACCTCCGCCTGGACCCAGAGCAGCAGGTTCAGAGGACGCGGGAAGCGGGCCCGGCAGACCTCGGGCAGGTTCATGCCGGTGGCGATGCCGAGCTTGGCGCTGAGGGCCTGGATGAGCATCGCCATCAGGTTGGCGGCCAGCACCACCCAGAGCAGCATGTACCCGAAGCGAGAGCCACCGGCGACGTTGGTGGCGAAGTTGCCCGGGTCGACATAGGCGACGGCGGCGACGAAGGCCGGACCGAGGAAGGGCAGCAGGGCGCGGAGGCCCCGCGCCTCGCCGGCCAGCGAGCGCTGCGCCGCCTCCAGGACGCGGCGCTCACCCGGGAGCGCGGTGCCGGCGGCCCCGGTCCTGGGCGCCACCACCTCGGCGGTGGCCCCGCCGGCCACCGAGCGAGGCGGCGAGGCGCCCGACCGCGGGCGACGGCGGCGGTCGTCCGGAGGCGACGTCATCCGACGAACACCCCTCTCGCCACCCCGATGGGGACGCGACGACGCCGGCCACCGACCCGGATCTCGATGGGACCCTCGTACTCGCTCTCCGCCAGCACCTCGACCTCCACCCCCAGGCGCAGGCCGAGCCGGCCCAGCGCCCGCAGCCTCCCGGGGTCGTCGTCCGACACCCGACGAACCCGGAGCCGCTCGCCGACCCTGGCCTCCAGCAGGCTCCGGTAGCGGGTCACGGTGACCTCGCCGCTCAGGGAGGGAATGGGGTCACCGTGGCAGTCGACCTCGGGCCGACCCAGGAGGTCGAACATCCGCTGCTCCATGCGCTCCGAGATCACGTGTTCGAGCAGCTCGGCCTCGTCGTGAACCTCGTCCCACCGATAGCCGAGCTTGCGCGCCAGGTAGACCTCGAGCAGCCGGTGGTGACGCAGCACCTCCAGCGCCACCCGCCGTCCCTCGGGGGTCAGCGAGGCGCCGCGATAGCGATCGTGCACGACCAGGCCCTGGGCCGCCAGCTTGG
>JAJPKS010000209.1 GCA_021323605.1 Bacillota bacterium | reverse complement strand
TTCGGCGCCAACGTGCCCGCCCTGCTCCGCGCCTTCATCGCCTGCGGCTGGTTCGGCATCCAGAGCTGGATCGGGGGCCAGGCCGTGTACACCCTGGCCGGGGCGCTCTTCGGCAGCGCCTGGTTGAAGGCGGCACCGCTGGCCGGCATCCCCTGGACCCAGTGGCTGAGCTTCGCCATCTTCTGGGTGATCCAGATGGCCATCATCCTCCGGGGCATGGAGACGTTGCGCCGGTTCGAGAACTGGGCGGCGCCCTTCGTGCTGGTGGTCGCCTTCTTCCTCTTGATCTGGATGCTGGTCGCCGCCCATGGCTTCGGCCCCATCCTGAGCCAGGGGGGCAAGTTCGGCTGGGGGCCGGGCTTCTGGGCGCTGTTCTTCCCCTCCCTGATGGCGATGATCGCCTTCTGGTCGACCCTCTCCTTGAACATGCCCGACTTCACCCGCTTCGGCCGCAGTCAGCGCCAGCAGATGCTGGGCCAGGTCCTGGGGCTCCCCACCACCATGACCTTCTTCCCCCTGATCGCGGTGCTCATCACCTCGGCCACGGCGGTGGTGTTCGGCCACCCGATCTGGGACCCGGTGGAGCTGACGGGCCGCTTCACCAACCCCATCGTGGTGGTGGTGGCCCTCTTCACCCTGGCCGTGGCCACGATCTCGGTCAACGTGGCGGCCAACACCGTGGCTCCCTCCTACGACTTCTCCAACGCCATCCCCAGGTTGATCAGCTTCCGAACCGGAAGCCTGCTCACCGGCATCATCGGCGTCGTCATCCAGCCCTGGCGTCTGCTGGCCGACCCCCACATCTACATCTACACCTGGCTCGGCTTCTACGGCGGGCTGCTGGGGGCGGTGGCCGGGGTGCTGATCGCCGACTACTGGCTGGTCAGGGGCACCAACCTGCGGCTGCTCGACCTCTACCGCACCAACGGCTTCTACAGCTACGCCGGGGGCTGGAACCCACGCGGTCTGATCGCGCTCCTGGTCGGTGCCGTGCTCGCGGTGGGAGGGGCCTACACCGCCTCGGGGACGGCCGGTCCCTTCCCCGCCGCCGGCCTGATCGGGCCGTTGCGGCCGCTCTACGACTACAGCTGGGTGGTGGGGCTGGTCGCGGCCTTCCTCGTCTACTACCTGCTCACCGTGCTCTTCCCCGCCCAGGCCCGGCGGGAGCCCAGCCCGGCCGCGGTGTGATCGGAGGCGAGGGATGCTGAGCTTCGGGGTCACCTTCCAGCCCGACCCGCCGCTGCGCCGCACCGTCGAGCTGGCCAGGGTCGCCGAGGCGACCGGTCACGACTACGTCTGGCTCTGGGACTCCCACGTCCTCTGGCAGGAGGTCTACCCGATCTTTGCCCTGATCGCCACCGAGACCGACCGGGTGCGGATCGGTCCCTGTGTGACCAACCCGGCCACGCGCCACCCCACCGTCACCGCCAGCGCCATCGCCACCCTCAACGAGCTCAGCGGGGGCCGCATGGAGGTGGGGATCGGCCGGGGCGACAGCGCCCAGCGGGTGATCGGACGCCACCCGGTCTCCCTGGACGACCTGCGCCGGGCCTGTCAGGTGATCCGTGAGCTGGCCGCCGGCCGGGCGGTCGAGGTCGACGGCGCCACGGTGCGGCTCGCCTGGTCGCCCGGTCATGAGGTCCGGATCTGGATCGCGGGCTACGGCCCCCGGGCCCTGCGGCTGGCCGGCGAGGTGGCGGACGGGGTGATCCTCCAGCTGGCCGATCCGGACCTCATCCCCTGGTTCCTGGGCCATGTGGAGGAGGGGGCCCGCCGGGCGGGACGACGCCGCTCGGAGATCGAGGTGCAGGTGGCGGCGCCGGCCTACGTCGCCTCCGACCGGACCCGGGCCCGGGACCAGGTTCGCTGGTTCCCGGCCCTGGTCTCCAACCACGTCATCGACCTGGTGCGACGCTACGCGCCCGAGCAGCTGCCGGCGGAGCTCACCGAGTACGTGCGGAGGCGCGATCACTACGACTACGCCGAGCACGGCCGGGTGGGCGCCCGTCACACCTCCTGGGTGAGCGACGAGGTCGTCGACCGCTTCTGCGTCATCGGCTCGGTGGACGAGGTCAGGGCCAAGCTGCGTCGGCTCGAGGCGATGGGGATGACGCAGTTCAACAACTACGATATGGGAGAGGACCCGGCTGGACAGATGCGGATCTTCGGATCGGAGCTGATCCCGGCCTGGCGGGAGGGCGCCCCGGTGCTGCGGGCGGAGGCTCCGTGACCACCGTCCGGGCGGCCGTCGTCCAGGCCCACGCCAACCTGCCCAAGGAGGAGGCGGTGGAGGTGCACGTCGAGCTGGTCCGCCGCGCCGCCGCCCAGGGGGCCCGCATCACCTGCCTCCAGGAGATCTTCCACGGACCGTACTTCCCGGCCGAGCAGGATCCCCGCTGGTACGCGACCGCCGAGCCCGAGAGCGGGCCGACCGTGTGCCGCATGCGGGAGCTGGCCCGGGAGCTGGGTATGGTCCTGATCGTGCCCTTCTTCGAGGAGGCGCAACCGGGCGTCTACTACAACTCGGCGGTGGTGATCGAGGCCGATGGGACCGTGCTCGGCAAGTACCGCAAGACGCACATCCCCCACGTCGGCCCCTGCTTCTGGGAGAAGTTCTACTTCAAGCCCGGCAACCTCGGCTACCCGGTGTTCGAGACCTCGGTCGGCCGGGTGGGCCTGCTCATCTGCTACGACCGGCACTTCCCGGAGCCGGCCCGTGCCCTGGGCCTCAAGGGTGCCGAGCTGGTCTTCAACCCCTCGGCCACGGTGGAATCGGTGTCGAGGTACCTGTGGGAGCTGGAGCAGCCGGCCCACGCGGTGGCCAACGGCTACTGGATCGCGGCCATCAACCGGGTCGGGGTCGAGGCCCCCCTCAACAGCGCCCGCTTCTACGGCTCCTCGTACTTCTGCGATCCGAGAGGGAGGATCGTCTGCCGGGCCTCGGACAGCGAGGATGAGGTGCTGGTCTGCGACGTCGACCTGGAGATGAACCGCGAGGTGCGCAACACCTGGCAGTTCCTGCGCGACCGCCGGCCGGAGCTGTACGGGGAGCTCACCCAGCTGTTGCCGTGAAGGATCCAGCGCCGCGTGCCGTCGGCCTGGCTTCCCGGCCGACGAGGGCTCAGGAGGTCGGAGCATGCCGTCACTGCTGATCCGCGGTGGTCGGATCGTCACCGCCACCGACGACTACGTGGGCGACGTCCTGGTCGAGGACGGGGTCATCACCACCATCGGCACCAGGCTCCAGGCCACCGCCGACCGGGTGATCGACGCCGCCGGCGCCTACGTGCTGCCCGGTGCCATCGACCCCCATACGCACCTGGAGATGCCGTTCGGGGGAACGGTGACCTGCGACGACTTCACCTCCGGCACCGTCTCCGCCGCCCACGGGGGCACCACCACCCTGATCGACTTCTGCCTGCAGCAGCCCGGTCAGACGCTGCCCGACGCCCTCGCCACCTGGCACGAGAAGATCGAGCGGACGCCGCCGGTGATCGACGTCGGCTTCCATCTGGCCGTCACCGACCTCACCCAGGGGGGCACGCTCGAGGACCTGGCCGCGGTGCCCCGGCGAGGGGTGACCAGCTACAAGCTGTTCATGGCCTACAAGGGCAGCATCATGGTCGACGACGAGACCCTCTTCCGGGTCATGGAGGTAGCGTCGCGAACCGGCGCCCTGGTCATGGTGCACGCCGAGAACGGCGACGCGGTCGACGTGCTGGTCAAAAAGGCCCTGCAGGAGGGTCACACCGAGCCCATCTGGCACGCCCGGACCCGGCCTCCCGAGGTCGAGGGCGAGGCCACCAACCGCGCCATCCAGCTGGCCCGCGTCGCCGGCGCCCCGCTGTACGTCGTCCACGTGACCTGCAAGGACGCCATCGACCCCATCGCCCGCGCCCGGGCGGCCGGCTGGAAGGTCCTGGGCGAGACCTGCACGCAGTACCTCTTCATCGACGAGAGCTACCTCGAGCGACCCGATTTCGAGGGGGCCAAGTACGTCTACACGCGGCCTCCGCGGCCGCGGGAGCACCAGGAGCACCTGTGGCGGGCGCTGGCCACCGACGTGCTCTCGGTGGTTTCCACCGACCACTGCCCGTTCAACTTCGAGGGCCAGAAGACGCTGGGGCGGGGTGACTTCTCCCGGATCCCCAACGGCGGGCCGGGCATCGAGGACCGGCTGATGATGCTCCACCACTTCGGGGTCCGGGAGGGGCGGATCTCCCTCAACCGGCTGGTGGAGCTGACCTCGACCAACCCGGCCCGGATCTTCGGCCTCTACCCCAGGAAGGGCTGCATCGCCGTGGGCAGCGACGCCGACCTGGTCGTCTTCGACCCGGAGCGGCGGGTGACGCTCTCCGCCCGCAGCCACCACTCGCGGGTGGACTACAACCTGTTCGAGGGCACCGAGGTGGTCGGTGCTCCGGAGCTGGTCATGGTCCGGGGCAAGGTCGTGGTCGAGAGAGGCCAGCTGGTCGGCGCTCCCGGAGACGGGCAGTTCATCCGGCGCGCCCCCTTCGGGGCCGCGCTCCCGGTCACCCGCGGTGCGGCCGCCTGAGGCCGGCGGGGGGCGGGCCGCCCGGGCGGGATGCCGACCGGCACCCGGCACCGCCCCGAACCGGGGTCGGGGGATGGGCCCGCGATGAGCGCGCTCGATCCGGGCCGGACGGTGGCGGAGCTGCGCGAGCTCCAGACCCTGACCGGTGACGAGCGCGGGGCCCAGCGGGTGGCGTGGACGCCGATCTGGCTCCGGGCCCGGGAGTGGCTGGCGAGCAAGGCGGCCGGGCTGCCGGTCGAGCAGGAGATCGACGAGGCCGGCAACCAGTGGCTCACGCTCCCCGGCCGCTCCCCGCGCTCGCTGCTGCTCGGGGGTCACCTCGACTCGGTGCCGAACGGGGGCTGGCTGGACGGATGCCTCGGCGTGCTCGCCGGGCTGGAGGTCCTGCGCCGGCTGGCGGCCGAGGAGGAGCCGCCCCTGACCGTGCGGCTGGTCAGCTGGGCCGACGAGGAGGGAGCCCGCTTCGGCCGCTCCTTGCTGGGATCCAGCGCCTGCTCCGGCACCCTGGACCTGGAGGAGGCCCGGCGCCTGCGTGACCGCGAGGGGACGCCGCTGGCCGAGGCTCTGGCCGCCTGCGGGGTCGAGCTGGAGGGGATGAAGGCGTCGAGCCACCGCCTGCGCGACGCCGCCTGCTACCTCGAGCTCCACATCGAGCAGGGGCCGGTGCTGGAGCGGTTGGGCCTCCCCCTGGGCGTGGTCACCGGGACCTGTGGGGTGGAACGCCACCTGGTCCGGTTCCGGGGACAGTCGGCACACGCCGGCTCCACCCCTATGGATGCACGCCGCGACGCGCTCTCGGCCGCGGCCCGGCTGGCGCTCGAGGTCCGCGAGCTGGCCCGGCGGGAGGGCGGCGTGGGCACGGTCGGGCGGATGACGGCGGCTCCCGGCATCCCCACCGCGGTGGCGGGCGAGTGCGAGATGACCCTCGACCAGCGCCATCTGGACCCGGATGGGCTGGAGCGGATGCTGGCGGGGGCACGCGAGGCCGGCCGGCGCGTCGCCGCCGAGGAGCGCGTGGAGGTGGAGTGGGAGCGGATCTGGCGGATCGATCCCATCCCCTTCCATCCCGAGGTCCTGGACCTGTGCGAGCGGGCGGCGGGCGAGGTGGCGGGCGCCGTCCATCGTCTGCCCAGCGGTCCGCTCCACGACGCCTCGGAGGTGGCCCGGGCCGGCGTGCCCACGGCCATGCTCTTCGTCCAGAGCCTCGGCGGCCTCAGCCACACCCGGGAGGAGGACACCCGGCCGGAGCACCTGGAGCTGGCGGTGCGGGCGCTCGACCGCGCCGCCGCCCTCGCCCTGGAGTGGGCGGCGGGTCGCTGAGC
>JAJPKS010000363.1 GCA_021323605.1 Bacillota bacterium | reverse complement strand
GCTTTCCGGTGAAGTACGCATATCAGACGGTAGGGGAGGTGATCGCCGCCGGCGGCGACTCAGGCTACGAGGTGGGCGAGGTCGTCTTCTGCCGCCATCCCCATCAGGACGTCTTCACCATTCCCAGTCGGGGCCGGTTGGTCGCCCGGGTGCCCGACGACCTGGCACCGGAGCGAGCGGTGTTCCTCAACCTCCTCGAGGTAGCGTTGACGTCTCAACTGGACGTGCCCACCCGACTGGGCGACCGTGTCGCCGTATTCGGGCAAGGGACGGTGGGCAGTTTCTGCGCTCAGCTTGCGAGACGGACGGCAGGTCGTCTGGCGGTGGTGGACCCCCTCGCTTCACGTCGTCAGCTGGCGCTGGAGTGGGGGGCCGACCATGCCTTCCACCCTTCCGAGGCCGAGACCGGGATCCAGGTGATGACCGAGGGGATGGGAGTGGACATCGCCATTGAAGCCACCGGCTCTCCGTCCGCGCTGCAATCGGCGATACGGTGCACGGGTCAGGAGGGTACGGTCGTCGTCATGTCGTTCTTCGGCACGCGGGTGGTGCCGCTGATCCTCTCGCCGGAGTTCCATTTCCGTCGCCACCGTATCGTCAGTTCACAAGCCAGCAACGTGGGAAGTGGACTGCAGCCGCGATGGTCCCACGCACGCCGGGCCAGCGTGGGCTTCGACATCCTGCGTCAGGACTGGCTGAAGACAACCGTTACGCACCGGATGCCGTTCGAACGCGCAGCCGAGGCGTATCACCTGCTCGACATGCAATCGGAAGAGGTGCAGGGAGTCCTGCTCACGTATCCATAGGGTGAGCGGGGACCGCTTCATCGCGTCCCCGCGGCGGTCGCTCCAGGGAGCCGGCGGCCGATCTCCCTGGCCCCGGCACCCGGCGCACCGACCGGTCCGGGGATCGGGTTCGTGGCCCCACCGGGGTTTGGCTGCTTCTTCCCGATCCCCCTACACGCCGGAGCTCAACCCGACCGGGGGGTCGGGAAGCACGTGGGGCACGGCCGGGTGGGGTGCTCGCCGCACCCCGGCGCCGTCAGCCCGGTGGCCGAGGCGGGCTGATTCTCGCACCGGTTGCGGTGGCCTTCGAAGGGGGCTTCACGCGATCCCGGTGGCCGCGTGGGGAGCCGTGGGGGAGATCCGCGGCTTCTTCCAGCTCCGGCTCTGCGCTCCGCCGTCGCCCATGTCGGGATGCGTACGATCGCTCGGGAGCCCCAGGCGACCGCCGGAAACGCTCGCGTGTGCCGCCTGACTGCACCATGCCACAGGCACGGCACGAATCCGCTGGTGAGGCCAGGACCACACCGTGCTGTCCCCTTCGTCCACCCGGTGGGGTGGGGAGACGATGGTCAAGGGAAGGAGAGGGCGGGTCGGAGTCGGCGTGGTGCTGCTGGCGGGTATGGGCTCTTACCTGGCTCCAGGTTTCGCGATCTGACACCGCGATCAGGGCAGTGCTGAGCAGGTGCTGGAGCAGGCTCGGCGAGACAACGGCCAGATCGAGAGCCTGGTCGACCAGATGGTCGAGCTTTCCAGCACAACCATGGGGGTCCCGCAGGCGACCATCGACAAACTCTTGACCAGGCTGGAACA
The DNA here is from genome assembly GCA_021323605.1 of Bacillota bacterium. Classification (GTDB taxonomy): domain Bacteria; phylum Chloroflexota; class Dormibacteria; order Dormibacterales; family Dormibacteraceae; genus CADDZO01. The sequence continues at coordinate 4,162 of JAJPKS010000363.1, read as the reverse complement.
GGGTCGCCAGACCATCGGTACCGATCTGGCCCGGCTGAGATCAGCCGATGACCACCTACGATCCGAGTCGGTCAATCGCTCGTCCTCGATCGGTGGCTGCTGAGCCAGGAGCGTCGCCGCGTCGAACTGGTCATAACCGCCTTCTCAACGGCAGATGAGATGTTCGACATCACCGATCGGCAGGTCCACTTGAGCCTCATGCTCTCCGACATCATCGCGGCTGTGACGGCAATGGCACCCCTGCGGGATGAGAGCGATGTCGCACGTGCATTCGAGAGCCTGCCCCGACTGGAGCAGGAACTCCAGCAGGCGGTGCAACTGTCGAAGGATAAGGACATCCCGCCCGAGCTACGGGCCCTGACCTCGCACATGGTGAGCGATATGGGCGATCTGGAGCGGCTTTTGCGCGCCCTGCAGGTGGGCGACGTGGCGCGTTTTCGCGAGGCTGGCTCGAGGCTGGCTCAGGACGCCCAGGATGTGAACGGTTATGACCCACGGGCAACCAACGCTTACGACCATCGCCTGCTCGGGTCCTACGTCGACCGTTACCGGAGGTCCATCCGGGAGGCCGGGTTCCAGCTTGGCTCGTGAGCTGAGCTCGGGCCCCGTCCTCCGCCACGCGGCCGGGATCCTCGCTCCACGCCCTGACCAACGCAACCACGCCCCAACCGGAACCTGCGAATGGGAGAGGGCGTGCCGAGGGACGACGGCCACTTTGCTCCTGCGGCTGGCCGGGGGCGTCAGCCGCCACGAAGGTCGGTGCGGGTGGTCTCCCGTGACCCCTTGACGCCCATGGGAGGATCGCCCTGGCTCGCCTCGGGCCTGCGTCGGCCCCTGACGGGACCCCGCCGGGGAAGTGGAGGGGCGGCCGCGATCTCCTCAGGAGCGACCGGCGGCCCTGGGGCGTGGGCGGCGCCGCGCGGGCGAGGATCCGCTCGAACCGCCGCCCGGGGCGGCTCAACCACGGGCGCGCCGCACTGGCGTGGCCGGCGTCTTCCCACCTCGGGGCGATCATCCGCCTGGTCGGAGCCGCGCCGGCCGGGATCACGACGAGGGAATGGCGGCCCGCCGCAGGTGGGCCGGGTCACCGGGGACACGGCCCGCCAGGGGGCTGGGCGGGGTCCCATGGCGTAACGTTGCACCGTGAGCCGGGAAGTCGAGGACTTGAACCGGCGTCTGCTGCGCGCCCGCGACGCCATGGACCGCGCCTACGCCCGGCCGCTCGACGTCTCCGCCCTGGCCGCGATCGCCCATGTGTCCGAGGCACACTTCATCCGCAGCTTCCGCGCCGTCTTCGGGGAGACGCCGCACCGCTACCTGCAGCGGCGGCGGGTGGAGCGCGCGATGTTCCTGCTGCGCGAGACCGACCGCAGCGTAACCGACATCTGCTTCGACGTCGGCTTTACCAGCCGGGGGACCTTCAGCCGCACCTTTCGGGAGATCGTGGGCGAGACGCCGTCGGGCTACCGCATGCGGCATGGGCCGATGGTGGCGCCCAACTGCTTCCAGATGGCGACCACACGGCCGGCGACGGGGTCGGCGAGACGATCGAGCAGTTTTGGAGACGCCGCCGCGGCATCGCCCCCCTAGCATGGGGCTCGTCCCCATCGGATCCCGCAGAGGAGGATGCAAGTGATGGTCACCAAGCTGAACGTCGTCTCCCTCAAGGTCCTCGACCAGGACGAGGCTCTCGACTTCTACGTCAACAAGCTCGGGCTGGAGGTGGCCCAGGACTTCCAGCAGGGCCCTGTCCGCTGGCTGACGGTGCGCGTCCCCGGCGACTCCGGTACGGAGATCTACCTGGAGGAGCCGGGCCCGCCGATGCAGGATGAAGCCACCGCCGCGCAGCTCCGCGAGCTGATCGCCAAGGGCGCCGTGGGCTTCATCGCCTTCCAGACGGACGACGTCCGGGGTCTGTACGAGACCCTCAAGGCGCGCGGCGTCACCGACTTCACCCACGAGCCCACCGAGCACTTCTACGGCATCGACATGGGCCTCCGGGATCCCTTCGGCAACGCCATCCGAATCCTCCAGCCAGCGAAGATCGCCCATGAGACATCGGCCTGACCGCTTCGCCCCGGCGGTCGTTCCCAGGGAAGATTGCTGACGGAGCTCTGGAGGGCGGTCCGGATGTTCACCCACAGATCATGGGTGAGCCAAGCTTGCGCGACGCCCGGCCGTTCGACGTGACGGAGATCGGGAGGCGGCCCTGACGTCGGGTGGCCTGGCGCCGGCGTCCCGCGCCTCGAGCGGGAGCGGGGCGGGGCTCTGCCCGTAACATGAGCCGTTGCAGTGGGCCGCGCCGAGCGCGACCGCAGGACGGACCGTTCACTCGTGTGGAGGTCCGCCATGAACCCGGAGCTGGCGCCCGGCAACCGGTTCCCCGACATCGAGCTGCTCGACCACGGCGAAAACCAGCGCCGTCTCTCCGAGCTGGCCGGTGGAGGTCCCCTGGTGCTGAACTTCTATCGGGGGTGGTGGTGACCAAAGGAGCAGCGCTTCATGCGGCAGCTCGTGCAGCTGCAGGACGAGGTCGAGGTCGCCTACACCCGCATCGTCTCCGTCACCGTCGATCCCCCTGAGGTCATCAGCGCCTTTCGTGCCGGCCTGGGCGCGCGCTGGACGATGCTCTCCGACGTGGATCGGGTCTGGCTGCGACGGCTCGACCTGGAGGAGAGGACCGATCCCGCCCACCGCCCCTACGTGCCCACCACGTTCACCCCGTACCCCGACCTCACGATCCACCGCGTGTACAACGGCTACTGGTTCTGGGGGCGGCCGACGCTCGAGGAGCTCGGCCAGGACCTGCGCACGATCAGCCGGGCGGTCCGAAGGGACTTCGACTATCGCGGCGGCCAGGCCGGAACCGGCTAGGCATGCCATCCTGGGCGACCGCCGTGATCGTGGTCGAGGCGGCGGCCGAGCCGGTGCCCCGCTCGATCGTCTCGCCCGGCCGGGGCCGGCCGCTGGCGCACAGTCCGCTGGGCGACGCCGGGGACGGGCGCGGCCAGCTCTGGTTCCTCGACCGCGGCGCGTGTGAGGAGGCACGGGCCGCCACGCCGGCGGGAGAGGAGGCGCGGACGCTCCGGACCTGGGATGCGCTCGTGGACGAGGGCGCGGCGGCCACGGCGGATGGCTGGTACCTGTCCCTTCCCGCCGACCTGGGCACGGGGGCGCTCGAGTTCGACGACCCGGCCGTCGCCGGCGCGATTCAGCGGACGCTGGGGAGCTACCTGCCCCTGCTCGGCCATCGCGTGGTCGCCACCTCGACCCTGATGCCCGACTGGAGGCGCTGCGCGGGCGCCCTGACCGTGTTCGAGGCCCGGTCGGAGGCGGAGGCGCGGACGCTGGCGGCGAACGATCCCTGGCGGGCGATCTTCACCGGCCGCCTCTTCCGCCTGGAGCGAGCGATCGTCCGGAGGGTCCCGCCGCCCGCCGGCCCCGGCACCCAGCGCTACGGCGGTGCCAATCCCTGGCCGGGGGGCGCCTTCGGCGCGCACGGGGGCTGAGGTGGACCGGATCGCCCCGGGACCGCCCGGCCAGCGCCGCCGCGGGCTGTAGCGGCTGGCGGAAGGCCGGCGCAGGTCCTGGCCGGCGAGGCCGGTCGTTCGCCCGGCAGGGCCGCGGTCCGTGGCGAGGCGCCCGCGGTCAGGCTTCGACCCCGGTCCCCGGGTGCGATAGGCCCCTCGCCTCACGCCCCGGCGGATGGAGGGGAAGGCCCGGACCGTGTGCCCGGCGGACCGGGATGGCGTCGAAGTGCGGTTCGTGATGCCACCGGGGCGGGGAGGGGCCGGCGCCGGTCGTGATCGGGGTCTGCGCGCTCCCGGAGGAGGGCCATGACGGCGGGGCTGGCGCGCCCTCTCGGTCATCGGCGCGGCCGGCGGCCGTAGGCGACGGCCACCGGCCAGACCGTCCGCTCCTCCTCGAACTCCCGGGTGGAGCGGCGGATGAGGTCGGCCGCCTCCTCTCCGGGGAGAACCCCCTTCGCCTGTAGCACCTCGCAGATCCGGGTCGAGACCGCCCGGATGTCGCTGGCCAGGAAGGAGCCCACCCGACCGCCCCACTCCCCGACCGGAAGCTCGAGCTCGCGGCGGGTCACCTCCTCCAGCCCGGCCTCGCGCAGGTAGCGGTCGAGGGCGCCGTAGACGGCATCCCCGGTGTC
>JAJPKS010000458.1 GCA_021323605.1 Bacillota bacterium | reverse complement strand
GAGCGGCCCGAGCCCGGCCAGACCGGCAGGCAGGACGGCCTCCGGAGGAGGAAGAGGGAGGAGGATACGTGGGGTCGAGTGTCAGGGTGACCGGAAGGCGCGACCCGGGCCAACCGGCGGCTCCATCCGTCGGGGGTCTCCGCCCGCTCCGGGAAGCGCGAGTCTCCGTCGCTTCCTTCCGGCCCGAACCAGCTCCAGGCCGAACGAGGACACCAGCCGGGGTCATGCCCCGCCGCCGGCTCGGCCGCCGCCCCACCCGCGCAGCGGTCCCGTCGGCGGCCGCGAGACCGCCCGGCGACCCCGCTGACGAGCCCGACTACACCCTTCCCCCGGGGCGCCTCGGTTCAGCCGGGGCGCCCCCCACCGCTCTCCCGGCCTGAGGGCGTCGCCGCGCCCGGTCCGGCCGCGGCGCTTTCCGAGGCAGGGGGCAACCGCAGGACGAAGACGCTGCCCTCACCGGGGATGCTGCGCTCGAGATCCAGGGAGCCGCCGTTCAGCTCGGCGAGCCGCCGGCCGATGGCGAGCCCCAGGCCGAGGCCCCGGCCGCGGACCTCAGGAGCTTCGCCGGCCCGGCAGAAGGCCTCGAAGATGCGCTCCTGACGGTCGGGGGGGATCCCGACTCCGTGGTCCCGGATTGCCACCTCGACCTGGATCCGCCGGCGCACGACGACGTCGACCCGGGCGGGAGGAAGGCTGTAGGTGAGGGCGTTGTTGAGCAGGTTCAACAGGATGCGGACGACCTGCCGCCGGTCGGCCCGCACCGGAACCGGTTGCCCCACCACCGGCAGCTCGATGCTCGCCCCCTCCTCCACCGCCCGGGTCTGGACCCCGGCCGCGGCCTCCCACACCGCCTCCATCACGTCGAAGGCGTCGGGTGAGGAATGGAGCAGGCCGCGACCGAGCAACGACCGGGTGATCAGCATCTCCACCAGCCCTTCCAGCTCGTCGGTCTTGGCCGCGATCCCCTCCAGGGAGCGCGTCCACTCCTGCTCGGAGAGGTCGCCAGGCGATCGCCCGGCGAGCATCGACACGTGGCCCTTGATCACCGTGAGGGGGGCCCGTAGCTCGTGCGCCACCAGGTCGAGGACCTCGTCGCGATCCAGGCCGGGCCGGCCCGGACAACCGGCGGTCAGGTGTCGTACCAGGGCAGCGGCCAGCTCGGGCACGCGCACCACCGTGGGCACTATCTTCATGCCCGGCCCGGCTCCACCGCGGCCCCGACCGCCACCCGTCTTCCCCACCCCGGCCCCCGTCGCCGCTTCCGGCCGACCGGGCCAAGCATCAACACCCGGCGGAGCCTACCCACGGCGTCAACCGCCCGTCAAGATCACTTGCTTTCCAACACGCACGCAAGCAGGCGAAAAGGTCCGGTGACGAGCGCCATCGATCGCGGATCGTAGGATCTGGCCGGAGCCATGGCGGCTCGAGCGACCGCGGCCGGCACCGGTCCCGGGCCTGCGGTTGCGGTGACGTCCGGGCCGCCGGTGGCCAGGGCCGGACCCGAAGGGGATCGAGATGAAGTTGTTGCTCGCATCGCTCGCGATCCTGGTCACGCTGGCCGGGTGCGATCGGGTGGCCGCCGGGCAGGCGGGCCACCTGATCGGGCAGGGCCTCCAGCAGTCGTATCGCCTCCCCCGGACGCCCACCGTGCAGGTGCAGGGCATCCCCTTCCTCACCCAATGGGCCAGCGGTCGTTACCGGGAGATCGACGTGCACGTGGACCGCCTCGCCATCCAGGGGATCACGGTCACCGACATCGCCGTGCGCCTCGAGGAGGTGACGACGCGCTCCTTCGTCACCTCGGCCCGGGAGGCAGCCGGGGCCACGGCGGCCACGGTCAGTGCCGAGGGCCTGGTGCCATACGCGGGCCTCCCGCTGCCTCCGGGACTCCAGCTCGTTCCCGGGCCGAACGGCCGGCTCCGCCTCCAGGGCTCCCTGGCCCTCGGGCCGGCCACGATCCCGGTCGCAGCCGACCTGCAGGTGACGATCCGGGACGGCGCCATCGAGCTGGGATTGGTCGACGTGCAGGCGGTCGATCCCCCCCTGCGCGCACGGGCGACCCTCCTGCTCGGCTCGGCCCTGAGCACGGTGAACGGTCTGCAGCCCGCGCCGCTCGGCCTGCGGCTCCAGTCCGTCCAGGTCCGGCAGGACGGGCTGGCGGTCTCGGCGGCAGGCCACCAGGTGCCGCTGACCGCGGCCTGAGCGTGACGGAGACGGCGCCGGCCAGAGAGGTGACGGGAAGGCCGCACAATACCATGGGGATGACGTGGGGAACGTACGACAACGCCCACCCGGGAGGGAGATGAGGCTCCAGATCGAGGATCCTGAGCGCCTGCGGTCGGAGGCGGAATCCGCCCGGCTGCTGACGGAGCTGCTGGAGGCGGTGGGCGGCCACCCGCCCATCGTCCGGGGCTGGCATCCTGCCTCCGGGGAGCTGATCGCCTGGGCCGCGGCGGCTGACCGGCTGGCCGTGCTGAGGCTGCCGGCCGCCCCCCGGCCGGCCCAGCTGGAGCTCGTCGGTGGGGCGGAGGAATGGGGGCACGTCGCCCTCGAGGTCCTCGCCGCCCGGGGCGTCCGGGCGGCGGAGTCCCTCACCTTCGAGGAGGAGGAACCGGCCTCGCCGACCCGGGTGTCGTACTCGTTGACCCGGATCCTGGAGACGAGGCAGAGCCCGCACCACCAGATCCTTCTCTTCGAGACCCGGGGGCTGGGGAAGGTACTGGCGCTGGACGGCATCGTCCAGCTGGCCGAGCTCGACGGCTACGCCTACCACGAGGTACTCGCCCACCCCGCGCTGTGTGCCCACCCGGCCCCGGAGCGGGTCGCCATCGTGGGTGGGGGCGACGGCCATCTCCTGGTGGAGGTCCTGAAGCATCCCCAGGTGCGCCAGGTGCACCTCCTCGAGCTCGACGCCAGCGTGCTCGAGGTGTGCCGGCGACACTTCGCGCAGGTCGACCACGCCCTCCGGGACGAGCGCGTTCGCCTCCACCTGGGCGATGCCTTCGAGAGCGTCCTGGAGTTCGAGGCCGGGCTCGACGTGATCCTCTGCGACCTCACCGACCCGATCGGTGAGGCGGCCCGGCTGTTCGAGGAACCGTTCTACCGGCGCTGCCGCCGCGCCTTACGCGAGCCCGGCATGATGGTGGCCCAGATCGAGTCCATCCACCTCCACCGCTCCACGGTCGTCGGCTGCCGGCAGGCCATGGGCCGGCACTTCGCCCGCACCGACCTGCTCTGGGCGGCCATGGCGACCTACCCCGGGGCATGGTGGACGTTCGGCGCCGGCACCACTGGCTTCGACCCCCGTCAGGCCCACCATCGTCCCGATCTCCGGACGCGGCTGTACCACCCCGACGCCCACACCTGGTTCTTCATCCCGCGAACGGTCCAGGAGACGTTGCTGGCATGACCGAGCCCTTCGGCTGGGAGCTGCTGCTCGACCTCTACGACTGCGACCGGCAGGCGATCCGGGACGAGGCCCGGATCCGCCGTTTCGTGGAGCGGCTGTGCGACGAGATTCTCCACATGCGCCGCGTCGGAGAGCCGCTGCTGCTCCGCTTCGGAGAGGCGGATCCCAAGACGGCAGGCTACTCGGCGGTGCAGTTGATCGAGACGTCCAGCGTCGTGGCCCACTTCTCGGAGGAGCGCAACAGCGTCTACCTGGACGTGTTCTCTTGCCGACGGTTCGACCCCGACCAGGTCACCAGGTTCGCCTCTCAGGTCTTCCAGGCTGGACGTTGCCAGTCGCAGTTCGTGACCCGTCGGTGAGCCATGCCAGACGCTGGCCGTCGCTCTCCGTCCCGGCCTTCAGATGACCTCGTTCCAGGGTCAGTCGCTGCACCTGGCGAGGCTGATACGCCTCGATCAGGCTGTCCAGGATGGCCTCGGGATCGGCATCACCGCACGTGAAGATGTCGACCGACGCGTAGCCGTACTCGGGCCAGGTGTGGAGGGCGACGTGGCTCTCGGCGATCAGCGCCAGCGCGGTGATGCCGTGCGGCGAGAAACGGTGCACGAAGGAACGGATGAGCGTCGCATTGCCGACCCGGGTGGCCTCCTGGAGCGCGGACTCTGCGAGGTCGGCGTCCTCCAGGCCCTCACACCCCCACATGTCACAGAGGATCTGACGACCCAGTGGCATCTTCACCTCCCCTGCTGAGTTTCCATCGCTGCCGTGAAGCACTGCTCGTCCCAGAACAGCTCACCCCGTTGCACCCCGGGTCGCGGGGGCCGGAAGCCGTCCAGGGTCTCCAGCCGGTACAGGGACGAGCGGTACCACGGCCGTTCGGCCGCTGCCGAGAAGCAGGCCAGGCCGAACGCCCGAGCCTCCTCCACCTGGGTCGGCCAGCTCTCGTAGAAGCCATGGTCGGGGTAGACGGCGGTGACGACCACGGGCTGAGCGAGCAGCCAGCGCTGGAGTCGGCGCCACTTGGCCAGGTCGGCTTCGATCAGCGTCAGACCGAAGTACCCGGCCGCGCCGGGGCCGGGACGGAGCACTGAGAGGCCGCGGCCGATGAACATACGCAAGCCGGCGTCGGTCTCCGAAGGATCGGTCAGGAACAGGTCGTAGCCGCCCAGGTGCTCGACCGGCAGAGGCCGGCGGAGGTCGGTGGCGTGCACCTCGAGACCGCCCAACCCGAGCCGGGCCGCCTGCTCGGCGATGAACGCGGTCACACGCCGGTCGATCTCGAAGACCGTGACCCGGGAAGGGAGGCGGGTCAGGGCCAGGGCGAGGCTGGCGAGATCATCGTCGCCCAGGACCGCGACCCGCACGCCCAGCCAGAGATCCCCCTGCGCGAGCATGGTCCGCACCCGGGCCAGCACCGAATCGACGGTTAGGTGGCCCTGGCCAAAGCGGGCCTCCGCGGGCGGACGACCGGCCGTCAGGCGGTGGAAGGTGGGGGTGAGCTCCCGCAGGCAGTCGTCGGGGTCAGGCTGACACCCGGCCCGCCTGCGTCCCAGCGGGGTGAGCTCGATCCGGCCGGGTGCCAGCTCGACCAGCCCCTGGCGCTCCCAGTCGCGCAAGAGCTGGACCAGACGCGGGAAGGGCAGCCGGCAGCGGCCGGCGACCTCCCACGGGTCGCTGGCCCGTGCCAGGATGGACAGCACTCGCTGATCGGGGGTCATCGCTGCGCTCCCGCCATCCCAGATCCTGGCCGCGTCTACCCGAGTCCTTGTGATTCACGGAACGATCCCCCCACGGTTCCTCTGGATGCCCTCGCTCTCGTGGACGGGTTACCGCCTGGCATCATAGCGGATCGCCGGCTGTCTGCTCCGAGCCGGGACCCGATGCCGGCCACGTCGGCCGCGCACCCTCGACCGCCGGGCGGCGCGGCCCTGGCGGCTCCGCGGCGATCGCTCCATCCTCTTCGGCTCTCTAGACCAGGAACGGAATCAGACGCCAGGTCCGCCGCATGTAGTCCCGGTATGCGTCACCCAGCTCCTGGAGCAGCGCCTCCTCCTCCACGTAGATGCGGTAGGCATAGCCGCCGATGGGAACGACCAGGGCGGCCAGGGAGACAGGGTTGGCGAGCGCTATCAGCACCCCGGCAATCGTCACCAAGCCACCGGTATAGGAGGGATGACGGATCCAGCGGTACGGACCTGCCTGCACCACCGTCTGGCCGGGTCTTGTCGCCACGCTGCAGGTGAAGGAGGCGCCGAGCAGGTGGACCGCATACCAGCGCAGCGCCATGCCCCCGACCATGAGCGAGAGACCAACCACCACCAGCGCTCCACGGCCGGTGGAAAAGCCCAGGCGCCTGAACGCGAAGGCGGCGACCATCCCGAGGTAGATCCCGGCGTAGACCGACGCCACGAGCAGCCACATGGAGCCACGGTCCCGACGTCGGGCCGCGGCCGGGAGACGGTGCCGCAGGCTCAGCCAGAACTCGCCCACCACCCATCCGTACAGAACGACCCAGAAGGCGACGACCAGCGCGGCCGGCGCGCCACCACGACCCGGGAACACCGGAGGGTTCACACCCGCGACCGTCCCCTCATCGGAACCGAGCCCGGACCCACCGACGCCCCGCCGCGATCAGCGGGACCCCGGCTGGTCGGGGAACCTGACCCATCCGATGGTGGCCCCGTAGGTCCAGAGGTCGAGGTCGGGAGGCTCGACACCCAGCGCGCCGAGCGTAGTACAGATCTGGGAGCGATGGTCGCTGCCGTGATGGACGGCCTGGGCCAACACGATGCCGAGACGGGTCGTCCCGCGAGGCCCGGTGTCCTCCTGCTCCAGCTCGACGCCGGCGGCGGCCACCTGCTCCCAGGCGGCGGCGAGCCGCGGGGCGAGGGCGCGGAGCTGCTCCAGGGTCGGGTCGTCCGGCTCCATGAGCGGGCTCCCCTCCAGCCCGTGGCCGAGCGCACGAAGGTAGCGCTGCTCGGCGCCCAGGATGTGGGCCAGGGCCTCCCGGATCGTGCGCAGGTTATCGGGGACCCGTCGCTCCAGCAGCTCCGGGTCGAGGCCGGCGCAGAAGTCGAGCAGGGCCTGGTTGGCCCAGGAGTTGTGCCGGAGGGACAGCGTCAGGAAATCGGTCACGGGTGTACCTCCTCTCCTCGCCCTGGCCCGATCGGCCGGCGGTCCGGGCAAGCCTCAGGCGATCCGTGGGGCGCAGGGATCATTCAGGCCACCTCCACCTCCTGCTCGCTGGTGCAGAAGGCGCAGCGGCGGGCGGCGGCGGGGATCTCGCTCAGACACTCGGGGCAGCGCCTGGTCGGTTCGGCCGGCCGGGGCGGGGGCTCGAAGCGGGCGCGCAGGGCCGTGTAGGGCAGCACCACCAGGTAGTAGAGGACCGCGGCCACGATCACGAAGGCGATCACGGCGTCGACGAAGTCGCCGTAGCGGAAGACGCTCCGGTTGAGCGTGAAGGAAAGGGCGCTGAAGTCCGGCCGGCCACCGACGGCTGCGATCAGCGGGGTGAGCAGGTCTCGGACGAAAGCCTGGACCAGGGTGCCGAAGGCGGCGCCGACCACGATCCCCACCGCCAGATCGACCACGTTGCCGCGGAGCAGGAAGGCACGGAATCCCGACATGGGCCCATTCTCCCCGACCGGCCCGGGCAGTGACCTCGGCCGCCGCGCCTCGGGGTGGGGACGAGGACCAGGTCAGCCTCCACCGGCGCTGACACCGCCTGTCGGGCATCAGCCGGGTCGCCCCGGCCCGGGCCTCGGGCCCTGTGCCCGAAGGTTCACTCCCCTCGACGGGCATGATCAGCCGTATTGAGCCTGGACATCAGCATACATTGCGAAGAAGCGCACACCGGATCTCAGGATGGTGAATTCCATACGCAGGCTGCACCATTGTCTCCGACGGAAAAACCGTGCTTACCTGATCGTGAACCCGGCGCCGGTTCAATCGCAGGAGGCATCTCGTGGAGAGGAGGCATCTCATGGGGACGATCAACGGGGATCTCGTGAGGTCGATCAAAAGCGGTTCGTAACCGCGAGGACGACATCGAGGGGACCGACAAAGAGACGGTATCCTCCCGGCAAGTTACGAGCAGCCCTCCCTGTGGCGTTGGGCGGCATCATCGAACTCTCGAAGGGTCCAAAAGGTACGACACACACGACCCGAGCATGCGCCACCGGTGACCATCGTCACCCGTACCGTCACCTCGTGTGCTGGGTGGACCCGGAGCCACAGGGAGGCGATGCTCGTTCCTTTCGGGCGGAACCGCCCGGGCGGTCGTGCATCACCGCCGGTGGCCTCTCCTCGTGGTGTGGCGCCGGGCGTGTCCGGTCTTCGTGCCTTCGTCCCGGTCGGCGGACGCCGCCCTTCGTGACCGGGACCGGCCGGCACGCCCGCCGCCGCCCGGCCTACCGCCTCCGGGATCGCTCCGCCGGTGCCGTCACCACCTTGCCGGTGGCCGCCGTCCCCCCTCCGGCAGGGCGGGAACGGCGGCCACCCAACCGCCCGACGGCACACGGTCGACGGCCGGCGGACGCCCCTGCCCGGCCGTCATCGCGCGCCATGGCCTCGGCCGCGGGGCGACGCCCGGTCCCATGCGGCCGCTCCTGGCCGCACCGATCACCGACGTGCGCGGCCGCGCGCGTACAGAGCGTGCAACAGGAAAAAGAACAGGGGCACCGCCGCAGCCACGGCGACCGGGATCCAGTCCGGGACCGCGGCGAAGTGGTAGTTCCTCATGGTGATCTCGTGGACGCCGGGGTTGTAGTGCGCGTACGCGGCCACCCCGAGGGCCATGATGACGAGCGCGAGCAGGAACAGCAGCATTCCAGCCCCCACCTCCTCTGATGTGTCGGGCCTGCCGGCGGCCACCGGCGAACGACCCCGATGGATCGGGATCGACCCCACGATCCCGAAGATGTGCAAACGTTCCTATACGGTAACGCTCGAACTATAGGCTAACGCGCGAAAAGCGTCCCCGACCCACCGCGGCCGCCTGTTCATCGGGTCCGAGCGCTTCGGGCGTGACGCACCGCATGCCGCCGATCCTGGGTTGCGACCAGGCGGGCATCGACGGTCACGAGGACGGTCGCGCCCCGGAGTCCCACGGCCCACGCCGAGCGGGCACGATCGCGGGCCCGTCGCCAGCCCTGCTTCACCGACGCGCCGACCGCGCTGGCGGCGGTCGCATCCCGGCGATGACATCCTGCTCACGACCGCGGTCGAGGGGCGGGCGTCCTGGATCGTCAGCGGAGACGAGGACCTGCTCGCCGTCGGCTCCTACCGTGGGGTGGAGATCACCATCCCGGCCCCGTTCCTCCAGCTCCCGGGTCGCCGACCCTCGACCGGATACGTCCTGCGACCCCTCGGCACGCGTCGCCGATGGGGCCGACCCCGCATCCATGTGCCGGCGGTCGCTCACCCCGCCCGGTCCCGAGCAGCAGGCCGGCCCCTCGTCCCTTCCCAGCGCCTGAGAGCAACTCACGATTATGGGTGGTCGGTGGGGGCCGTAAAGCGGCAGACGAGCAGCCGTGAGCGCCGTACCAGCCGATCGATCGTCATGGAAATAGTAGTCATGACTACTATTTCCATGTAGACTATGGTCATGGCAGGCGATCACGAGGTCGCCACGCCGGGGTTCCTGGTCTGGCGGCTGTCGATGAAGTGGCGGGCTGCCGTTGATCGTGCCGTGGCCCCGCTGGGCCTGACCCACGCGCAGTACTCGGTGGTCGCCTCATTGCTCGGCATGGAGCGCGCCGGCCGCCGCCCCAGCCAGCGGGAGCTGGCCGATCACACCGGCCTGGACCCGATCTACGTCTCGAAGCTCGTCCGGACGCTCGAGAGGGCCGGCCTCGTGGAACGGACCGAGCACCCCGCCGACTCCCGGGCCGTGGAGCTGTCGCTCAGTGCCCGGGGCCGCCACCTCGCCGGGCAGGCGATCGAGATCGTCCGTGACCTCCAGGAACGGCTCACCGCCCCGCTCGGCGGCACCCGGAGCCAGCGCACGGCCACGCTGCTCCGCGACCTCCGGACCCTGCTCGACGCACCACTGGCCGACAGGAGGACCCCATGACCACGGCACCCACGCTGACCGGACAGGACATCGGCCAGGCCGAGAAGGCCACCCGGGCCGTCCTCGACACGCTGCTCGCCCGGACCGCGACCACGTTCCACCGGTGGGTCGCGCTCAACCTCACCGCCACCGGCGGCGGCCGGGTGGAGCGGGGCGCCGTCGTCCGGCGCATGGCCTTCGCGCTGAAGATCGAGCAGGCGGCGGCCTCGGCCGCCGTCGACGAGCTGGTCGAGCTGGGCCTGGCCGCCGCGAGCGGCGACCAGATCGTGCTCACGCCCGCCGGCACCGCCCGATTCGAGGAGATCCGGGACGGCATCGCCGTCATCACCGAACGCCTCTACGGCGGCCTCCCGGTCGAGGATCTGGTCACGGCCCACCGGGTCCTGGCCGTCGTCACGGAACGGGCCAACGCCGAGCTGGCCCGCCTGGGCGCAACCCGCCCTTCCGGGCGTCCGTAGGACGCCCTCGGGTCAGGCCATGGCCGCCTCGGCGAGGTCACCCATGTCCGGCTCCGGCCCGCGGCGCTCGGTCGCCGCGACCGGGTTCCGGTCGGCGACCCGGCTTCGCCCGCCCCCCG
>JAJPKS010000019.1 GCA_021323605.1 Bacillota bacterium | reverse complement strand
GTCAACGACCTGGGCACCCTCAACGTGCTGCTGGCGGCCCGGGGCTCGACGCACCTGGAGCGGCTGGTCTACGTGTCCTCCTCGGAGGTGTACGGCAGCGCCCGGCGATCGCCCATGGACGAGGAGCATCCGCTGCGCCCCATGACGCCGTACGCCGCGAGCAAGCTCGCCGGCGAGGTGCACGCGCTCTCCTTCTTCCGGACCTACGGCCTGCCGGTGGTGGTGGTCAGGCCCTTCAACGCCTACGGTCCCCGCTCCCACCTCCGGGGAACGAGCGGGGAGCTCATCCCCCGCCTGGCGGCCAGGGCCCTGGCGGGCCGGCCGCTGGTGATCTTCGGCGACGGGAGCCAGACCCGCGACTTCACCTGGGTGGGGGACGTGGCCCGGGGGATCGCGCTCGCGGCGGAGTGCGACGCGCTCCTGGGCAATTGCGTCAACATCGCCCGGGGCGAGCCGGTCAGCGTGCTCCGGGTGGCGGAGCTGATCCGGGACCTGACCGGGGCCGAGGTGCCCATCGAGCATCACCCGGCCCGACCGGGCGACGTCGTCCGGCACCACGCCGACGTGCGCCGCGGCCTCCGGCTGCTCGGCTTCCGGGCGAGGACGGCGATCGAGGAGGGTCTCGCCCGCTACCTCGAGTGGCTGCGCGGCCAGCCCGGCGACCCCGCCTCCTGGCTGGACGGAGAGGAGGTGGTGAACTGGCATCCCGGCCCGATCGCGGATTGAGCGGCCGGATCGCCCTCACCGGAGGCGGCGGCTTCATCGGCTCCCACCTGGCCGCAGGTCTGCGCGCCGCGGGCGCCGAGGTGCTGCTGCTGGGTCCGCCCCCTCTGCGCTCGGCGACCAGCCGGTCGCTGGTGGAGCGGGGCGAGGTCCTCTGGGAGGCGGATGCCCTGTCCCGCGGCCGGGCCCGGCTGGCGGTTCTGCTGGGGGACGTCCAGGCCCTCGTCCATCTCGGCTATCGCCCGCCGGACGGGGCGGGAGCGCTGCCCACCCTGCACGCGGAGCTCACCGGCAACGTGGTGGCCACCGCCCGGCTCCTGGAGGTGGCGGGCGACGCCGGTCTGGCCCACGTCGTCTTCGCCAGCTCGGCCCAGGTCTATCCTCCCGGGGAGGGCAACCGTGAGGACGGCCCGGTCGCCCCGGCCGCGCCCTACGGCTGGGCGAAGCTCCTCCAGGAGGAGCTGGTCCGGAGCTGGTCCCGCGACCTGGGGCGGCCGGCGGCGGTGCTCCGTCTCACCACCGTCTACGGTCCCGGGGAGCCGGTGCGGCGCGCCATCCCGCGCTTCGTGAGCGCCGCCCTCGAGGGGCGGCCGCTGCGGGTCGACGGCCGGGGCGAGCACCGCTTCGCGCCCGTGTTCGTGGGCGACGTGGTCGCCGCCTTCCTCGCCGTCCTGCACGCCCGGGCCGACGGGATCTACAACGTCGGCGGCGAGCCCAGGACCGTCCGGGAGGTGGCCGAGCTGGTGGTCGCCCTCTGCGGCGGCGGGGTCCCGATCGAGGAGTCCGGACTCCCCGCCCGCCAGGCACCGCTCTGCGACGTGTCCAGGGCGGAGCGGATCCTGGGCCTGCGCTGGACCCCTCTGGAGACGGGCCTGGAGGAGGAGATCCGCTGGTTTCGGGGGCGGCCCGGGGCGATGCGGCCTCGCTCCTCGGGGCCGGGGCGGAGGCGTGGACGCGCCCCGGGCGGCGCGCCGGCGCGGCCCCGGACGGGGCCCGACTCCCGGCCTGTCCCGGCCGACCGGGACTAAGACCCAGGATGTGCGGACGCGGGCCCATTGCACGCGTCATGTGGCGCTTCCTAGCGTGCAAAGAGGATCGCCATGGTGGCATGGCGGCTGATCGGACGGGTGCTCGCCACTCGAGCCTGACTGCAGGAGAGACACGGCCGATGGACCTCAGCTTTGCTGTCATCAGCGAGAACGCGAGCGCTCACCGTCACCTCTGGTGGAAGCGGGCGCTGGACCTCGTGGTGGGAGGGATCTGCCTGGCCATCGCTCTGCCGGTCATCGGGCTGCTGGCCTTGCTGGTGAAGCTGGAGAGCCCGGGTCCCGCCTTCTTTCGTCAGGAGCGAGTCGGCCGCTTCGGGACGCCGTTTCGCATCTTCAAGCTGCGCACCATGCACGTGGGGTGTGACGAAACTCCCCACCGGGAAGCGGCCGCCGCCTGGTTCGCCGGCCGGGCCGTCGACGAGCGCTACAAGACGCTGGCCGATCCCCGCATCACCAGGGTGGGTCGGCTCCTGCGCCGGCTCGACCTGGACGAGTTGCCTCAGCTCTTCAACGTGGTGCGGGGCGAGATGAGCCTGGTCGGGCCGCGACCCGCCATTCCCTACGAGCTCGTGCACTACGAGCCCGAGTACCTGGAGCGGTTCCTGGTCCCGCCCGGCATCACCGGCCTCTGGCAGGTGACACGACGCGAGTGCCTGTCGGCGCCCGAGATGATGCAGCTGGACCTGCGCTACGTGAAGGAGGCATCCCTGTTGCTCGACCTGAAGATCCTGCTGATGACGGTGCCGGCACTGGTGGTGGCGGCCCTGGGGAGGTCCTGAGGTCGTGGGATCCTCGCCGCTGAAGACGGTCGGCGACGCCATCCGCCGCCGCCACTGGCTGGTCTGGGGGACGGCGATCGTGGCGGCGGTGCTGGCGCTGGGGGCGGCTCATGTCCGTCACCCGACCTATGAGGCCACCGCGGTGCTCTCGGTCGACGAGTCGCAGGCCCTCGACCAGGGCTTCGACGTGGCCATGCAGGCCGATCAGTACGCCACCCAGCGGTTCATCGCCATGGCGACGGAGCAGCCGGTCCTCCGGGCGGTGTGCAGCCAGGAGGGAAGGGGGTGCACCCCGCAGATCCTGCAGCGACAGATCAAGGCCTCGGCCCTCAGGACCACCGGCTTGATCGGCATCAGCGTCGACGCGTCAACCCCCGGCGACGCGAGCCGTATGGCCAACGAGGTGGCGCGGGCCGTGATCCAGCGCTACCAGCAGGTGATCAACGGCAAGCTGCAACCGCAGATCGCCTACTACCAGGGGCAGCTTCAGCAGATCGACCAGCAGATCGCCCAGGTACAGCAGGCGATCGCGCAGGTGGAGCTGATCGGCTACACGGACGCCGGCACCGCCAATCGCGAGGCGCCGCTGCTGGCCCAGCTCGGCCGGCTCCAGACCCAGTACACGAGCACCTACTCGAACCTGCAGCAGGCCCAGGTGCAGCTCTCCCGGCAGCTGAACGTGCTCACCCTCGACCAGCCCGCCACCCCACCTCCCAGGCCAATCGACCCCAACCCGAAGCTCTACCTGGCCGTGGGCGTGAGCGCCGGCCTGCTGGTGGGCTTCCTGATGGCGCTCATGGCGGAGCGGCTGCGCGACCGTATCGGCGACGCCTCCGAGCTGGCCGGGGCCACCGGCTGCCGGCTGGTGCTCAACCTCGGCGAGGGGGGACGCCTGGTGGGGCCGGCCTCGTACGGGATCCTGGCCCACGCCAGCGTCATGGGGCGAAAGGAGCGCAGCTCGGTGCTGCTGGTGGCGGCCTCGCCGGGCGACGCGGTGGACCAGGTCGGGGTCGACCTCGGCCAGGCCGTGGCCGAGGTCCGCAACCGCGTGCTGGTGGTCCAGTCCTCGGCCGAGCCGGCGGCGCGACGCCAGATCGCGGTGGGATCGACCTCGGAGGTGGTGGTGGCCGGCGACGACGTCCCCCAGCAGGATGGCTTCGACCTGACCATCCGGTGCGTGCCGCCGCCGCTGCACGGACCGGCCACGCCCTGGCTCGAGGCGCCGCCCAGCACCGCCGTGATCGTGGCCACCCGGGGGCGCACGCGCTTCAGCGAGGCCAGACGCACGGGCGAGCTCCTGCGCCAGGTCGGGATCGAGCCGGTGGCGGCGGTGCTGCTGCCCCGAAAGCCGGCCCAGCGCGCCGTCCCTGGCCCCAAGCTCATCTCCGACCACGCCCCCTCCGGCGAGAACGGGCGAGGAACCGCGCACGACGGGCTCGGCTCCGGTGCCTCGGAGGGACCGGCGGCCGAGGAGGCCGTCGGCCCGGAGGCCTGAGCGTGGGCCGGACATCGACCGTGCTGGCGCTGGCCTGGGCGCCGTTCCAGGCCCGGACCGTCGCCCTGGCCCGGGTGCTGGGAGGCGAGGCGTGTTTCGTGACCGGTGGCCGCCGCCGTGGCCCGGCCACGGCGGCGTTCCGCTACCTGGGGTGTACGCGGCAGACCTGGCGCCTGCTGGAAGAGCGGCGGCCGGACCGGGTGCTCGTCGTCACGCCGCCGGTGGTGGCCCCCATGGTGGCCTGGGCGTGGTGCCGCCGGCGGGGTGCGGCGCTCGCCATCGACTGCCACACCGACACCTTCCACGCTCGCCGGTGGCGCTGGGCGCGCCCCCTCCATCGCTGGTTGCTGCGGCGGAGCCGGGCGGCCCTGGTCCACACCGACGAGGCCCTGGAGCTGGTCCAGGGATGGGGGGTTCGCGGCCTGCTGGTGCCCGATGACGTGCCCGACGCCGAGGAGGCGGAGCCGGTGTCGGGGGGAGTCCCGGGCGACCCGGCGGCACCGTGCCGGACGTCGCTCCCCGCTCGCCCCACGGTCCTGGTGGCGGGTAGCCTCGACGGCAACGAGCCGGTGGCGGAGACGGTGGCGGCGGCGGCGGCGCTGCCCGAGGTCCAGTTCCGGTTCACCGGCGATCCCCGGAACGTCCCCCGCGCCCTCCGGGAGGAGGCGCCGCCCAACGTGGTCTTCACCGGCTTTTTGCCCTATCCGCGGTTCCTGGGCGAGATGATGGCGGCCCAGGTGGTGGCGGTGTTCAGCACCGACCCCCACATCATGAACCGGGCCGCGTTCGAGGCCGTGGGGCTGGGGCGGCCGCTCGTCCTCTCCGACCTGCCCGGGCTGCGGGCCCGGTTCGCCGCCGGTGCCATCTTCGCGCCCAACCGGCCCGAGGCGATGGCGCAGGCGATCGCCCGCGCGCTGGAGGATCGGGTGGCCCTGGCGGCGCGAAGCCAGGCGCTGGCCCGGCACCTGCGCCAGCAGCGGGCCGACGCCCTGGAACGTCTGGAGCGTCTGCTGGCCGACGAGGACGAGGCGTCGGCCCCGGTTCGGGTGCTGCGCATCACCCAGCACCCTTATCCCCAGATGCCCACCGTCGCCAGGGACGTCCGGGAGCTCCTCGAGCGTGGCTGCGAAGTCGATCTCATCTGCTCTTCTACCGGCGAGTGGCGGCCCCAGGTGCCCGACGCGTCGGCCGATCCTCGTCCCGGGCTGCGCGTCTATCGGATCCCCATCGGGCACCGCCGCCGCCCCGCCATCCGCTACCCCTTCGAGTACGCCGCCTTCTTCCTCGCCGCCCTGGGGCTGGCCGGTGTGCTCGGCCTGCGGCGCCGCTACGCCGCGGTCCAGGTCGACAACCTGCCCGACCTGCTGGCCTTCGCCGGTGCCGTCCCCCGCTGGCGGGGGGCGCGGCTGGTCTTCAACATGTACGAGCTGGCGCCCGAGATGGTGGCCGCTCGTGTGGGCGGGCGCCTGGGCGGGGCGGCCCTGGCCCTGACACGGGCGGCGGAGTGGGCGGCGACCCGCTGGGCCGACCACGTGATCGTGGTCAACCGTCCCTGCTTCGACCAGCTCCGCGGGCGCGGTCTGGCGCCGGAGAAGATGTCCGTGGTCCCGAACACGATCGAGTTGCCGCCCGACCTGCCGTCGCCGGGTGAGCGCCGGGACCGCGTCCTGATCACCCACTCCACGCTGGTCGAGCGCTACGGCATCCACGTGGCCATCCGGGCCTTCGCCTGTCTGCGAGATCGGTGGCCCGACCTGGAGCTCAGGATCCTGGGCGACGGCGAGGAGCGGCCGGCGCTGGAACGGCTGGCACGCGAGCTGGGCGTGGAGGGGCGGGTGCGCTTCACCGGTCTGCTGCCCTGGCGCCGGGCGCTGGCCGAGGTCCAGCGGGCGACGCTGGGCCTGGTCACCATCGTCCCCGATCGCTACACGCCCTTCCTGCTCCCCACCAAGCTGCTCGAGTACGCCCAGCTCGGGGTCCCGGCCGTGTGCTCGCGGCTGACCACCATCGAGGCGTACTTCCCGGCCGGCGCCGTGGCCTACGCCCGGCCCGGCGATCCCGAGGCGGTGGCGGCGCAGGTGGATCGTCTGCTCCGGGACCCGGAGGCCGCTCGACGCCAGGCCGAACGGGCGGCCTCGGTCGTGGAGACGATCGGCTGGGATCGGGTGAGGTTCCGTTACCTCGCCGCCCTGGGGCTGGACGGGGGGAACGACGACCGGGCCGCGGGCCCGGCCCGTGGCATGGAGGCGGTCTCCCGCTGATGTCGCACCTGGTGCTGCTGGCGCCGGTTGCGGTCTGTGCGGTGGCGTTGCTCGCGCTCTCGGTGTGGAGGCCGCCTCTGGCCTGCGCCCTGTTCGCCTTCGCGGTGCCGATCACGGCCGGGATGGGCCGCGGGACGGTGGTCCCGGTCTTCCGGGTCAACGAGGTGCTGCTGATGGCGCTGGTGGCCGGCTTCGGCGTCCACCTGCTCGCCCGGCGCCGTCCGTTGCCCTTCAGCGCCCTGGACGTGGTGGTGCTGGTCTACTGCCTGGGCGGCGTCCTGATCCCCTCGGCGGTGGCCCTGCTCACCCAGGTGGGCCTCGACCAGTCCGAGTGGATGACCGTCCTGGGGCCGCTGCAGTACCTGCTCGTCTACCTCGTCTTCTCGCGGGCCGAGCTCACCGGCGAGGGGCTGCGCCGTTTCCTGAACGTCACCCTGGCGGCCAGCATCCCGGTGGCTGCGGTGGCCGTGCTCGAGCTGGTGAACCCGGGGAACCTCCGTCAGCTGGTCGAGGTCTACTATCCGGCCCAGCCGCTGCCCAGCTGGGACAACGTCTACCGCCCCACCTCGCTGCTGGGCTTCTACAGCGCCGTCGGGGCCTTCGGCCTGCTCAACTTCCTGCTCGCCTTCTCGCTCCTGGCCGCTCGCCAGCCCGGCTTATCGCCCTGGTGGCTGCGGGCGGTGATGGGCGCCAACGTGCTCGGCATGCTGGCCTCGGACACCTACGCCCCGGTGCTGGCCCTGCCCTTCGGCCTGGTGGCCGCGCTGCTGGTCGTCCGCCGGATCCCATGGCGGGAGTTCGCGGCCGCGGCCCCGGCGGCCCTGATCGGGCTGGCGCTGCTCTGGCCGGCGATCGCCGTCCGCCTGCAGAACCAGCTCGGGGGGGCCAGCCACGGTCTGCCCGAGACCATGGCCACGCGGATCGATTACTGGCAGAGCTTCTTCGTCCCGGCGCTGCTCCACCACGGGCTCTGGTTCGGCACCGCCACCGTCATGCCCAGCGAGGTGCCGAGGCCGCTCGTCGGCTTCGTCGACAACAACTACCTGTGGGAGATGTTCCGGGCCGGGATCCCCGGTCTGGCCATCTTCCTCCTGCTCATGGTCGCGGTGGCCAGGGCCGGCTGGGCCTCGCGCCGGAGCCCCAGCCCGGTTCGCCGGGCGCTCGGCGCCACCTGCCTGGCGACGGTGGCCTGCGTCCTGCTGCTCGACGTCACCTCCGAGTACCTGACCTTCACCGCCGTCAGCCAGGAGTTCTGGATGCTGGTCGGCGCCCTGAGCGGGCTGGCCCTGGTCGCGCGGCCGGTGCCGGTCTTCGTCGAGCTACGTCCTCCATCCCCGCCGCCCCGGTGGAGCCTCCGCCGGCGGCTGGGGGAGCTGGTGCCCGACCCCGCCCTGCTGCGCTCCTCGTTCGCGGTGCTGCTGGGCTTCGGCCTGGCCAAGCTCTTCGGTTTCCTCTTCCAGGTGGCGGCGGGTCGCCTGCTCGACCCGGCCGGGTACGGGCGCCTGAGCTACGCGCTGGCCGTCGCCACCGTGCTCTCGGTGCTGCTCACCACCGCTCCTCTGGGCCTCTCGCGCTTCCTCGCCCGTCACGAGGGGGACCGGGAGCGACGGAACCTGTACTACACCAACTGGCTGGCGATGGTGGCCATCGTCCTCGGCTTCAGCGCGGTCATCACCATGGTCGTGGCCCGACCGCTCGGCCTGGACGGCTGGCTCGTGGCCGGTCTGCTCGCCAACCTGCTCGGAGTGGCCGCGCTCGAGACCTACCGTGAGGTCCAGCGCGGCCTCGGTCGCTACACCCTGCAGTCCGTCTTCTACGTCCTGGCCAACGTCCTGCAGCTGGTCGCGGTGCTGGCCCTGGCCCTGGCGGGCCGCCGTTCCCCGGCCCTGTTCCTGATCGTCTACGGCCTCTCGGGCGTGGCCGCGCTGCTGGCCCTGGCGCCGGTCAGCCATCTCGACGTCGCCTTCCGTCCCTCGGCGCTGGGCTGGAGCCGCATCCGAGGCATCGCCGGCTTCGCCCGCCCGGTGCTGCTCCAGGCCGTCTTCTGGAACCTCTGGTACAGCGGCGACCTGATCCTGGTCCAACACCTCCGGAGCGAGGCCAGCACCGGGAGCTACGGCGCCGCCAAGGCGATCGCCAACGGCTTCATGCTCATTCCCTCGGCCGTCGCCTTCGTGCTCACGCCGCGGGTGGCGCGGCTGTCGGAGCGCGAGGTGGGACGCTTCCTGGTCCGGGTGCTGGTCTTCACCGCCGCGGTCACCCTGCCCCTGGCCACGGCCCTGGTGGTGCTCGCCCGGCCGCTCACCGCGAGCGTCTTCGGCGGCAAGTACGAGGCCGCCGCGGTGCCGCTCATGGTGCTGACCGCGGGCATGGCCATGTACGGGCTGAAGAGCGTCCTCGACAGCTGCTGGCTCGGCATCGGCCACCCCATCGTCGACACCGTGACCGCGGGGGTGGCGGCGGCGGTCACCCTGGGCAGCGGCCTCTGGCTGATCCCGCGCGCCGGTCTGGTCGGGGCCGGGCTGGCGTTCAGCGCCGGTGCGCTGGGCCAGCTCCTGGTCGCGGGAGCCGTGACCGTGTGGGCCTTCGGGGCCAAGACGCCGCGGGTACGCCAGCTGCGAGATCACGCCGTCCTGAACGAGGGCCGGCCGGCGGCCCCGGATCGCGCCCCGGCCCTGGAGCCGCCGGCGCCCTCCGGCCGGCCGGTCGGCGCGCCGATCGAGCGTCCGGCGGAGCCCGCGGCCACGCCGGCGTGGGACGACGGCGCCGGTCTGCGCGTGCTCCTGGTCGCCGAGCAGGTCGACGGCGTCCCGGACGAGGCCTACGCCAAGTTCGTTCGGGTGCTGGAGTCGGAGCTGGGACGGCGCTGCCGCGTCCTGACCCGGATCGTGCAGTCGTCGCCTTCGACCGGGGGACGCCTGAGCCGGGTGGTGTCGCGCCTGGCCGAGACGGCCCGTGCGGGCCGCCGGCCCGAGGGGCGGCGTTCGCGGGCCAGCGTCGTCGTCTACGCCTCGCGCAGCTCGCTGACCACGGCCGCGCTGGTACGGGCGCAGGTCCTGCGACGTCTCTGCCGGGCCCCGGTGGCCCTCGTCGCCCTGCAGGGCGTGGCCACCCGGGCCTTGCACCGCTTTCCCCGCGTCCTCATGCCCGATCTGCTGCTGCTGCCCACCGACCAGGACCGGCGGCGAGCCCTGGCCGCCGGCGTCAACGCGATCTGCGTCTCGGGCGGCGTGGACCTGGAGCGCTTCCGTCCCCCGCTGCCGGGCGAGAAGGAGCTGCTCCGGCGCAAGTGGGGGCTGCCGCTCGACCGCCGCATCCTCCTCCACGTCGGTCACCTCAGGGCGGGCCGCAACCTCACCGCCCTCCTGCCCCTGGCGGGGAGGACGGGGGTGACGGTGGTGGTCGTCGCCAGCCGCCACCGCGGCGCCGAGTCCGAGCGCCTGCGTGCCGACCTGATCCGGGGCGGGGTGATCCTGCTCGAGGGCTACCAGCCCAACGTGGAGGAGCTCTACCGACTGGCGGACGTCTACGTCTTCCCGACCAGGTCGCGGGAGGACGCGGTGGCGATGCCGCTGTCGGTCCTGGAGGCGCTGGCCAGCGACCTCCCGGTGGTCAGCCTCAAGTTCGGCGCCCTGCCGGAGCGGCTGGGGTCGGCGCCGGGTGTCCACCTGGTGGACAGCTCGGAGGAGCTGGTGGCGCGGGCCCTGGAGGTCCCGCAGCAAGGGGCGGCGACCCGGCACCTCGCCCAACCCTACGCCTGGTCGGCGATCGTGGACCGGCTGATGACGGCCCTGGCCGACCTCGCGGTCACGGCCACGCCTCCGTCCGATCGTCTCCTGGGGCTCCAGGTGGCGGTGCGACGGATGGTGGTGGCCCGGCGGAGCCGATGGAGGGAGCTGCTCTGGAGGGATCGCCCCGGCTACGTGCCTCCGCCGGCGATGCCCCGGGTCGTGCCCGGGACGGTCGGCCCGGGCACGACCGAACCCGCCTGCCCGGCGGCGCCGGTGGTCGGCGACCTGGGTCGCTCGACCGGTGCGCTGTCGACGGCCGCCGAATTCCACGGCCTGGCGGTGGAGCGGGCGGGGGAGGACGGCCCGGGAGCGGTACTGCGCCGCGCCCTGGCCGGGCGCTGGCCGCTCCTGCGCGTCCCCGTGGAGGTCCTGCTCGAGCTTCGGGAGCCGGCGCTGAGCGGGCTGGTCACCTTCCTGCATCGGGGCGGCACCATCTACGTGGACGGACTCCGCCCCCCGGCCCTCCCGGCGCTGGCGGAGCTGGGCCAGCGGCTGGGGCTGGCCGTCCCCGGGGTGGTGGCCAGCCCGGGTGCCGGCCTGCTCTTCCCCCCGGAGGCAGGGGAGGTCGCTCGGGAGCTGGCCGGGGCCAGGCTGATGGGCGGGGGGAGCTCGTTCGGTCTGCGAACGGAGTCCGGTTGGCGGGCCCTGGTCTGCGAGGCCGGCGACCGGCTGCCGCTGGCCGTGGAGCACCCGGTGGGAGGGGGCCGGGTGGTCCTCAGCACCACCGCCGCCGAGCTGACCCAGCCCCTGTGGCGGGTCCTGGCCTCCAACCGGGCCGCAGCCGCCCTGGTGCCGATGATGCTGCTGCGCTGGCTCTACGGCCGGGCGGCCTGGCACCCGCCCCTGGCCCTGGCCAACTTCTCCATCGACGATCCGGCCCTGCGTCGCGACCGCCTCGGGCTGCGCATCGACCTGCTGCTGACCCAGGCTCGCGAGCACCGTTTCCACGTCACCATCGCCACCGTGCCCCGGGAGCTGCCGCTGGCCGACCCGGCCGTGGTCGAGCTGCTGCGGCGGCACCCCGAGCTGGTCTCCGCCTGCTACCACGGGTGCGATCACGACGGCTACGAGTTCTACCTGCCGGAGGCCAGGCGGGCGCGCTACCCGGCCCGGCCGCTGGGCCGTCAGCGCCTGGCGCTGCGGCGGGCCGTGGGCCACGGCATCCGTTTCTCGGAGCGGCACGGCCTGCAGCTGGGGCGGGTCATGGTCTTCCCCTACGGCGTGGGCCCGGCGGCCATCTTCGGGGACCTCCGCCGCCTCGGCTTCATCGCCACCTGCAACCTCCAGGACAAGTTCCCGCTGGGGGCGCCCATCCCGGACGATCCCGAGCTCGGGCTGCGGCCGGCCGACCTGGGCTGGGAGGGCTATCCGCTGCTCTGGCGGCGGGGCTTCCGCGACCACGGCTTCCTGATCGACCTCTTCCTGGGGCGTCCGGTGCTCGGCTTCAGCCACCTGCGACCGCTGGGCCGGGCCTTCCAGGAGCTGGCGGACTGGGCGGAGGCCGTCAACCGCGCGGCCGCGCCGACCTGGGCGAGCCTGGACGAGGTCGCGCGCCACGCCTACCTGCAGCGGCTGGGCCCGCGGGGGTGGGAGGTCCTGATGACCGCCGACGAAGCCTGCCTCCACAACCCCGACCCCTCCCCGCGGACCTTCGTCGTCCGGCGACCTCACCTCTCCCCGGTGACCGTCCTGGAGGTGGACGGCGTTCGCCGGCCGGGACAGGAGCAGGTCGAGGTCACCGTGTCGGCGGGCGGGACGGCCGTGGTCCGTCTGGCCGCGGCCGGCCAGGCCGGGGAGACCCGATGGACGCTTCCGGCGCGGCACCGATGCTCGATCGTCCCCGAGTCCGAACCTCTTCGTAAGGAGCTGGCATGAAGGTGAGCGTCTCCCCCGTCTACGTGCATCCCACGGCCGAGGTCGCCGAGGACGCCAGCATCGGCCCCGGCACCCAGGTCTGGAACGAGGCCCAGGTCCGGTCGGGGGCCCGGATCGGGGCCGGCTGCGTGCTCGGCAAAGGCGCCTACGTGGACGTGGGCGTGGTGGTCGGCGATCGGGTGAAGCTGCACACGCGCTCGTCGGTGTTCAGCGGTGCCCGCATCGGCAACGAGGTCTTCGTGGGACCGCACGCCTGCCTGCTCAACGATCGGCGGCCGCGCGCGGCGACGCCAGACGGCAGGCTGAAACGGGAGGGAGACTGGGTGATCTCCGGCGTGGTGGTCGGGGACGGGGCCTCCATCGGCGGTGGCTCCACCGTGCTCCCGGGGGTGACCATCGGCCGCCACGCGATGGTGGGCGCCGGCTCGGTCGTGACCCGGGACGTGCCCGAGCACGGCCTGGTCTACGGCAACCCCGCCCGCCTGGCGGGCTACGTCTGCGAGTGCGGGGAGCGGCTCGACGCCGCGGGCGCCTGTCCCGGCTGCGGCCGGTCCCACCCCGGCCTGGAGGTGCGATCGTGATCCCCGTTTCCCGCCCCGTCTTCGGCCCCGAGGAGGAGGCCGCCGTCCTGGAGGTGATGCGCTCCGGCCAGTTCGCCCAGGCGGAACGGGTCCGGGCGTTCGAGCGCGCCTTCGCCGAGGTCACCGGTGCCCGCTTCGCGGTCGCCACCTCGAGCGGCACCACGGCCCTGTTCCTGGCCCTCCTGGCCCACGGCGTCGGTCCCGGCGACGAGGTCATCACCAGTCCCCTCACCTTCATCGCCACCGCCAACGCCATCGCCCAGGCGGGGGCGCGTCCGGTCTTCGCCGACGTCGATGACTCCCTGAACCTCTGCCCGGCGTCGGTGGCGGAGCTGATCGGCCCCCGGACCCGGGCCATCGTCCCCGTGCACCTGCACGGCAACCCCTGTGACCTCCACGCGCTGAGCGCCCTGGCCAGGGATCACGGCCTGGCCCTGGTACAGGATGCGTGCCAGGCCGTGGGGGCGACGGTCGACGGTGTGGCCCTGGGGTGCTTCGGCACCGCCGTGTACTCGTTCTACGCCACCAAGAACCTGACCACGGGCGAAGGGGGAATGGTCACCACCGGCGATCCGGAGGTGGCCGCGGCGTGCGCCAGCCTCCGCCACCAGGCGTACGCGGGACAGCCCTACGTCCACGATCGAATCGGGTTCAACTTCCGGATGACCGAGCTGCAGGCCGCGATCGGGCTGGCGCAGCTGGGTCGCCTGGAGGCCATCACCGAGCGACGGCGCCGGATCGCCTCCTATTACGACGAGATGATCCCCGGCGATCGGTTCATCAGGCCACGCCGGCTGGCCGGTGCCGGCCACGTGTACCACCAGTACACCCTGCGCCTGGCCGGTGCCGACGGCGATGCCCGCCGGGCTCGCGACCGCCTGCGCGAGCTCCTGGCCGAGGCCGGGGTGGGGAGCGGCGTCTACTACCCGGTGCCGGTGCATCGCCAGCCTGCGTATGCGGAGTACGCCAAGGTGCGCTGCCCCGAGGCCGAGCGAGCCGCCGACGACATGCTCTCGATCCCGGTCCACCACGCCCTCACCGACGACGAGGTGGAGACGGTGGCGCAGGCCGTGCGGTCTGCCTGAGGGTCGAGCGACCGGGCCGGGCCGCTCCCGGCCCCGGTCTTCTCGCCCGGCCGGTCCCGTGCCCCGAGCGGGCTGGAATCGGTTGCCCGGGCGGCCGTGGCGTGCGCGTCCGGCGTCCGTGAAGCGTCGCCGGGGGGCATACTCGACGCATGGGGGATGACCACGCCGCCGGCCTGGCCGGGCCGGCCACCGAGGACCTGCTCCGCCGCTTCCTCGACCGCCACAGCCCGGCCACCGCCCGGGCCTACGCCACCGACCTCTCCGACCTGGCCCGCTTCCTGGACACCCCGCTCCCCCAGGCCCTGGCCACCCTCCTCGGTGACCCCACCACCGCCGCCCGCCTGGCCCTGGACTACGCCCTCCACCTCCGCTCCCGCTCCCTGGCCCCGG
>JAJPKS010000017.1 GCA_021323605.1 Bacillota bacterium | reverse complement strand
CGGCACCAGCAGCCGCACCGGCGCGCCGCGCTCGGGGCGGAGGGGGGAGCCGTTCATGCCCAGGGCCAGCAGCACCGAGGGGCGGGCGGCGGTGGCCAGGTCCAGGTAGTCGACGTAGGCCCCGTCGGCGGACTCGAAGCGCAGCGCCCGCGCCCGGGCGAGGGGACGGGCCCGCGCCACCACCTCCCCCAGCCGCACCCCCTGCCAGCGCACCGCCGCCACCGACCAGCCGGTGACGCAGTGGAAGTCGGCCCGCACCTCGGCCGGGGGGAGGGCGGCGAGCTCGTCCAGCCCCAGCGCCAGCGGCCGCCCCACCAGGCCGTCGACGGTCAGCCGCCAGCTCCGGCGGTCCCAGGCGGGGATGGCCCCGGTGACGCTGTAGAAGTGGAAGCCGTCGCCGGGGCTGAGCTCCCCCAGTGGCGCCTCCAGCCAGGTACGCAGCGCCCGCGGCAGACCGTCGCCGAGGACCAGCAGCCCGGCGGCGCCGACGAGGCCGCCCAGGAACAGCCGCCGGCCGATGGCCTGGCTCACCGATGGCCCGACCTCCGCCGCCTCGTCGAGACGAGGGAGCCCATCCCCGGTCAGACCCGGTACACGAGCAGGAAGCCGCCGGCCAGCCCTACCCAGAGCAGCGGGCCGGGCCGGCGGACCGAGGCCGGGTGGAGGTCGGTCCAGCGTCCGATGGCGTAGGCCAGGGCCACCGTGCCCAGCAGCAGCCAGGCGACGGCCAGCCAGGGCAGCGCCCGGGAGGCGCCGAAGCCGAGGGCGAAGGCCGCCGTGCCCAGAAGGCCGGCCGCCACCGCCACCGGCCGTGGCTGCTCCTCGACCACCGTCGCCGCCACCGCGGCCGCGGCGGCCGGGACCAGCACCAGCACCGAGCCCGGATGGCGGGCGGTGGCGGGGACCAGCGCGGCCAGGGCGGCCAGGCCGACCACCTCCAGGACCAGCGCCCTCGGCCCCCGCAGTCGGCGGGCGGCGCGGCAGGCGGCGTAGCCCGCCAGCCCCGCCGCCGCCGCCGCCAGCCAGGCCGCCTGCGCCACCGCCAGCTCCCGCAGCACGCCGCCTCCGGCCGGGGCCATCGTCGCCAGCGCCGTCCCCAGCGCGGGCACCGTCACCAGGAGACCGGCGATCAGGGCGCCCACCCCGACCCCCAGCGCCACCGCGTGGTCGCGCAGCCGGGGGTGGTCGGCCAGCAGGGCCATGCCCAGCATCCAGGAGCCGGAGGCCAGGTAGATCACGGGCCCGGCCCCAGGCCCCGGATCACCCGGTCCAGGCCGGCCGGATCGGGGAAGAGCACGGGCAGGTCCAGCCCGGCGGCGCGGTACTCCTCCAGCCGCTCCCGGCAGGCGCGCTCCGGCCCCACCAGCGCGTGCCGGCTCACCAGCTCGTCCGGCAGCAGCTCGAAGGTCGCCTCCAGCCCCCCGCGGCGGGCGCGGTCGCGCAGCCGGGCCAGGAACTCGGGCTCCAGCCCCGTCTCCGCCGCCAGGTTGGGGAAGTGGACCAGGTAGCCGGCCAGCACCGGCCGGACGCGGGCCGCGGCCTCGGCCACCGAGTCCGCGACCGCCACCACCATGGCCTGCCCGACCTCGCCCCGGAAGCCGCCGGCGCCCGCGGCCCGGTCCAGCCGCGCCCGGGCGCGCTCGGTGTAGGAGGCGGGCATGAAGGCGTTCAGGATGACGCCGTCCGCGATCTCTCCCGCGCAGTCCAGCGCGCGGGGGCCGGTGACGCAGAGGTAGAGGGGGATCGGGGCCGGCGGGCGGACCTCGGGGACCAGACCGGCCAGGCGGACGAAACGGCCCGAGCGGGAGACGGGAGGCGGAGCCGTCCAGGTGGCGCGGACGGCGGCCACGAACTCCCGGAGCCGGCTGATGGGGAAGTCGAAGTCGTGCCCCTGCTGGGCCAGCGGCCCGGGCGAGCCGGGACCGACCCCGAGGACCACGCGGCCGGGCGCGGCTTCGGCCAGGGCGGCCCAGGTGATGGCGGTCAGGGCCGCGCCCCGGGTGTAGACGTTGATGGCCGCGCTCCCGATCCGGGTCCGGCCGGTGCTCAGGGCCAGGGCGGTCAGGGCCGTGACCGAGTCCCGGGTGATCCGGGTCTCGGCGTGCCAGAGGGAGTCGAACCCGGCTCGCTCCGCCGCCTGCCCGGCCGCGACCAGCGCGGGCAGGGCGGGTCCGCCCAGAAAGCCCAGCCCGACCCTCATGGTGACACCGTACGGGCTCTGGCCCGGACGGGGCGGGGCCGCGGCCTGCGGCCACCGCCGGAACGCGGCGACCGTCTCCGGCTCATGGTTCGGCGTAGGCGATCTGGACGAGCGCGCGCACCAGCACCTCGATGCCGGCGCCGATGTGCTCGGGCTCGGTGCGCTCGTCCGGGCGGTGGCTGTGGCCGTCCCGGCTGGGCACGAAGAACATGGCCGCCGGGCAGAGGGTGCCGATCAACTGGGCGTCGTGGCCGGCGTGGCTGGGCATGCGGCGCCAGGGCACCGCCGCCTCGGCGCAGGCCGCCTCCAGCGCGGCGCAGAGCCGTTCGTCGAAGTGGACGGGCCGCTGGCCCAGCCGGCGCTCGACCCGTGCCGTCAGGTTTCGCGACGCGGCCACGCCCGCCACCAGCTGGCGCAGCTCCGACTCCAGCTCGTCCAGCACCTGCTCTTCGGGGTGGCGGAAGTCGATGGTGAGCTCGGCGGCCCCCGGGACCTGGTTGAATCCGCCCGGCTGCACGACCAGGCTGCCCACGGTGGCGACCGTCGGCGCGCCGCGCCGGCGGGCGATCCGTTCCGTCCCCAGGGCCACCTCGGCGGCGCCGGTCAGGGCGTCGCGGCGGTGGGCCATGGGGATGGTCCCGGCGTGACCGGCCATCCCGTCCAGGTCGACGGTGAGCATGCGCAGGCCGACGATCCGGTCCACGACGCCGATCACCTGGTTGGCCTGGAACAGGACCGGTCCCTGCTCGATGTGGGGCTCCAGGTAGGCCACCAGGTCGGAGCGCCGGGCCTCGGGGATGCGTGCCGGGTCGAAGCCGCAGGCCGACATGGCCTCGGCCAGGCTGGTGCCCGAGGCGTCCCGCAGCCGCTCGCTCTCGCCGGGCTCGATCAGCCCGGCCAGGGCGCGGCTGCCCCAGAAGTTGCAGTGGAAGCGGCTCGACTCCTCCTCGCAGTTGGCGAACACCTCCAGCGTGCGCCGGGGCCGGCCCAGGTGGGCCGCCAGCCAGCGGACGGCGCAGCCGGCCATGACCACCCCGAGGACGCCGTCGTAAGCCCCGCCTCCCCGCACCGAGTCCATGTGGGACCCGGTCAGCACCACCTCCGGGAGCTCGCCGGCCAGGCGACCGAAGCGGCTGCCGACCGCGTCCGTGCGTACCTCCAGCCCCCCCTCGCTCAGCCAGAGCGCCACCTCGTCCATGGCCGCCTGCCACTCGGGCGTGTACACGAGCCGGCTGACCGACCCGTCGGGGCCGGCGCCGTGCCGGCGCAGCCGCTCCAGCATCCGGCAGGCCTCGACGGCGAGCCGCCGGCGCTCCTCCGCTCCGAACCGGCTGAGACCGGCCGGCACGGTCACTCCGACCCCACCGACGCGTGCCTGGACATGGCCGCCCGCAGCTCCCGGGTGGCGGCGTGATCCACGGTCTTCGACTCGCCGTCGATCACGACCCCGTACAGGGTGCGGGCCGACTCCAGGCTGATGAACTCGTCCAGGACGTCGTCCAGGACCTGCTGCGGGTCGCGCTCGAGCGGGTCCCCGTAGCCCGCCGCGCAGGGGCTCACGGTCCGGATGACGTCGCCCGCCTCCGCCCAGCGCGACTGGAACTTGGAGGGCAGGTGCAGCTCGGTGCCGTCGCGCTTGATCAGGACGACGTCGCCCGGGGTGCCGTCGTAGCCGCCGAAGGCGCCCCGGGGAGGGTGGCGGTGACCGTCCCCCTCGAGGCTCATGTGGGCCCGCTCCTGGAACTGCATGTCGCGGATGGAGCCCATCCCGCCCCGCCACCGGCCGGCGCCGCTCCGGTCGGTGCGCAGCTCGTAGCGGGTGACCCGCAAGGGGTAGTGGGCCTCGATGTCCTCGATCGGGTTGTTGCGGGTGTTGGCGTAGAGCACGTCCACCGCGTCGACGCCGTCGCGACCCAGGCGGCCGCCGTAGGCGCCCTCGGTGATGTCCATGTAGACCCAGTACGTCTGGTCGACCACACCGCTGTAGGCGATCACCTTCATGTTGGCCGTGCCCGCCGCCACCCGGTCCGGGCAGATGGGGGCCAGAGCCGCCATCAGGGTGTCGGCGACGATGTTCCCCGGGCAGAAGCGGGCGATGGTGGCGCAGGGGAAGGTCGGGTTGGCGAGCGATCCGCGCTCGGCGACGATGCGGATCGGCCGGACCAGGCCCGAGTTCTGGGGCACGTGCTCGTGGGTGGCCTGGTCGAGCAGGATGGAGCGCAGGGTGACGTAGATGGCGACGTCGACCGTGCCCACCAGGGGCATGTTGATGGCCCGGTCCGGGACCTGGGGCGCGGTCCCGGTCAGGTCCACGGTCAGGGTGTCCCCGGCCACGGTCACGGTGACCTTGATCGGCTGGTCGCGCCGGGAGGGGTCGGGGTCGTCGGCGAAGCCGTCGATGTGGCCCTCGGCCGAGTAGGTGCCGTCGGGCAGCCGCTCGATCTCCTGGCGGAGCATGCGCTCGGAGTAGTTCATCAGCTCCTCGGTGGCGGCCTCCACGGTGTCGCGGCCGTAGCGCTCCAGCAGCTCCAGGTAGCGCTGGGCTCCGATGTGGCAGGCGGCCACCTGGGCCTCCATGTCCCCGACCACCATGTCGGAGGCGCGGACGTTGTCCCGCAGCAGCCGCCAGACCGCCTCGTTCCGCCGGCCCCGCTCGTAGCACTTGATGGCCTTGAACTGGAGACCCTCGGCGTAGGCGTCGACCGCGTCCACGATCCCGCAGGAGCCCGGGGTCATGGAGCCGATGTCCAGGTGGTGGGCGGTGGTGAAGCTGAACCCCACCAGGTCGCCACGGTGGAAGACGGGGACGCAGAAACCGACGTCGGGCCCGTGGGAGGCGCCGAAGTAGGGCGAGTTGTGGATGACCACGTCGCCCTCCTCGAAGCGATCGCCGCGCTCCTCGAAGAGCCGGAGGATGCCCCGCAGGTAGCCCGGTATGGGGCCCAGCTGCAGGGGGGTGGAGAGGGCACACTCACAGATCTGCCGGCCGCGCGCGTCGAGCAGGGCGACGCCGAAGTCCTCCGACTCCCGGATGATCGAGGAGTAGGACATCCGGGTCAGCTTGTGCCCCACCTCGAGCGCGATGGAGTCCAGCGCCCCGGCGATGACGCGGGCGGTGACGGGATCGACCGACCTCGCCGGCGGCCTCCCCCGCTCGTACTCGATCACGTCCACGATGGGCGCGGCGTGGGTCATCTCCGGCTCCTCCTAGACCAGGATCAGCAAGTCGCCGGACGGCAGCACCTCGGCCGTGGCGGCGGGCGGCACCACCACCGTGGAGTCGGCCTGGAGCAGCACCGCGGGCCCCTCCAGCCGCGTCCCCACCGGCAGCTGCATCCGCTCGTAGAGGGCGGTGGGATGGGCCTCCAGCCGGCCGTTGTGGGCGAAGTGGACGCCGGCCCGGTCGACCAGGGCCGAGGCGAGGCCGCCGCCCGTGGGCGCCGGCACCTCGGGCATCCTGGGCAGCCGGCCGGTGGCGACCACGCGGACGTTGACCAGCTCGATGGGGTTGTCGGGGAAGGCGTGCCCGTACTCCTCCCGGTGCAGGCGGTTGAACGCCTCTCGGAGCTGGTGGATGCCCTCGGCGCTCAGCCGTCCCTCCGGCATCGGCACCCGCAGCTCGTAGCCCTGGCCCACGTAGCGGCAGTCGGCGGCATGCAGGAGGTGCACGCTCTCCTCGGGCACCCCGTCTCGCCGCAGCTGCGCTCGGGCCTCGGCGTCGAGACGGTCGAAGTCGGCGTTGAGCCGGTCCAGGTCGGCCTCCGTGTCGAGCATGAATTCGTTCTGGATCAGGTCGTACTTGAGGTCGCTGCTGAGCAGGCCCATGGCGGAGGTGATCCCCGGGTAGACGGGCACGATCACCTCCGGCACCCCCAGCAGGCGCGCCACCGCGGCCGCGTGGAGCGGGCCCGCGCCGCCGAAGGCGACCAGGGTGAAGCGGCGCGGGTCGTGCCCCTTCTGGATGGTCCGGGAGCGGATGGCGTTGGCCATGTGGTGGTCGACCAGGGTCACGATCCCGGCGGCGGCGTCCAGCGCCGAGAGGCCGAGGCGGGCGCCCAGCTCCTCCACCGCCCGGTGGGCCAGGGCCGGCTCCACCGCCATCTCGCCGCCCAGGAAGTGGTCGGCCCGCAGCCGCCCGAGGACGAGGTTGGCGTCGGTGACCGTGGGCTCGCTCCCGCCCAGCCCGTAGCACGCCGGCCCCGGCCGGGCCCCGGCGCTGCGCGGGCCCACCCGGAAGGCGCCACCGGCGTCCACGTAGGCCACGCTCCCCCCGCCCGCCCCCACGCTGTGAACGTCGATCATGGGGATGAGCACCGGGTAGCCGGCCACGAAGGTGTCGCGGGCGGTGGCCTCGACGATGCCTCGCTCGGTCACGATCCCGATGTCGGCGCTGGTGCCGCCCATGTCGAAGGTGATGAGGTGGTGGCGCCCGCAGGCGCGGCCGACGTGGGCGCCGGCCAGGACCCCCGCCGCCGGCCCGCTGAGCAGGAGCGTGGCCGGGTAGCGGGCGGCGAACTCGGCCGTGGCCACACCGCCGTTGGAGCGCATCAGCCGCAGCTCGGCGTGCATCCCCGTCTCCCGCATCCGCTCCACCAGCCGCCGCAGGTACCGGCGGACCTTGAGCCCGACGAACCCGTTGATGGCGGCGGAGGTGAAGCGCTCGTACTCGCGGAACTGGGGGAAGAGGCTGGCGGAGGTGGTCACGAACGCCTCCGGTGCCACCTCCTCGACGATGGAGCGGGCTCGCTCCTCGTGCTCCGGGTTGCGGTAGCTGTTGATGAAGCCGATCACGATCGACTCCACCCCCGCCTCCCGCAGCTCCCGGGCGGCGGCGGCGACCTCCTGCTCGTCGAGCGGTGTGATCACCTCCCCCCTGGGGCCCATGCGCTCGGTCACCACCTTGCGGTATCGGCGGCGGATGAGGGCCCGGTCCTGCCAGGGCACCTCCATCTGGATGGAGTAGTGCAGCGGGCGCTGGTGACGGGCGATGTGGAGGATGTCGCGAAAGCCCCGGGTCGTGATCATCCCCACCCGGGCGCCGTCGTGCTGGAGCAGGGAGTTGGTGGCGATGGTCGTGCCGTGGGCGAGGAAATCCACCTCTCGGGCGTCGGGGCCGGTGGCGGCAAGCCCCTCGACCAGGCCCTGGGAGGGGTCGTCCGGCGTGCTCGGCACCTTGTGGATGCGCACCTGCCGGGACGCGGTGTCGACGACGATGACGTCGGTGAAGGTGCCGCCCACGTCCACTCCGGCCAGCTTCATCGACCAGACCTCCGCTTCCCGGCCCTTACCATCGGCTGGCCGCCCGCTCGTAGACGGCCGTCAGGGCGCCCGGGCAGCCGACCAGCTCCTTCGGCTCCGGCCGCTTGTAGGCCGCCACCCGGGAGGTGGTGATGCCGTAGTGGTGGAGGGCCTCGGCCAGCTTCACGCCGCACGCCACTCCGTCCAACACCGGGACGCCCAGCTCGGCCTGCATCCACTTGTCCAGCGGTCCGAGGCCGGCGCAGCCGAGCAGGATCGCCTCGGCGCCGTCCTCGGTGATGGCCCGGCTGGCCTCCTCCACCATGAGCTGTCGGGTCCGTTCCATGTCGGCCTCGATCTCGAGGACGCTCAGGGGCGTGCAGCGGATGGAGGCGCACCGCATCTCCATGCCGTTGCGCCGGACCACCTCCTCCAGGAGGGGCTTGACCCGGGGGAGCACGGTCACGATCGACCACGCGTGGGCGACCAGGCTGGCCATGTGGAACGAGGCCTCGGCAATGCCGATCACCGGCACCGGGGCGACCTCCCGGCAGGCGGCCAGGGCGGGGTCGCCGTAGCAGGCGATCACGTAGGCGTCGTAGCGGTCCCGGGTGTCCGCCACCAGCGCCAGCGTGTGATAGGCGGCGAGCACCTCGTCGGCGTTGCCTTCGATGGACCGCGGCCCGTACGGCGGCTGCACCGTCTCGATCTCGGTCCCCGGTCCGGCGGCGGCCGCGGCCACACGGCCGATCTCGTCCGTCATGGCCTGGGTGGTGTTGGGGTTGACGACCAGGATGCGCATCTCGAGACCTCTATCCGAGCACGTGGGTGAAGAGCCGGAGCCCCAGCAGCGCGCCCAGCGCCGCCAGGCAGCCGGCCATGATCAGCAGGTCGATCGGGCGCAACTTCACCTCCCGGAAGAGCACCCGAGGCCTGCCCGTCTCCTCGGGCAGGTTCAGCCCTCGCAGCTCCATGGCCAGGGCGATGTCCTGGCTCCGGCGGATGGCGCTCAGCCCGAGCGGCACCGCGGCGGTGACCACGCCCGGGAAGAAGACCAGCGGGTTGAAGGAGCTGAGGGCGCCGGAGCCGCGCGCCCGAAGGGCGCGCTGGATGACCAGGAACTCCTCCTGGATCAACGGATAGAGCCGGATCGCGAAGGCGAACATGAAGGCGACCTTGTAGGGCAGCTTCCAGCGGTACATGGCCATCCCCCACTGGAAGGGCTCGGTGGTCATGGCGAAGAGGGTGAAGGCCAGGCCCATGGTGCCCAGTCGGAAGCCGAGGTCGAGCCCCACCCGCAGCCCCGGCCAGGAGGCCCCCACCTGCACCGGTCCCAGCTGGGTGGACCAGAGGTAGGGAGCCCCCTCGATCAAGAAGATGTGGACCAGGGCGATGGCCGCCATGATCGGCAGCATCAGGAGGATGAACGGGTAGTACTCGGCCGGCGAGATGCCGGCCAGGGCCCAGATGGCCAGGATGAGGAGGAAGAAGAGGATCCAGGGCTGGGGCACGAGGAAGCTGATCAGCAGGTAGCTGACGACGAAGATCAGCTTGGTGCGGGGGTCCAGGTGGTGGAGGAAGGAGTCCTGGCCGCTGAACTGGTAGAGCGGCCTCATCTCCCCGCCACCTCCAGCCGGGAGGGCGCCAGTCGCTCGACCGCCTGGTCGACGCTGAGCGGCCGCGGCTCCATGTCCAGCCGGTTGCCCAGGGCCGTGATCGGCGGGGGTTTGACGAAGGTCCGCCGCAGCAGCGCCTCCTCCCGGAACACGGTCTCGGGCCGGCCGAAGGCGATCACCTGGCCCTCGCAGAGCACGGCCATGAGGTCGCAGTGGGCGGCCACCAGGTGCATGGCGTGGGTGATGACCACCACCGTCTGCCCCGCCTCCCGGGCGAGCTGCACCAGCAGGGTCATGATGGCGCTGGACTCCTGGAGGTCCTGGCCGGTGGTGGGCTCGTCGATCACCATCACCGACGGCTGCATGACCGCGATCGAGGCGATGGCCAGGCGCTGGCGGCCGCCCTTCGACAGCCGGAAGGGGTGGAGGTGGCGCACCTCCCAGAGGTCCAGCGCCCGGAGCACCCGCTCGGCGCGCTCGAGCGCCTCGGCCCGGCCGAGCCCCAGGTTCAGGGGGCCGAAGAGCACGTCCTCCAGCACCGGGTCCTTGAAGATCTGGTGGTCGGGGTTCTGGAAGACGTAGCCCACGGTGGCGGCCCGCTCCCGCACCGACATCCGGTGGACGTCGCGACCGTCCACCTGCACCCGGCCCGAGCCGGGGCGGAGGTGGCCGCTCAGGCAGCGGGCCAGGGTGGTCTTGCCGCTCCCGTTCTGTCCCACCACCGCCACCACCGAGCCGGCCGGGAGGTCGAGGTCGACCTCCCTCAGGGCCCGGGTGCGCCGGGGCGGAGGATAGGTGTAGCCGAGCCCCTCCACCCGGACCCGGGTGGGGCGGTCCTCCTCCGGAGCCGGAGGCGGCGCCGGGGCCGGCCGCACGCCCCGCAGGAGCTCGGCGGCCCGGTCGGGGTCGGGGGGCAGGGGTGGCACCGGGAGGCCCCGTCGCCGCAGCCGGGCGCCGAGCTCGACCGTCTGGGGCAGGGGCACCCTGGCCTCGGCGAAGCGGTCCAGGTGGCGGTCGAGCTCGTCCCGGGGGAGGTCCAGCTGGATGGTCCCCCGGTCGAGGAGGATCACCCGGTGCACCAGGGACCAGACCTCCTCCAGCCGGTTCTCCACCAGCAGGATGGTCTGGCCCCGCTCGGCCAGGCCGCGGATCCCCGCCAGCACCTCCTCGGCCCCGATCGGGTCGAGCTGCGAGGTGGGGTCGTCGAGGATGAACAGCCTGGGCTCGGGAGCGTGGTTGGCGGCCAGCACCACCCGCTGCTTCTCGCCTCCGCTGAGGTCGTAGGTGATGCGGTTGCGCAGGTGCGGGATGCGGAAGAACTCCAGGGCGCGGCTCAAGCCCTCCTCGATACGGGCCCTGTCCAGGCCGCGGTTCTCCATGCCCCAGGCCACCTCGTCGGCCACGATCAGGTTGAAGAGCTGGTTCTCAGGGTCCTGGGTCACGGCGCCCAGGTGCTCCGCCACCCTGGCCAGGGAGGCCCGGCGCGTGTCCAGGCCCAGCACCCGCACGGTGCCGCTGAGTTCGCCGCCGATGAAGTGCGGGATGACCCCGGAGCAAATGTGGAGGAGCGTCGACTTGCCGCAACCGGTCGGCCCCACCAGGGCGACCACCTCTCCCTCGCGCACGGTCAGGTCGACGTCGTGCAGGAGCGGCCGCTCCCCGGGGAAGGCAAAGCCGACGCCTTCCAGCCTGATGATCTCCAAGCTCAGCCACCCTGCTGACCGCCCGCGCCGGCGCGGCTACGCATCCGGCTTCCGGGACCGGCGGTAGGCGATCCAGAGGCCGGCGCCGATTGCCACCAGCACCACGAAGGTGACCGCCCGAACCCCCCAGTTGCTCTGGTCGAAGAGCCCGAATCCCCGGGGCATTATCCCGCTCGCGCCCAGGTACAGGAGCAGGACGCCGACGGCGCCGATCACGACCACGGTGACGGCGGCGGTGAGGTACTCCCTGACCATGTGACCCCTCCCTTCTAACGGGCGAAGA
This sequence comes from Bacillota bacterium, assembly GCA_021323605.1. GTDB lineage: Bacteria > Chloroflexota > Dormibacteria > Dormibacterales > Dormibacteraceae > CADDZO01. The sequence goes on along the minus strand of JAJPKS010000017.1, from coordinate 3,698 downwards.
CGCCCGAACGGCGGACCGCTCGATAGAAGGCGAAGCCCATGGGCCCGCCGATCACGGTCGCCATGAGCCATTGCCAGAAGAACAAGAGGAGGTTGAGGTTGAACGAGAGCTTGAGCACGATGATGTTCAACCCCACCAGTTGGAGGAGGCTGGACACCAGGTCGGCGATGCTGACGAAGAGGCAGAAGGTCCAGAAGTTGATCTCGCCGTGCCGGCGGAACCAGGCCCGGAACAGAAAGGCCTCGGTGAAGAGCACGGCCATGTTGAGGAAGAAGAACGACCAGGCCAGCGGATGGGTGGCGCTCAGCAGCGCGATGATGGGGTTGAAGTTGGCGACGATGAGTGCGCCCGTGCCGCCGAAGTAGATCGCCGCCGTCGGCCACCAGACCTCGGCGAACGTGTGCCCGAGCGGGACCCCGAGCCCGCCCGTCCAGATCTGGTCGAGGCGTTCGGTGATCTGCATGTTGGCCGAGAAGGCCACGGCCAGCAGCAGCGAGCCCACCAACGTTCTGGTGTCACCCCGAAAGAAGGGTCCCCGGGCGAGCCGCTCCTCGACGGTGAGAGCGGCCTCGCCGGCCCCCTGAGCATCGACAGCCATCCTGCACCTCCCTGCCGGGACTGTGCGTCCATGCTGGCACCCTCGGGGGAACGCGTCTATGGCTCGATGAACAAGGCCATCCCGGTTTTGCTGGGTTCCTTGCCAATCGTCGCCAGGTCCAGCACACGCAGCGCCAGCTCCAGCGTCAGCCGATCCTCGGGCCGGCGCAGGTCCAGACCGGTGAGCTCCTGCAAGCGCCGTAGCCGGTACTCGACCGTGTGGGGATGGACGCGCAGCCGGATGGCGGTCGCCTTGACCGCTCCCGCCTCCAGGTAGGTGCGGAAGGTGTCGAGCAGCATACCCCGCCGGTGCAGGTCGTGCTCGACCGCTGCCCTGAGCACGCGGCGGCAGAGCTCGACCACCTCGGCGCCCGAGGCGGAGCGGAGGATGAGCCGGTACGCTCCCAGGCTCCGCACCGTGAACACCGGCTCCCGCCGTCCCAGGCGTTCGCGAACCTCGATCGCCAGGCGGGCCTCGTCGTGCGCCGCGGCGAGGTCGGCGAGCTCGGGCACGTCGTCCTCCAGGGCGTAGACGGCCTGCCAGCCCGGGGCCAGCCGGGACAGTCGCTCGGCGGCCTCTTCCAGCCGGAGGCGGACGCGCTCGGCGTCGCGCCGGGTCCCGGCCAGCGACTGGACGGCGACCACGCGCCCCTCCCGCAGCGTCACCGTGAGCGGCACCCCGCCGGTCGCCAGCGCCTCCTGGGTCAGGGCCAGGAAGGTCCTGAGCACGCGGGCGTTGTGCTCCTGCTGTCCCTCCGGCGGGGGCCTGAGCGCGCCCACCGTCAACCGTAGCGGCGGCTGGAGCATGGCCTCGGCGGGGCTCGGCGCCTCACCGCGCAGCAGCCGCTCCAGCAGCGCTCCTCGGCGCCGGATCTCCCCCTCCTCGAGGGCTCGCTCGCGGAGGAAGTGGGCGGCGGCGACCAGCGCGGCCGAGTCCGCGGCCGCGCCGTCGACCGCGTCCGGCCGGCGGTGGCGGCAGTCGAGCACGATGAAGCCCAGCGACTCCGAGCCGACCGAGACCGGGCAGACCAGGACCGTGCCCCCGTCCTCCAGCTCGAGCTGCTGCCGGGCCCGGGTGAGGCCGGCCTGACGCAGGGCGGCCTGCAGGGTGGGCCAGGGAGCGAGGCTCAGCTCCCGCAGCGTCTCCGCGGCCACGGAGCGGTCGCAGGCGAGGACCCGGTAGAGGCCGTCGCTGACCACGACCGAGGCCTGCGTGATCCGGGCCAGGCGGGTGGCCAGGGCGCCCAGGGGGAGGTCGTCGCGCACCACCTCGGCCAGCGAGTCCTGGACCTGCAGCCGACGCTCGAGCTGGTCGCGCTGGAACCGGATCTCCTCGTTGAGCGCCTCCAGCTTGAGGCGGGAGGCGCGCTCCGCGGTGTAGAGGCGGGCGTTGACGATGGCGATGGCGGCCGCCTGGGCCAGGCCGTCCAGGAGGCGCACGTCGAAGGGTTCGAAGACCTCGGCCCGGTAGAGGTTCTCGACCACCATGGCCCCCAGCGCGTCGCCCTTGTAGATGAGCGGCGCCGCGATCGCGCTCTGGGGGTAGTCGGTGCCGCCGCTGGCCTCGGTGAAGGCCTCGAGGTTGGAGCTCTGCGCCCCCTGCATGGCCAGCACCACGTCCGAGCGCTGGGGATAGAACTCGGCCTGGCGGGTCATGAAGGCCCGGCCGGAGAGCCCCTCTCCGGGTTTGACCACCAGGTCGTAGACGCTGGGCCCGAAGCCGATGGCGTGGTTGACGACCAGGGCCCGGCGATCGGGGTCGTAGAGGAAGAGGATGCCCGCCTCGGCCGCGGGGATGATGCGGATGGCACTGTCCAGGATGCGGTGGATGATCTCCTCCAGGTCGAGCTCGGCCGTGAGCGACCGGCTCAGCTCGATCAGGGCGCCGAGGCGATCGAGTTCCGAGCGGCGGGACTCCGGCCGGGTCGGTGGGGTGGCCGATCTGCCCATGATCCGAACCCCTACGCATCATAGGCCCGCTCCGGCCACGTCCCGGCCCGGAGACTCGCGGGCCACCCCGGGCCGGACCCCGACGGTGTCCGGGGGCGGTCGGCGCCTTGACATCGCTCCCGGCCCGCGCTACGGTTCCGCTGTTTCTGGTGTACTAGTGTGCTAGATGTCCGGCGCCGAGGCCCGAGTTCGCGAGAGAAGGGGAGGCACGAGCCCTCGGCGGAGGTTCCCGCCGGGGCGGAGGGGCACGGCCGGCCCGCGCCCGGGGGGCGGAGACGCCGCTCCTCGACGCGCGACATGGAACGTCGATGACGCAGGCCCGGACGGCCCGGGCCTGGAGCTGGAGCGACGCAGATGGAGATCTCGCTGGAGGGGAAGGTGGCCCTGGTCACCGGGGCCGGGCCGAACATCGGCAGCGGCATCGCCCTCGCCCTGGCCAGGTACGGCGCCCGGGTGGCCTGCAACGACATCCGGCCGGAGGTGGCGGACGCCTGCGTGCGCCGGATCGAGCGCAACGGGGGCACGGCGATGGCGGCGCCCGGCGACGTCACCAGCGAGGCCGAGGTCACGTCCTACCTGGGCAAGGTCCTGGACGCCTGGGGCCGGATCGACATCCTGGTCAACAACGCGGCCCTGCTCGGGGGCCGGGGCGTCCTGGAGGAGACCCTGGCGGACTTCAACCGGGCGGTCAACGTGGCCGCGGCCGGCACCTTCCTCAACACCAAGCACGCGGCCATCGCCATGATCGAGCGTGGCATCAGGGGCAGCATCGTCTGCATCCTCTCCTCCAACGCCTGGCAGGGGGCCCCGGGGGTCATCGCCTACGCCTTCCACAAGGGGGGGTTGGCCAACTTCGTCCGGGCCGCGGCCATGGACCTCGCCCCCTACGGGATCCGGGTCAACAGCTTCACCCCCACCGCGCCCGAGCCCGACAACCCGGAGCTGATCGCCGAGCGCCGGGCGGGCGGTGGCCGGCGTGCGACCCCTCCCCCGGCCGGGGAGCGGCCGCCCTGGTGGCGGCCCACCGGCAGCTTCGACGTACGCCGCAACATCCCCATGGGGGCGCCCTCGACCCCCACCGACATCGGGCACTGCGTGGCCTGGATGTGCTCCGACTACGCCCGCCTGATCACCGGCTGCGACTTCGTCGT
>JAJPKS010000227.1 GCA_021323605.1 Bacillota bacterium | reverse complement strand
GAAGTTGACCAGGCCCATGGTGGCGGCCCGAAGCTCCTCGCCGACCAGCTCGACGATGATGGTCGCGCTGCCCAGCGGCACCACCACCCCGATGAAGAAGGAGTTCAGGGCCAGCAGGGCGATCGCCACCGGCAGGGGGAAGCCCCCGAAGATGTAGAGGCCCAGCGTCAGCCCGCAGAGGACGCCGCCGGCCAGGACCACCGGACGGCGGCCGACGTAGTCGGAGAGGAAGGGCAGCAGCAAGGTACCGACGATGCCCACGGCCCCGGCCACGGCCAGGATGGTGCCGGCGTTGACCAGGCTGACGTGGCGCACGCCGGTCAGGAAGAGGGTGTTGAAGAGGTTGGAGACCTGGAGCCAGGCCAGGGCCCCGCTCTGGATCAGCATCAGCAGCACCACCCGGTAGTCGCGGACCATCTTGATGGCGTTGCGCCAGTCGAGGCGCTCGGGGACGCTGCCGCGCTTGGGCTCCCGCATGTAGAACCAGAGCGCGAGCACCACGATCAGGAAGACGAAACCGAGGATGGGGAACACCCATCGCCAGCCCAGGGCCACGGCCAGGCGGGTGATCACGATCGCCCCGATCACGCTGCCGAAGAAGGGGTACCCGGCGGTGAAGACGCCCGCGACCAGGGCTCGGCGCTGGGGCGGGACCTCCTCGGCCAGCGCCGACTGACCGCTCGGCCATCCCACGCCGTCGCCGACCCCGATCAGGTCCCGGATGACGAACATGGAGAGCCAGTTCCAGGCACCGCCCATGGCCATGGTGGTGAGACAGGCGAAGACCGCCCCTGGCAGCATCACCGCCTTGCGCCCGAAGCGGTCAGACAGCCAGCCGGAGAGCCAGCTGGTGATGGCCCAGGTGAGCGAGGTTCCGGAGATCAGGAGCCCGGCCTGGAAGGCGCTCATGTGGAACAGGGGGCGGATGATGGGCAGGATGTAGCCGATCCCGAGGCGGTTGATCCCGACCAGGCCCCAGAAGCAGACCAGCAGACCGAGCAGGATCCACGCGTACCGTGACATCACGGCCCTCTCACTCGTCATCTCCTCTCCTCTCCTCCCAATGGGCCGGTCGCCCCTCGGCCAGCGGCCGTGGAGCCGAGCCCTGGCCCCACCGGCACGTTCGGTTTCACCTCACCCGAAGGCGAGGCCAGCGTAGCACGTTGTTCCTGAATGCGCCATAGACGATAGCAATATTCCGGCATATGGAATTTGACAACGAACCACGTTCTCCCCGACGCCCGGTGCGGTCACGCCCCTTCACCCGACCCTCTGTCCCCCGATCCCGAACGGTCGCTCGGCGCTCGACCTCCGAGCCACGGAACAGCGAAGGCACACCGAACTCGCCCACCGTCACCTGCTCCTCGAGGCGATCTCGCCGCGCATGCCTTCTTCGGGCTCAGCCGTGGAGTGGAGCGCGGGCCCGGACCTCTCCCACCAGGGCACGTCCTCACCGATCCACTCCTCCACCGTCACCGACTCGAACCGCCACCGGCCGTCCCGCTTGACGCAGACGTTGTTTCGGCTGTCCAGGCCGAAGACGAAGCTGGTGCGGGCGCCGGCGTCGTGCTGGAGGATCGAGAAGGAGGCCCGAACCCGGGCTCGACCCCGGCCCTCAACGGCGCTCGGGAAGGGTTGGCGAGGTGCCGCCGCCCCACGAACCGGCCTGGCCGGGAGTACCAGAGGTCCTCCAGGAGCCGGCGGATCCGTTCGTGGCCGACGAACCGGCCCTGGGGCTGGTGCTCCAGGGCCCCGTCTTCGACGAAGCAGGCGAGGGCCCCCGCCAGGTCGCCCGTGTCCAGGCTCCAGGCGTGCCGGGCGAACAGCTCCTGGATGTCCAGCCGGTCCTCGACCGGGAGCCTCGCGTCTCCATCCCGTGGCATCGCGTCCTTCTCGACCTCGCCCTACCCCCACACCCGGCGCGCGGTGTCGACCACCAGCTCCAGCTTGCGCCGCTGGTCGTCGGCCGTGATCAGGTTGCCGAGCAGCGTCGAGGCGAACCCGCATTGCGGACCGATGGCCAGGTTCTCGACGGGCACGTACCTCGACGCCTCGTCGATGCGGCGGCACAGGTCGTCCGGCGACTCCAGCACCGGGGTCTTGGTGGAGACGAGCCCCAGCACCACCGTCTTCCCGGGGGCCACGAAGCGGAGTGGCTCCAGGCTCCCGGCCCGCTCGCTGTCGTACTCGAGCAGCAGCCGGTCGGCCAGGATCTCGGAGAAGAGCCGCTCCGCGATCGGCTCGTAGCCGCCGCTCGCCATCCACGCGCTGCGGTTGTTGCCGCGGCAGAGGTGGAGGCCCACGGTGAGGCCGCGACGCCGGGCCGCGCCGATGACCAGGTTGTCGAGGGCGATCGTCTCCTCCAGCAGGCGGCCGGTGTCCGCTCCCGGACCGTGGATGCGCTGCCGCAGCCGCTCGTCCAGGAGCGACAGGTAGCGGAGGGAGTCGACCTGGATCCAGTCCACGCCGAGGTCGGCCAGCTCCTCAACGTCCTCCACCTGGAGCGCCGCCACCTCCCGGACCATGTCGGCCGGCGTGGCGTAGACGCGATCGGTGAGGCCGGGCAGATAGAGGGTGGCGGTCATGGTCGGGCTGGGCATGGTCACCTTGAAACGCACCGGCGCGTGCTCGAGCAGGAAGGCGGCCTCGATCCGCAGCAGGGGCACTCGCCGGCGGAGCCGGTCGCCGACCACCACCGGTGCGAGCTGGAGCTCGTCCTGGGAGGGGCCGCCCTCGGGAATGCCGTGCCACTCGATCCACACCGTCGGTCGGCCCGCCAGCGAGAGGCCGTCCAGGGAGTCCCAGAAGGGCGACAGCCAACTCTCCCGGCGGAACTCACCGTCGGTGAGGACGCCGAGGCCGAGCTCGTGCTGGAGTCGCAGCGCTTCGAGAATGGCCCGGTCCTCCGCCTCGCGCAGTCGCTCCAGCGGAATCCGGCCCTCCCGGTGCGCGGCCCGGGCCTGGAGCAGCTCGGAGGGCCGGAGCAGGCTGCCCACGGGCTCGGCCCGCACCGACGCCGTCTCTAGAACCACCGGTCGATCTCCTCTCCCAGCAGGGCGGCACCGACCCTGGTGATCGCGCTCTCGTTCAGCGACGAGTGCTGGGTGATGGTGTGGATGTCGCGCAGGCGTCGCTGGAGCGCGGAGGTGTCGTAGATGCTGGCCGTCCCGTCGACCGTATAGCAGGTGTCCACCACCCGGGCGCAGACCTGGGCCACCCAGGCGTCGTTGGCGTAGACCCTGGCCATCGCGGCGACGAAGTCGAAGCCCTCGCCCTTAGCGGCCGCGGTCACGCGCTCGGCCTCGGCGCGGAGGTAGGCACGAGCGGCCCGGAGCGCGGTCTCCGCCCGTCCCAGGCGATACTGCACGAGCGGGACCCGGGCCAGGGTGGTGCGCATCGAGGTGCGCTGCCGCGACCGGGCCGAGCCGACCACCTCGTCCAGCGCCGCCTGGGCCACCCCCAGGGCCAGGCTGGTGATGTGGAAGCAGAAGTCGAGGATCGGATACCGGGCCACGCCGGCCACGCAGGGACGGCCGTTGAAGATGTCGAAGGTCCGTTCCTCGGGGATGAAGAGGTCCTCGACCACGATGTGGTGGCTGCCCGTCCCCCGCAGGCCCAGCACCTTCCAGGTGTCTTCGATCCGGGCTTCGTGGCGCCGGAACAGGACCGCTCGCGTCAGCGGCTCGCCACCCATCCCCGGGCGCGGCCGACCCTCCTCCACGACCGTGCAGTTGGCGAACAGCCAGTCCCAGCGCTCGCAGCCGCTCGCGAAGGGCCAGCGGCCGCTCACCCGGTAACCGTCGCCCTCGACCCGTGCCTCCCCCGCGGGCGTGAACGACCCGCCCACGGTCACGTCGGGGCCCTGGGCGTAGACGGCGTCGTAGGTCTCCCGGGGAAGCATGGCCAGGAGCTGGGGCGACTCGGCGCCGATCATCGTCGTCCAGCCGGTGGACCCGTCGGCGGCCGCCAGCGTCTCCAGGATCTCCATGCTGGCCAGGAGCCCGACCTCGTCCCCGCCATGGCTCCGGGGCACGAGCATGCGGAAGAGTCCGATCGCCTTCAACTCCTCGACCAGGTCGGTGGGAAGGGAGCGCCGGGCCTCGATCTCCGACGCCCGGGCGGCGATGACGGGGGCCAGATCCCGCACCGCGCGCAGGATCTCCTCGGCGCGGTCGTTCACCCTCGTCGCCGGGCTCATGCAGACGCGGGCAGGGCCATGCACCGAGGGGCAGCCGGGGCGGGAACGTCCCCGAAGGCGAAGGCCAGGCGCAGGTCGGGGACACGGAGGATGGCCTCGGTCACGCCGGCCAGGCCGCCCCCTGGCACCCCGAAGATCTGGCCGGGGCCAGAGGACCCCAGCGCCCGGGCACCGGTGGGACGCGCCCGCTCCCGGTCCGGTGCGCGCTCCGGGGCCACACCGCCCCCGGCGCCCAGCCATCCGACCACCGGCGCTCCCTCCAGTCTCCCAGCGTCCCGGCCCACGGCCCCTGCCCTCCCGGTTCATGAGCAACTATGACGGCATCCAGTGCCAGTGTCAACACCCAGTGTCGAGACCGGCGCAACCGTCCGTCTATGCTCTGCACATGGCGTCAGGGGCCGAGACCCGGAGCGGGGCGTTCGGGCTCGCCGAGCGCAAGCGGCAGGCGGTGCGGGACCACCTGTCCGAGGTCGCCCTCCAGCTGTTGACCGACCGGGAGTTCGAGGCCGTGACCGTCGACGAGATCGCCGCCGCCGCCGGCGTGTCGCGGCGGACCTTCTTCCGCTACTTCCCCTCCAAGGAAGAGGTCGTGCTCGGCTTCCTGGACCGGATGGGCAGGCTGCTCCGCGACGCGATCGTGGCCCGGCCGCCGGACGAGCCCCCGCTCCAGGCGGTCCACACCGCTCTCCGCCCTCGGGTCGCCGCCTACAGCGCCGCCGCCGACCGCACGCTGGCGCTGGTCCGGCTGCTGCAGCGCTCCCCCTCCCTGCGCGCCCAGGAGCTGGAGCGGCGCCAGCGCCTGCGCGAGCTGGTGGCCGAGGCGATCGCCGTCCGGTTGGGCCTCGACCACCGGCGGGACATGCGCCCCCGGCTGCTCGCGGCCATCGCCCTGGTCCCCTTCGACGTCGCCATCACGATGTGGCTCGACGGCCGCTCGACGGAGGACGTCCGCGCCATCCTGGACGAGGCCATCGCCTCCCTGAACCGCGAGCTGAAGACCCTCGCCTGAGGCTGGCGGAAGCGTCAGGTCGGATGCGACCGGCGTTGCCAACGTGCCTCCCGCCGGCTCGATCTTCCATTTTCAATATCACATTCTCGGATATCAATATCGTAGGATCGCCCCCGTGTCCGCTCGCTCATCGCGACCGCACCCCGTCCCAAACCGGTGACGCCGGCCGGTCGCGGGCCCGGGCGGTGATCCCCGGTCGGCGCCGGCTGCAGGCATGGCTCCGCCGCCATCGCCGGCTGGACCGCGGCCTGGCCTTCCTGCGCCGGCACTGGCTGGAGTCGATCGCCATCCTTTCGCTGATCGGGTTGATCGCGGCCGTCGACCCCCTGCGCCTGGCCGGGGTCCTGGGCCGGGTGCGGCCCCGAGTTCTGGCCGCGATGCTCCCGGTCCTCCTGGCGGTCTACGGCTTCCGCGGGCTGGGCTGGTGGGTGGCCCTTCGCGGGGTGGGCGTCCGGATCAGCCCCTTCCGCAGCGTGTACGTGATGTTCGCCGGCCAGACCCTGATCTTCATGCCCACCGGCGACCTCGCCCGGGTGGCGCTGGTGAAGCGCACCGGCGCCAGCGGACGCGACGAGGGCACCATCGCGGGCACGATCGCGTTCCAGGAGCTGGTCTACCTGGGACTGATCGGCCTCGGCGTCCTCCCTCGCGTCGCCGTCCACCCCGACCTCGCCCTCCTGGTCGTGCTGATGACCGCCGCCCACGCCGGGATCTTCGCCGTCATCGTCTGGAAGCGCGCCTACGAGTGGGCGGTCGGGGTGGTCACCCGGGTTCGCCCCTTCCGTCGTTTCGAGTCCCGGCTGAGATCGCTTCGCCCCGCCTTCCTGGAGATGATGAAACCCTGGAACCTGGCCGGCGTCCTCGCTTTCAACGCCCTGGCCGTGGGGCTCCTCTTCCTGCTCTTCTACCTCGCCCTGCGCGCGGTGGGCGTCACCTCGGTGTCCATCACCGAGGCCACCTTCACCTACGGACTGGCCCACATCCTGTCGGGTCTGAGCTTCCTGCCGGGCGGGATCGGGTCGCAGGAGGTGATCGTCACCGGCCTGCTCGCCACCCACGGCGTCCCCACCTCCACCGGGGCCGCCGCCAGCCTGCTCTTTCGCGCCTTCAACGACGTGGTGATGGCGATGGTGGGCGCGGCCAGCGGGCTGCTGGTCAGACGGGCCGCCCGCCGGCGGGCGGCGCGTCGCCGGCCCGCCCTCGACTGACCGGGCCGGCATCGCGCCCCGGGGGCGCCCTACGCGATTTGACGGACCTTCCCGACGCCGCGTAAGCCTGAGCCTGCATGGCGACCACGGAAACGGCCACACCTCTGCCGGCTCGGCCGGCTGCCGGCTCCACCGGTCGCATCAGCCTGATCGCCGCCACCGCCGCCATCGGGGGCTTCCTGTTCGGTTTCGACACCGCGGTCATCAACGGTGCCGTCTCCCCCGTGCAGGGGCACTTCCAGGCGAGGGCGCTCCAGCTCGGGCTGGCGGTCTCCTCGGCCCTGATCGGCTCGGCGGTCGGCGCCGTCGTGGCCGGCCGCCTCGCCGACCGGATCGGCAGGGTCAGGACGATGTGGATCGCGGCCATCCTGTTCCTGGTCCAGTCCTTCGGCGTCGGGCTCGCCCTCACCCTGGTGGACTTCAGCGCCTGGCGGTTCATCGGCGGGGTGGCGGTGGGTGCGGCCTCCGTCCTCGCCCCCGCCTACATCGCCGAGGTCGCGCCGGCGCGGCTGCGCGGTCGCCTCGGCTCACTCCAGCAGCTCGCCATCGTGATCGGCATCTTCGTGGCCCTGCTGGTCGACTTCGGGGTCGCGTTCGCGGCCGGCGGCGGGAGCCGACCGTGGCTGCTGGGCCTGCCGGCCTGGCGCTGGATGTTCATCTCCGAGGCCGTGCCTTCGCTGATCTACCTGGGCGGGACGCTGCGCCTCCCCGAGTCGCCGCGCTACCTGGTCGCCGTTCGGCGCCTGGAGGAAGCCCGGCAGGTCCTGGTCGACGTCGTGGGCAGGGCCAACGTCGCCGCCAAGATCGCCGAGATCGAAAAGACGCTCTCGAGCGAGCGCCGGCCTCGCCTGGCCGACCTGCGCGGGCGCGTCGGCCTGCTCCCCGTGGTCTGGATCGGGATCGGGTTGTCCGTCTTCCAGCAGTTCGTCGGGATCAACGTGATCTTCTACTACTCCAGCGTGCTCTGGCAGGCGGTCGGGTTCACCGAGCGCCAGTCCCTGCTGATCACCGTCATCACCAGCGTGACCAACGTCCTGACCACGTTCATCGCCATCGCCACCGTGGACCGGATCGGGCGCAAGCCGCTCCTCCTGGTGGGCTCGGGGGGCATGATCGCGACCCTGGGGGCGATGGCGTTCCTGTTCGGGACGGCGCCCCTGGACGCGGCTGGGCAGCCCGTGCTCCATGGCCTCCCCGGGCTGGCGGCGTTGCTGGCGGCGAACCTCTACGTGGTCTTCTTCGGCCTGTCCTGGGGCCCCGTGGTGTGGGTGCTGCTCGGGGAGATGTTCCCCAACCGCATCCGGGCGGCGGGGCTGGCGGTGGCCGCCGCCGCCCAGTGGCTGGCCAACTGGGCCGTCTCCACCTCGTTCCCCTCGCTGAAGAACGCCGGCCTCGGCCAAGCCTACGGCCTGTACGCTCTGATGGCCGTGTTGTCGTTCCTCTTCGTGGCCTGGTTCGTGCACGAGACGCGGGGTCGGGAGCTGGAGACGATGACCGAGAGCATGAGGGATCGGCCTCCGGTCGAGGCGCTCGGGTCCTAGAGGAGCACCGATGGCGACCGCCAGTCCAGGGACCGACCGGGCGGTGCTCGAGCAGATCCCGGTCTTCGTGGTCAGGGGCGAGGTGACGCTGCTCGGCGCCGCCGGCGAGGGGCTGCGCCTGCTCACCAGGGCCCTCGACTCCGCCCCCGTGGGGGCCGGCCGTCGCATCCATCGAGCGAAGTGAAAAAGCAGGGCACCATGGGCTTTCGTGGAGCGATCTTCGACGTGGACGGGGTGCTGGTCGACTCACCCCACCAGCGTGCCTGGCGCGAGGCGCTGCGGGACCTGATGGAGCACGAGTGGAGCGACATCCGCGGGCAGACCGGCTACCGCCCCGAGCGCTTCACCGCCGACGTCTACCAGGCGGTCATGGCCGGCAAGCCGCGCCGCGACGGCGCCCGCGCCGTCCTCGAGTACTTCCAGGTGCCGGACCCGGCACGACGGGCGGAGGAGTACGGCGAGCGCAAGCAGCGCCGGCTGATCGAGCTGATCGAGGCCGGCGAGTTCCACGCCTTCCCCGACGCCCTGCGCTTCGTGCTCGCGGTCAAAGGCCGGGGCATTCCGATCGCGGCGGCCTCCTCGTCCAAGAACGCCGGACTGTTCCTGTCCAGGATCCGGCTCGACGTGTTCGCCGCCGAGCGGGGCCTGCCCTACGACTTCATCCGGGAGGGGCTCACCCTGAAGGAGGTCCTCGACGTGGACATCTCGGGGCGCGACCTCCCCCGGGGCAAGCCGGACCCCATGATCTTCCTCGTCGCCGCCGACGAGCTGGGGCTGCCGCCGCAGAGCTGCTTCGTGGTCGAGGACGCCACCTCGGGCGTGCAGGCGGCGAAGGCGGGCGAGATGGCGGCGCTGGGCGTGGCGCGGATGCACGATCAGTCGGCCCTGGAGGAGGCCGGCGCCGACCTGGTCGTCACGGCGCTGGACGAGGTGGCCGTCGACGCCCTCGACCGCGGCCGCCTGGAACGGGCCTCCATGGTCTGATGGGGACGCAAGCCAGGCGGATCACCGAGCTGCCCAGCGCGCTCGCGAGCGGCGAGGAGCTGAGCCGCCGCCTGGAAGGGCGGCGGCCGGCGCTGTTCTGCGACTACGACGGCACCCTGACCCCGATCGTGGACCGGCCGGAGGAGGCGCGCATCTCGCCCGGTATGCGCGAGGCCGTGCGCGGCCTCGCCACCCGGTGCCCGGTGTGCGTGGTCAGCGGACGCGACCGCCGGGTGGTGCAGGAGCTGATGGGGCTGGACGACCTCGTCGTCGCCGGTGACCACGGCTTCGACGTCTGGAGCCCTTCCGGCGGCGCGCTCCGGCGCCAGGAGGGCACGGAGTTCCGGGGCCTGCTGGACCGGGTGCGGGCACGGTTGGCCGAGGAGCTGGCCCCGATCGGCGGGGCCCTGGTGGAACCGAAGAGCGTCTCGGTCGCGGTCCACTACCGGCTGGTCGCCGAGGAGGAGCGGCCGCGGGTGCGGGCGACCGTGGAGGCGGTGCTCGCCGAGCACCCGCAGGAGCTGAAGGTCACGCCGGGCAAGCTGGTGTACGAGCTCCAGCCCCGGATCGACTGGGACAAGGGCAAGGCCGTGCTCCACCTCCTGCAGGCGCTCGGGCTGGATCGCGACGACGTGGTTCCCCTCTACCTCGGCGACGACCTCACCGACGAGGACGCGTTCCGGGCGCTCGCACACCGGGGCATCGGCCTGTTCGTCGGCCGCGTCGACGACCCCGAGACCGCGGGCCGGACGACCTGTGCCGACTACCTGCTGGCCGGCGTCGACGAGGTGCAGCGGTTCCTCGGCTGGCTGGCCGACCGGATCGGCGACGACGGGGTCGTGAGCCCAAGGAACGCCGGGGCACGGTGATGGAGGGCTGGACGCTCGTCTACGAGGCCTTCGAGCCGGCCCAGGAGCGACTGCGCGAGGCCCTCACCTCCACCGGCAACGGCAACTTCTGCACCCGTGGGGCGGCGGAGTGGGCGGACGTCGATCGCGTCCACTACCCCGCCACCTACGCCCACGGTTGCTACAACCGGGAGACGACCATCCTGGGCGGCCGGCCGGTCCTCAACGAGGACCTGGTGAACCTGCCCAACTGGCTCGTCCTCAAGCTCCAGATCGAGCACGGCGAGCCCTTCCGGCTGGACGGGGTTCGGGTGCTCGCCTACCGGCACGAGCTGGACATCCGGAGCGCGACCGTCCGGCGCGTCGTGCGCTTCTGCGACGCCGCCGGCCGGGAGACGACGCTGTCGAGCCAGCGGTTCGTCAGCATGGCCGACCCGCACCTCGGCGCCATGGAGTGGACGATCACGGCCGAGAACTGGTCGGGCGAGGCGACGGTGATCACCGCCCTCGACGCCAGGGTCACCAACCAGGGCGTCGAACGCTACCGGGAGCTGGAGGGCCGCCACCTCCATCCGGTGGCGAGTCGGTGCCCCGAGCCCGACGTCATCTCGCTGATCGCGCAGACGCGCCAATCCCGCATCTACGTCGCCGAGGCGGCCCGCACCCGCGTCCACTCCAGCCGCGGCGAGCTGGAGGTCGGACGCGGCCTCTACCACATGGAGGACTACATCCACCAGACCCTGACCTTCGAGCTGGAGCGGGGCCTGCCCGTCCGGGTGGAGAAGCTGGTCGCTTTCTACACCTCGCGGGACCGGGCCATCAACGAGCCGCGGACGGCGGCCGAGACGGCGGCCCGACGCTTCGACTCCTACGCGGAGTCGCGCCAGCGCCACGTCCGTGCCTGGGAGGAGCTGTGGGCCGACTGCGACCTCCGCCTCCCCGAGGAGGAGCGGGCCCAGCTCCTGCTCCGCCTGCACGCCGCCCACGTGCTACAGACCTGCTCGCCGCACACCGCGGGGCTCGACGCCGGCGTCCCCGCCCGTGGCCTCAACGGCGAGGCCTACCGCGGTCACGTCTTCTGGGACGAGCTCTACGTTTTCCCCTTCCTCAACTTCCGGCTGCCGCGGGTCAGCCGCGAGCTGCTGATGTACCGGTACCGGCGGATCGGCGAGGCGCGCGCCCTGGCCCGGGAGGCCGGGTACCGGGGGGCGATGTACCCCTGGCAGAGCGGCAGCGACGGCAGGGAGGAGACCCAGGTGGTCCACCTCAACCCGATGTCGGGCTGCTGGGACCCCGACCTGAGCCACAACCAGCGCCACGTGAACGCCGCCATCTTCTACGACGTCTGGCACTACTACCAGGCCACCGGCGACCAGGAGTTCCTCATCGAGCACGGGGCCGAGATGATGCTGGAGATCGCCCGCTTCTGGGCCAGCATCGCTCACTTCAACCCGGAGCGGGGTCGCTACGAGATCCACGGCGTCATGGGCCCCGACGAGTTCCACGAGAAGTACCCGGGCGCCTCCCGGCCGGGGCTGCGCAACAACGCGTACACCAACGTGATGGTGGCCTGGATCGCGGACGTCGCCGCGCGCCTGCCCTCGCTGCTCCCCGGAGAGGCCCGAGAGCGGCTGAGGAGACGGCTGGAACTCTCGGACGAGGAGGTGGAGCGGTGGCGCGACATGAGTCGACGCATGTTCGTGCCCTTCCACGACGACGGCATCATCAGCCAGTTCGAGGGCTACGAGGACCTGGAGGAGCTGGACTGGGACGCCTACCGGGCGCGGTACGGGAACATCCAGCGCCTCGACCGGATCCTCCGCGCCGCCGGCGACGACCCCAACCGCTACAAGGTCAGCAAGCAGGCCGACGTCGTCCTCCTGTTCTTCCTCTTCCGGGAGGACGAGCTGCGCCGCATCTTCGAGCGCCTGGGCTACCGCTACCGGCCGGACACGATGCGAAAGAACCTCGCCTACTACGATCGGCGGACCTCGCACGGCTCCACCCTCAGCTTCGTCGCCCACGCCGGGGTGCTGGCCAGCCTCGATCCGGAGGCCTCGTGGGAACGCTTCGCGGTCGCGCTGGAGAGCGACGTCGGCGACGTCCAGGGCGGCACCACCGCCGAGGGCATCCACCTCGGCGTGATGGCGGGCACCCTGGGCCTGGTCCAGCGCAGCTACCTGGGCGAGCAGGTCCGGGACGGCGTGCTCACCTTCCGGCCCGCCCGCACGGCCCGGCTGGAGGGCCTCACCATGCCCCTCCGCTTCCGCGGCGGCCGGCTGGAGGTCGCCCTCGCCGGCGGGAGACTTCGCGTCACCGCCCGGGAAGGGGCCTTCGAGCGGCCGGTGAAGGTCGCGGTGGGGGATGAGGTCAGAGAGCTGGCACCCGGGGAGAGCCACAGCTTCGAGGTCCAGGGCCGTCGCCCCTGACCGGACCGGAACGGGCGAGGACCCGGGACCGATGCCGGCCGGGATCGCGGCCCGGCCCCACACCGCTCAGTGGATCCTCCGCTCCTGACCCGCCCACTCTCGCTCGCGCAGCACGTACTTCTGGACCTTCCCGGTCGAGGTCTTGGGCAGCTCGCAGAACTCCACCGCCCTCG
>JAJPKS010000234.1 GCA_021323605.1 Bacillota bacterium | reverse complement strand
GGCTGGCCGTAGGACTCGTACCGGTAGAACGCCTCCCGGCGCGAGGTCACCCTGGTCGCGTACCGGATCGCCATCACCTCGTAGCCGTCCGCCTCGGACACCTCGCCACCTCCTTCACCTCCCGATGCTCCCCGGATCGACGACGGGCGGCCGTCAGCCGCCGGGAGACGCCGCGCCCGCCGCCTCCGCCTCGTCCCCGGGGCCGGCGCCCGCCGGTCGCTCCCCCCTCCCCCGCGCCCCGCCATCCGGGCCTGGCTCCGGCTCCCTCACCGGCGAGCCCGGCACGGCCCTCCGCACCGCGGCGAGAAGCCGGCGCGCCGCCGTCAGGCGGGCCCCCGGCGGGACGCTTCCGGTGGAGAGCCAGCAGCCGACGATGATGAGCAGGAAGCCGGCCACGGTGGCGACGGTGAGCGGCTCGCCCAGGACGACGATGCCCAGGGCCACCGCCACCGCCGGGTTGACGTAGGTGATCACGCTCGCCCGTCCGGGGCCGGCGGCCGCGATCAGGGCGAAGAAGAGGATGAACGCGACCGCGGTACAGACCGCGCCCAGGGCCACCAGCGCCGCCAGCACCACGGCTCGGGGCGGGGTCGCCGGCAGCGACCACCAGGCCAGGGGGGCGAGCAGGAGGGCGCTGATGAGGAGCGCGGCCGTGGACACGCCCAGCGGGTCCACGTCCCGCAGCCCCCGCTGCACCACCATGGCGCCGCCCGCGTAGCAGAGCGTGGCCAGCAGCACCATGCCCGCACCCACCAGCTCCGAGGCCGAGCCGGCCAGGTCGAGGCCGAGCAGCGTGACCACGCCCGCCAGGCCGATCAGCAGGCCGACCAGCCGGCCCCCGGAGACCCGCTCCCCGGCGTCGAAACGCAGGGCGAGGAGGGCGATGAAGAGCGGCTCGACCGAGATCAAGATGCCGGTCAGCGAGGAGGGGATGCGCTGCTCGGCGGCGGCGATCAGGGGGAAGGGCAGGGCCACCTCCAGCAGGGCGAGACCCACCAGCCAGCCCAGCCGGGGGCGCAGGCCGGCCAGGGCACGGCGAGCCAGCGCCACCGGCAGGAGCACCAGGGCGGCGATGACGACCCGGGCGAAGACCACCTCCAGGGGCGACAGCTCCGCGACCGCGACCTTGATCAAGAGGTAGGGGACGCCCCAGATCAGGGACATGGCCACGAACAGCGCCCAGGCGCGGCGGCTCACGTCCCCATTCTCCCCGAGCGTGCTCCACCGCCGGGGCAAGGGCGGGCGCCCTCACGCCCCCGCCGATCGGGCCTCGGCCAGCGCCTCGGCGGCGAAACGCCGCATCGGGCCCAGGCCGGGCAGGTCGGCCACCTCCCCGCCCGCCCCCAGCCCGAGCACCACCCTACCGCCGCTGAGGGCGTTCAGGTCCCAGGCCATCCTGGCCACCGGGGGCGGGCGGCGGACGGGGTTGGCCAGGACCAGGCTCATGCCCAGCAGGCGACCAGCCGATCGATGCGCGCCAGCTCCAGAACGGGCTTGGCCCCCCGGTCAACGGCGGTTCAGGACCTGCGGGCGGTCGCCGAGGAGCCGAAGGCGGCACCGGCGAAGACAGGGCACAGGTGCCCTCCGCTCCCCCAGGGCCCGGTCGCTCGGGCGGCCGGGCGCTCGTGATTGCCATGTACGTACATTGGCGTTACGCTGGCGGTGCACTCGGCGACCCCGGAGCGGTCAGGAGGAGGTAGAGAGCGAGTCATGGAGGAGGTCGCGCGTAGGCCGGCGAAGCGGGCCCGGCTGAACCTACGTGCCAGCCAGCGACAGCTGGAGTTGCTGCGCCTGGCGGCCGAGGTCCAAGGAAAGACCCTCAGCGACTTCGTGCTGGGGACCGCCACGGAGCGCGCGCAGGAGATACTCGTCGAGCAACGGCACTTCGTGGCCAGCCCCGAGGCATGGGACGAGTTCATGCGGCTCCTGGAGGATCCGCCGCCCCCTAGCCCGGCGCTGGTCGAGTTGTTCCGGGATCCAGACCTCTAGTGCTGCCCGGCTTCTCCGCCGTCGAGCCGCTGGAGGCCGACCACGAACTCCAGGGGTTCGATTCCGGCAACCACTCGCTCGACCACTGGCTGAGAACGTGGGCGCTTCACAGTCGCAGGGTAGGGAGTGCCAAGACCTTCGTCATCTCCCAGGAGAACACCAGGCGCGTGGTCGGCTTCTACGCGCTGGCCGCGGGCTCGGCCGGGAGGCACGAAGTTCCCAAGCGAGTGGCGCGCGACCTCAGCCCCCAGCACCAGGTGCCGCTCGTCCTTCTCGCGCGGCTGGCCGTCGACCGGCGATATCAGGGTCGCAAGCTGGGGAAGGCGCTCCTGAAAGACGCCATGACCCGTACGTTGCTGGCAGCCGACCAGATCGGCGTGGTGGCGATGGTCGTCCACGCCAAGGACGACGAGGCGTGCCGGTTCTACGAACACTTCGGTTTCCTTCCCTCGCCGTTGCAACCCCACCAGCTGTTCATCCCCCTCAAGACCCTCCGGAGGGTGGTGAGCGGAGCCGCTCGCCCGGCCGCCTGAGAAAGGACACCACGAGCTGGTCCTCCAGAACTTCTGGAGGATCGGCGGCCCTACGCGCGCGAGCGCGCGCGGCCACCGGCCCCGGCCGGTCCCCGAACCGCCGGGAGACGGCACCGGCCTTCTCCTCCTGGCGGCGAGGACGAGATCGAGGATCCGCCCCTGGAGCGCCAGGATGACGCAAGTCAGCCGCCGTGCCGCCTCCATCTCCCGCCGGCGGCCGAGCCGGTCGTGCCGGTGGGCATGAGGCCAGCCACGGCGCCGGCTGGACCACCAGATCACCGCCGCGCAACCCTGACTGAGAGCAAGGGCCCCCTCGTCGATGGCGGATCAGTGCTCCAGGACGACCTCTGTGTTCCAGGCGGGACCGGGCCGGGGTTCAGCCGGGCCTCCTCCTCGGTCACGAACACCTCGGCTTCGTCGAGGGCTCGCAGCCGGGCGGCTGCGGCGGCCTGCCCGGTGACGTCCCCGTGGTCGGTGTCGCGGGCCGGCCGCTGGCAGGCGCGTTCACCACCTGGCCGATCGGGCCTCGGCCAGCGCCTCGGCGGCGAAACGCCGCATCAGGCCCAGGCCGGGCAGGTCGGCGAAGACGAGGAAGAACCAGCTCACGCCGGCCTCGATCAGCTCCTCCAGCCGTTCCCGCCAGGCCACCCCGCCCAGGGTCAGCCGGTCGCCCTCGACCCCGAGACTGGCGTTGTGGGAGAGGATCAGCCGGCTCCCTGCCCGGGGGCCGGCCGCCCGCATCGCCTCCAGGCGTGTCCGGAGCCGCCGCCAGTCCTCCGGCCCCAGGTCGAAGCCGACGTTGACCACGTCGGCCCGGGCGGCGGCCAGGCGCAGCAGCCGGGGACCGTGGCCGCCGACCAGCAGCGGCGGCGGCGGGTCCGGGGCGGCGGCGCCGAGGTCGCGAACCTCGTAGTGCCGACCGCGGTGCGTGACCACTTCCCCGGTGAAGAGACGACGGACGAGGAGGAGCGCCTCCTCCAGGCGGTCCAGGCGGGCCGCCATGGACTCCACCCCGGTCAGCCCCAGGGCGCGCAGGTCCGCCACCTCGCCGCCCGCCCCCAGCCCGAGCACCACCCTACCGCCGCTGAGGGCGTTCAGGTCCCAGGCCATCCTGGCCACCAGGGCCGGGTGGCGGACGGGATTGGCCAGGACCAGGCTCACGCCCAGCAGGCGGGTGGTCGCCCCCAGGCAGTAGGCGAGGGCGCTCCAGCACTCCAGGGCCGG
>JAJPKS010000022.1 GCA_021323605.1 Bacillota bacterium | reverse complement strand
TCGATGGGGATCTCCGGCCGTCGCCCGTCGATGAGGTCGGCGACGATCCGGCTCGAGCCGCAGGCCATGGTGAAGCCCATGTGGCCGTGGCCGCTGTTGACGAAGAGGTTCTCGTAGCGGGCGGGGCCGAGGATGGGCGGTCCGTCGGGGGTCATGGGGCGGTTGCAGGCGCGATAGCTCCCCCGGTCGTAGTCGGCCGCCTCCGGCAACAGGTCGCCCGCCAGCCGGCGGATGACCCGGAAGTCCCGCTCCCGGTACGTGGTCTCGTAGCCGGTGAACTCGGCGCTGGAGGTCATGCGCAGCCGGTCGCCCATCCGGCACCAGGCGACCAGGAGCTCCTCGTCGATGGCGCCGATCCGGGGCACCCGGCCGTTCGCCTTCACCGGGAAGGTGGCGCTGTAGCCCTTGGCCGGGGCGATGGGGAGCCGGACGCCGACCGAGCGCGCGATCTTCGGGCTGTGCACCCCGGCGGCGAGCACGACCACGTCGCCGGCGATGGAATCCCCGCCCTCCAGGACCGCGCTCCGCACCCGGCCACCAGCGGCGGTCAGCCTCTCCACCCCTCGGCCGAAGGCGAAGCGGACGCCCATTCGCTCGCAGACCACCTGCAGCCGGCGCGTGAACCTGGCCCCGTCCCCGCTGGAGTCGGTCGGCCCGTAGATGGCCCCGGCCAGCTTGTGCTTGACCGGGGCGAGGGCTGGCTCCACCTCCGCGATCCCGTCGGGGTCGAGCACCTCCTGTCGCTGGCCGTGGTCCTGGACCAGCTTCATCTTCCGGAGACCGGCCTGGAAGCGCTCGGGATCGCGGTAGAGATAGAGGACGCCCTGGTGGGTGTCGTCGTAGTCGATGTGCTCCTCCTCGGCCAGCTGGTCCATCAGCCGCTGGCTGTACTGCGCCAGCCGCAGCTTGACCAGGGTGTTCTTCGAGGCCCGCTCGGCCGTGCACTGGCGAAGGAACTTGATGCCCCAGATGGCCATGCCCGGTGCCTTGAACGGATTGACGCGGAGCGCCGTGTCCTCGACCGTGAGCGAGCGCAGGAGTTCCCGGGGCGCGGTGGGGGAGGCCCAGGCGAAGGCGTGGCCGGGGGTGATGAGGCCGGCGTTGCTGGCGCTGGCCAGCGTGGCCGCCTCTCGTTCCCTCTCGACGACCGTGACCTCATGACCCGACCTCGCCAGGTAGTAGGCGGTCGTCACCCTGACCACCCCCGCCCCGATGACCACTGCCTTCACCTGCCTCAGGCCCTCCCTGCTCGGGATGCTGGATGGCCCGCGCCGGCGCCGACCACGGCGAGCGCGTTCGGGCGCTCCCGGCCGGCTTCAGCGTCCTGCCCCGGCCCCGCCGACCGTGGCACGGTGCCATCCTCCTGCAGTTCGATCTGGTTCATCATCCTGGCTCCGTCGGCGCCGAGCGGCATCAGGTACTTCGGAACGTTCGGCAGTTGACGACCGCTCACCGACGCTTTCGGGTCCCACCGTCGAGATCATCGCCCGAGCGCCCGGCCGGGCACCGCCGGCGGCGGCCACGTCGAACCGTGGCGGCAGCCGCCACATCCTGCCCGCCGCCCGGACCGGGAGGGGACTTGCCCTACACGACGCGGAAACGGATCCGCCGCGGGCGGAGCCGGATCCGCTCGCCGTCCCCGGGACGGCCGCCCTTGCTCCAGCGCGCGAGGTACTCGCGTCCTCCCTGCTCTCCCAGGTAGCGGATGGCCAGCTCGCCGACGAACCGGATCCGCTCGGCCTCGGGGAGCCGCTCGACGGCGGCGTCACCGAGCACGGTGACCAGGTGATAGGGAGCCTCGGGCGTGGAGACGGCCATGGAGGCGCGGCCGTCGGCGGCGAGCGAGCGGCCCTTGTAGGCGCCACGGGGGCTGGCGACCAGCAGCTCACCGTCCTGGTAGTCGAACCAGACCGGCAGCACGCGAGGATAGCCGTCGAGCCCGTGAAACCCGAGCTGGCCGACGATCGGGCGTCGCAGCAGTTCGTCAGCTCGTGGGTCCATCGCCGCCATTGTGTCCTTCCGTGGGACGATTTGCCCTGAGGTGGGCTGGCCGACCCGCAGTCTCCTCGACGGAGGGCCGGGATCCAACTCGAGGATCCGGACTTTGCTTCCCTGCGATGGGGGCGGAGAGCGATGGCAGGAGGACCACGAGTGAAGCTGCTCACGGAAGGCGACGTCGCCTACGAGGACCTGGTCCCGGGCCTGCAGCTCGCCAGGGCGATCACGGCTGCGGGGATAACCCAACTCGGTGGCGGCTACATGCGCTTCACCGAAGACGCCGAGTTCGCCGGTTGGACGCTCCGGTACGACGAGGTGCTCTTCGTCCAGGCGGGCGAGCTCGAGGTGCGGGGGGAGGAGGACTCGGTCACGGCCCGGGCCGGCGAGGCCATCCTGATCCCCAACGGGGCCAGGGTGACCTACCGCGGCAAGGCGGGCACCCGTGGCTTCTTCGTGCTCTGGCCTTTCGACTGGGACAGCGCGTAGGGGTCGGGGCGTCGGTCCTCAGGCGCTCAGCGGTTGGAGAGGGGTCTCGGGGGCGTCTTCACCCATGGTCTGCCCCAGTCGCTCGAGGTTCTGCATCGCGAGCCGATCGGCGGCCTCCACCGGGGGGATCCGCTGCGCGTCCGCGAGCTCGAGCATGCGCCCAACCGTCTCCCGCATGACGCGGGCGACCTGCCGGAAGGCCTGGTCGGCGTCGGCCTCGACGACGCCCAGGATCGTCCACCACCACCAGGCGTTGGCGGCGCCGTTGGCGACGTAGTCCGGGATCACGATCACCCCCCGCTCGTGCAGGCGGCGCCGGGCCGCGGGCGTGGTCGGGATATTGGCCGCCTCGACCAGCAAGCGTGCCCGGACGCGGTCGGCGTTGTCGATCGTGATGACGTCGGCCACGGCGGCCGGGACCAGGATCTCCGCCTCCACCTCCAGCCAGCCATCTCCAGGCGCTTGCTCGTCCTCGGATCGCAGGGCCGTCCGGTCGACCTCGCCCAGCGGGCTGCGCGAGCGCAGTAGCTCCTCCACGTCCAGGCCCTCGGGGTTGAGGACCATGCCCCTGGCGTCGACCACCGCCACCACCTTCACCCCCAGCCGCTGGAGATAGCGGGCGGTGGAGCCGCCCATGGAGCCGAAACCCTGGACCACGGCCCGCAACCGGGAGATGTCCCACCCCCGGTGCTCGGCCGCCGCCGCCGCCGCCTCGGCGACGCCGTAGCCACCGATGCAGTCGGCCAGGCCGATGCCCTCGACCTCCACGGCCAGGGCGTTGCTGATCCGCCGGCGGGCCGCCTCGGGGTTGCCGGAGCGATCGAGCATGGCCTGGACGGTCATGCCGACCCCCTGCTCGGCGAAGACCTGATTGAGGAGGTCCTGGGTGACGCCCAGGTCCTCAGCGGTGCCCCACCCGCTTCGGTAGAGCGGCCGCATCGCCCGCACGTAGCGGGACAACATGCCCCGGGCCTCCGGGTCCTCGGGGTCGATGTCCAGGCCACCTTTGGCGCCGCCTCCGGGGAGGTTGAAGGCACCGTTCTTGTAGGACATGGTGCGCGCCAGGCGCTCCACCTCCTCCAGCGTGATGCCCTTCCGCATCCGGGTGCCGCCGCCGGCGAGGCCGTTCACCCAGCGATCGATGACGGCATACCCCTTGCGGCCGGTGACCGGGTCGGTCCAGATCACCCGGAGCCGGGGTTCTGAAGTGGCGGCCATGGCTCCCTCCTCCGCGGCGTGGCTTGGTGTCTCACAGTGTAGGTGCGCGGGTCTGGAACCGATCTCAGGCTGTAGAAGGGGATGGGTCCGCGCATCGGGAGCGGGAGGAGGGGAAAGGATGGACCCTCGACCGAGAGGCCGAGAGGACCCCAGGTGGTAGACGACCACTCCGGCATCGCCGCCGACGCGGCGGGGCGGCACGATCCCGCCTGGCTGCGGGCGAGCTATCCAGGGATCGCCGGCGGCCACGGGATCGGCGTCGCCCTCCGTCATCAGGGAGGCCGGCCCGGTTGAACGCCAGAGCTGACCCCTGCCGCCATCCTCGCTCCCGTCTACCAAGCCGGGACAGGTTCCCAAGTCTGTGCTTGCCTTGACAGGTCGCAGGTGACCTTCGATACTGCAGATTCGTGTCGCCGGACCCATGGCGCTGGAGGTGTGCCGTCCGTGTGTCCTTCTCCGGCGTGATCGTGGAGAGATGGCGGCAGACGCTCCCCGCTGAGAATGGGAACGGATCTGGTGGCGGCCACGGGTGAACGCCACGGGAGCCTCAGGAGGGTCGGCCATGACGAAACGGAGTTCCTTCGCGGTCAGTGTGCTCGCCCTGGGCACGCTTGCTCTGGCCGCCTGCGGGCAGGGTGCCGGTGGCAACGCCGGCGGCGCCGCTGGGGGACCGATCAAGGTGGGGATCACGGGTCCGTTCACCGGAAGCTACGCCGACCCTGGTAACGCCATCAAGAACGCTGGTGAGCTGGCCATCGACGACATCAACAAGGCGGGCGGCATCAACGGCCGCAAGCTGCAGGCGTCGCCAGAAGATGATGCCTGCGACGCGCAGCAGGGCGTGCAGGCGGCACAGAAGCTCCTGACCGAGGGCATCGTCGCCATCGTCGGCGGCTACTGCTCCGGGGCCTCGATCCCGGAGAGCGACACCCTGCACCGCAACGGCGACCTGCCCTTCATTACCGCCGCGTCCAGCAACCCCAAGTTCACGGAGCAGGGCTACGACGACGTCTTCCGGATGGTCAGCCGGGATGACGCCGAGGCCCCGGCGTCCGTGGGCTACATGAAGGACTTCCTCCACGCCAGCAAGATCGCGATCATGCACGACAACAGTACCTATGCCAAGGGGCTGGCCGACTCGGCCAGGTCCACGGCCGAGTCGTTGGGCATGACCGTCACCTACTTCGACGCGATCACCCCCGGTGAAAAGGACTACACCTCGGCCCTGGTCAAAGTGGGCACCACCAGGCCCGACGTCCTCTACTACACGGGCTACTATCCGGAGTTCGGCCTGCTCGCCAAGGAGTACGTCTCCCTCTCTCTCCCCTTCAAGCTGATCGGTGATTCGGCGTGCGTCGATCCCAGCGTGCTCAAGGTCGCCGGCACCGCTCTCGACAACCCGAACATCCAGTTCAACACCTTGCCCACGACCGAGTTCATCCACAACACCAAGAACGACACCTTCACCAAGGAGTACGAGTCCAAGTACGGTGGCCCTCCCGGTGACTACTCCTCGTACGAGTACGACGGCATGATGGCACTGGCCCAGGCCCTGAAGGCGACCGGGGGCAAGACCGACGCCAAGAGCCTCAACGCCGCCCTCCACAAGGTGCAGTTCACGGGCATCACCGGGGTCGTGCACTTCGACAGCAAGGGTGACCGTCCGGAGCCGGAGTTCCTGGCCGTCCACGCCACGGGGAACCCGCCTGCCTTCGCTCCCTTCGCGATCCGCGAGAGCGGGAACTGGAAGGCGCAGTCCTAGGCCGCAGGCCCGGCGCGGCCGACCTCCAGGAGGGTGAGGGTGGACATCGTGTCAGGGGCGGATGACGCCGAGGCGGGAACCGAGGAGGCGGGCTCCTCGCCTCGGCGGCCCGCTCAGGCGGCGGTAAAGCCGCCGTCCACCGAAATGCAGGCGCCTGTGACCTGGCGGGATTCGTCCGAGGCCAGGTAGAGGATCGCGGCGGCCACGTCGTCGGGCTCGGCGATGCGGCCCAGGGGCACGCTGGCGTGCAGCCGGGCCCGAAAGGCGGCCGGGTCGGGCTGTTCGTCGATCCAGGCCCGGATCAGGGGGGTGTCGGTCGGCCCGGGCGCCACGGCGTTGACCCGTACACCGCTGGGCGCCCACTCGATGGCGGCGCTGCGAGTGAGGCTGAGCAGAGCGCCCTTGGCCGCCGAGTAGATGCCCATCTCGGCTCCGCCCACGAGCGCGAAGCGGGAAACGACGTTGATGACCGAGCCGCGCCCCGCCCGGCGCATCACCCGGCCGGCCTCGCGCAGCATCAGGAATGCGCCCAGGAAGTTGACGTCGAGGACGCGGCGGGCCTCCTCCAGGCCGGTCTCCTCGATCGCCCTGGCGAAGTCCAGGGCCGCGTTGTTGACGAGCACATCCAGACCTCCGAACGCGCTGAGCGCTTCGGCGACGGCTCTGGCCGCGGTCTCCTCGACCGCCACGTCGCCGGCGACGAAGCTGGCGTTCTCCCGCCCCAGCTCCTCGACCATCCGCCGTCCCGGCTCGGGCCGCCGGGCCACCAGCACCAGCCTCGCCCCCTCGCCACGGAACCGGCGGGCAACCGCCGCCCCGATGCCCTGGGTGGCGCCGGTGACCAGGGCCACCTTGCCCGCCAGGCGCCCCCGGGCCAGTTAGGCGTCCTCCGCCCGGGCCAGCAGCGCGAGGAGCTCGTAGACCACGTTGGCCGCCACCAGCGCCGTGTTCTGCGCCACGTCGTACTCGGGGACGACCTCGACGACGTCGCAGGCGACCAGATCGAGACCGGCCAGCTCCCGCAGCAACACCTGCACCTCCCAGGTGGTGAAGCCGCCGATCTCGGGGGTCCCGGTCGCCGGCGCGTAGGCCGGGTCCACGAAGTCGACGTCGAAGGAGAAGAAGACCGGCCCGGAGCCCGCGCGGTCCCGGATCCTGGCCGCCACCCGGCGCATGCCGAGTTCGTGTGCCTCGGTGGCCGGGAGCACCTCGAACCCGAGGCGGCGCGGTACCTCCCAGTCCCGGGCCGAGTAGACGGGGCCTCGAAGCCCGACCTGGATGCTCCTGGAAGGGTCGAGCAGCCCTTCTCGGGCAGCGTGGAAGAAGGGCGTTCCGTGCGTGTAGGGAACCCCGAAATAGGAGTCCGAGGTGTCGCTGTGGGAATCCAGCTGGACCAGTCCCACCGGGCCGTGGACGGCGGCCGTCGCCCGCAGCTCGGCCAGGGCCACGCTGTGGTCGCCGCCCAGGGCGATGGGGACCACGCCCGCCCGGTGCAGCGGCAGCAGGCCCTCGACGATGCGGCCGGCCGACTCCTCGAAGTAGCCGGGCACCACGGGCACGTCCCCGTAGTCGATCACCGAGAGGCGCTCGAAGACGGGAACCGCGGAGCCGCTGTGGAAGGGACGCAGGAGTGCGGAGGCGCTCCGGATTGCCTCCGGTCCGAAACGGGCCCCGACCCGGTAGGTGCCGCCGGTATCGAAGGGAATGCCGACGATGGCGGCGTCAACGTGCTCGAGGTCCTCGGTCACGTGGGGGAGACGGGCGAAGGTCCTCACCCCGCTGAAGCGGGGTGTTCGCAGGGAGTCGGCGGGCCCGTAGCGGGGCTTTCGGTCGGTCATGGTCGCATCGAGTACGTCGGGACCTCGACTATGCGGATGTCATCGCCTCGAACCCGCCCAGGTAGGCCTTCTGGACCCGCTCGTCGGTGGCCAGTATGGAGGCTTTCCCCTCGAGCACGATGCGGCCGGTCTCGATGACGTAGGCGCGGTCGGCGATGGCCAGCGCCTGGCGCGCGTTCTGCTCCACCAGCAGCACCGTGGTCCCGTCGTTGGCGACCTCGCGAACCGTCTTGAGCACGCTCCTGGCCAGTAGCGGCGAAAGGCCGAGGGAGGGCTCGTCCAGCATCAGCACCTTGGGATCGGACATCAGTGCCCGTCCGATCGCCAGCATCTGCTGCTCTCCCCCTGAGAGCGTCCCGGCGAGCTGGTGCTTGCGCTCCGCCAGCCTGGGGAAGAGCTGGTAGACGGCCGCCTTGCGGGCGCGGAGCAGGGCGCCCTGGGATCGGATCAGGTAGGCCCCGAGGTTGAGGTTCTCTTCGACGCTGAGGATGGTGAAGATGCGGCGTCCCTCGGGCACGTGGCCGAGTCCCAGGCCGACGATGGCGTGGGCGGCGACGCCAACGATGTTCCTGCCCTGGAAGGTGACGGTGCCGGTGCGAGGGCGGAGCAGGCCAGAGATGGTGCGCAGCGTCGTCGTCTTGCCGGCTCCGTTGCCGCCCAGGATGGCCACGATCTCACCCTCTTCGGCGTCGAGCGAGATCCCCTTCAGGGCCTCGATGTTGCCGTAGAACACGTGGAGATCGCGCACCTCGAGCAGCGCCATCAGGAACCGATTGCCTCCACCATCTCGTCGCCCTCGTCGCGGCCCAGGTAGGCTTCGATGACCGCGGGGTCCCGCTGGATCTCCTCCGGCCTGCCCAAGGCGATCAGGACACCGTGGTCGAGCACAGCGATCCGGTCCGAGACTCGCATCACCAGGGACATGTCGTGGTCGATGAGGATCACGGTGATGCCGAGGTCCCGGATCTTGCGGATGACGCCGATCAGCTCGAGTTTCTCGGTTGGGTTCATCCCTGCCGCCGGCTCATCGAAAAGCACCAGGCGGGGGTGGGAGGCGAGGGCGCGGGCGATCTCGACCCGTCGCTGGTCGGCGTAGGAGAGTTCGGTGGCGAGCCTCCCCGCCTCCTCCTCCAGCCCGACGAACTGCAGCCACCGGCGGGCCTCCTGCAGGGTTCGTCGCTCGTCCCTTCGCTCACCCGGCGTGTGCAGCATCGCCTGCCAGGTCATGGTGCGATGTCGGGGATAGATTCCGACCATCACGTTCTCGAAGACGGCCATGTTCTTGAAGAGTCGGATGCCCTGGAAGGTACGGCCGAGTCCTCGTGAGACGATCGCGTGGGGAGGGAGCCCGACCAGCGAACGGCCGTCGAACCGGATGCTGCCCCGACGGGGCTTCTGGACCCCGGTGATGCAGTTGAAGACGGTGGTCTTACCGGCCCCGTTGGGGCCGATGATGCTGAAGATCTCCCCGCGCCGCACCTCGAAGGAGACGTCGTCCACCGCCCGCAGGCCGCCGAACTGTTGGACCAGGCCCTTCACCTCCAGCAGCACCTCGCCCTGGCCGGCCGACCGGTGTCCGGTGAGCGCGCGACGATCCCGTTCCTCCACCTCCCGCTGGTGTGCGCGCAGGGCCTCGACGGCGTGGTCGCTGGACTCCCCGCCTTCGAGGCCGTAGAAGGGCTTCGGTTTGCGCCTGACTCGGGGCCAGATGCCCTGGGGACGGATCAGCATCATGATGATCAGAAGGATCGAGAAGACCAGCATCCGCTGGGAGGAGAACTGCCGGAGCGCCTCGGGGAGCCCGACCACGACCAGGGATCCGACGAGCACGCCGGGCAGGCTGCCGCTCCCTCCGAGGACGATGAGCAGGAGCACCAGCACGGAGAGCTGGAAGGTGAAGCTGGTGGGATCGATGGCCCCGATCCTGGTAGCGAAGAAGGCGCCGGCCAATCCCCCCCACATGCCGCCCATGACGTAGGCGAGGAGCTTGAGCCGCAGTGAGGGCACCCCGACCGCCTCGGCCGCGAACTCGTCCTCCCGAATCGCCACCCAGCCCCGCCCGAGCCTCGAGTGATCGAGGTGGTGGGTCGCGAGCATCGCGATCCCGAGCAAGAAGAGCGAGACGCCGAGGAAGTCCATCTGGGAGCCGAGCTGGAAGCCGAGGATGCTCGGCGGCGGGATGCCGAGGACGCCGTTGGGGCCGCCGGCATAGTCCCAGTTCGTGATCGCGACCCTGGTCATCTCTCCGAACCCCAGCGTCACGATGGCCAGGTAGTCGCTGCGCAGCCTCAGCGTCGGGTAGCCCAGGATCGCCCCCGCGGTCCCGGTCATGATGACGGCAAGGGGCAGGGTGGCAAAGAAGTTCCAGTGCGCCTGTGTCATCAGGAGGGCGGTGGTGTAGGCCCCGATGGCGAAGAAGGCGGCGTACCCGAGGTCCAGCAAGCCGGCGTATCCGACAACGATGTTCAGTCCCAGTCCGAGGATGGCGTAAGTGGCCACGGAGACGGCGACCGCCGTCACGTAGGGATCGTTGTAGTACCACACGCCCACGCCCGCGATCAGCAGGAACACGAGCACGCGCGCCCAGAACGGCAGCGCGTCGAACCATCTGCGCCAGAGCTCCAGGCCGGCGGGAAGGCTGCGTCGGGGCACGGGGACGGGTGTCACATTCGTTCGGCGACTCGCTCGCCGAAGATCCCCGTCGGCTTGACGACCAGCACGGCGATGAGGACCCCGAAGACGATCACGGTCTCCCACTTGCCCGACAGGTAGCCGGCTGTGTAGGACTCGAGCAGGCCGATCAGCATGCCGCCGACCATGGCACCGGGGATGTTGCCGATCCCACCCAGGACGGCCGCGGTGAAGGCACGCAGGCCGAGCAGGAAGCCCATTGTGAACTGGATCTGGGTGTAGTAGATGCCGATCATCACGCCGGAGGCGGCCGCGAGCATCGCCCCCAGCACGAAGGCGAGCCGGATCACCTGGTCGACGTCGATCCCCATCAGCCGGGCGGCGTCGTGGTCGACGGCCAGCGCCCGCATGGCGGTTCCGATCATGGTGCCATGCACGAACGCGTAGAGCCCGGCCATGAGCAGGAGGCTGGTCAGGAAGAGCGCGACCTGCAGGAAGGTGACGTGCACCGGGCCGAGGGAGAAGCCGCTCGAGGGCAGCATGCTCGGCGGGTAGGCGTTGATGCTCGGCCCCCAGACCTGCAGGGCCGCGTTCTCGAGGAAGAGCGACATGCCCAGGGCCGTGATCAGGATCGCCCACAACGACTTGTGCAGCAACGGCTTGTAGGCGAACTGGAGGATGCCCAGGTTGACCAGGGCCGTCCCGATCATCGGGATGACGAAGGCGGCGATCAGGGCCAGCCATAGGGGGAGGTGCTGGAAGCCGAGCGAGACCAGCAGCGTCCAGCCGATGAACGCCCCGACCATCGAGAGGTCGCCCTGGGCGAAATTGATGAGACGGATGATCCCGTACACGATCGTGTAGCCGAGCGCCACCAAGGCGTAGAACGACCCGACTGTGAGTCCGATCACCGTGTACTGGAGGAACGCACCCATCTTGCCTGCTACGAGCCCTCACGAACCTGGACGGGGTTGATCCTGAGCCAGCGGCGAGCCGGGAAGGGCCCGTGACCGGGAGGGCGACGTCGCCGCGCAGAGGTAGGGGCGGCCCGTCCCCGAGGTTCCGGTCCGCCGCCTTGCCGCCGCCGGCGGCTCCGTCGGTCGCGATCGGCCATCCCGGCCTCTCGACACCCGACCGGTCGAGGCGGCGATGGCTCGTGCTCCGCGGCGGGCGCCACCGGCCGGCTCACTTCATTCCCCTCCAGCCCCGATCGCCCGTCGCCGGCGGTCACCGGTCCCTCTCCGCGGTCATCCGGCGGCCCGTACCCTCCCTGGCCAGGAGTGGCTGCCGGGACGCGACGCTGCCCTCGTCCACCGGCGCCAGTCCCATGCCGGTGTCACGCCGGCATCCCGAACCGGCCGGTCGGCCTCTCGAGAGACAAGCGGGCCTGGAGGGACACGATGGGCACACGCTCGCCCAGGTCCTGGTCGGGATGGCTCGCACCGCCCCCCTCGGCGCCGGATCTGGCTCGCAGGCTCGTCGACGCCATCGCAGACGTTTGCCCGACGCCCACGACCCCCGCGCGTCTGGGATCAACCATCTCGCTGGCTGTCAGGCCCTCCTCCTTTCCTCGGCGCCGACGGTGCGCCCTCGGTATCCCGATATCCTACAGGTGCAGGGGCGATTCGACGAACGCGCTCGGCACGGGTCGGAGGAGCGCCGACCGGGGCGGCGGGGAAGGAAGGGGCCGGTGGGGGACGGCGTCCGGGCCCTGGCTACCGTGGACGAGTTCCCGGAATCCCGGTACTCGTGCTCCGATGCCAACCGGGGCCGGGCGTGACGCCGGTCGTAGCGCATCGTCCCTCGCCGCAGCGACGTGCCCATTCCCTTCTCCACGACCGCCGGCTCCGGCACCGGCGCGCCGACCCGTGGCACCTCACCGACCGGCGTGACCCGCCCCTGGAACTCGCTCCACGCAGCTGGAAGCACTCGTCCTCGCCGGCCTCGATCGCCGCCGAGCAGTGGGGGTTGCGCTGGAGGTCGACCCAGCCCTGGCTGCGACGGGGAGTAGGAGAGGGCGCGGAACCGTCCCAGGCGTACCAGAGCGGGGACACGCGGGGCCGGCCGCCGGAGGTGGCGGTGGCGAGGCGGCAGACGAGCCCCTCGCGCAGGAAGGCTCGCGCTCCTCCGCCTCGTGACGATGCTGTGCGCTCGCCGTTGCCGGCGCTGGGGGTGCTCGCGCCGCGTTCCCCGGCCGCGATCTGACGACGGTCCATGGGGTCCACGAATCCCGCCGGGACGAGCCTGAGCGGCCGCCGACCGTCTACGGGCGGCCAGCGGGCGTGCCCGGAAGCGACCAGGGATCGATCGGCTTCGCCGGCGGGGGCGCGACCATTCCCCAGGATCCGATCCACCGGTCTCGATCCCTGCCGTTCTCGGAGGACTCGTTGAGAAAGAACAGAGGAGCGGCGAGGGCGTAGCCGGCCGGTGGAGGTGGGCTCGGCGTCCCCACCCGGTTCATCCGGCCGTCGCCCGGGAACGGGCCAGGAGGCGGGGCGCCAGCGACCCGATCCCAGCCATTAGCATCCCACCGGCGACCGCCGGCCAGAACGCGGCGGTGACCTGGCCGGTGCGGTCGACGAGGGCACCGGCCGACATGGGACCGGCGAACGCCAGCACGTAGCCGGCGGCGAACATGATGGCGGAGAGTCCGGCCGCCTCGCTCTCGTCGCCAGCCAGCAGGGCCGGCAGCGCCAGCGCGCCGAAGAAGGTCGCCGCCGCTCCCAGGCCCACCATGAAGGCGAGCAGCCAGGCGAGGTCGGCGAGCCCGAGGAGCATGCCGATCGCGCCCAGCGCCGTCATCACCCCGGCGGCGGCGTAGTAGGCGGTGGAGAGGGCGTACCGCCAGGGGACGATCGCCAGCAGCAGCAGGGGCAGAACCGGGAAGCAGTTCAAGAAGAGGAAGACGACCGAGAGATAGCCCGGACCCCGGCTTCTGAGCAGGAAGGGTAGCCAGGTCGACACGGTGAAGTAGGTGAGGTTCTGGAACGTGAACAGCGCCGTCACCTGCCAGGTCCTGCGGTCGCGGGCCATGGCAGCCAGGTCGAGGCCGGGCGCGGCCACGTTGCCGCGCGGCGTGAGCCGGAGCCAGAGGAGGACGCCGACGAGCACGAAGACGGCCCAGAGCAGGAACATGTCGCGCCAGCCCACGAGCGTCACGAGATAGGGCGACAGGGAGGCACCGACCACGTTCCCGATCAGGAGCCCGTTGCCGTAGAGGCCGCTGGCCCTGGTGATCGCGTTGGGGAACCAACGTCGAATCAGCACCAGCAGCGGCGGCTGAGCGAGGGCGATGGAGAGCGCGAGCAGGGCGCTCCCGGCGAAGATCCAGAACACGGCCGGGGGCAGGGTGAGGGTGGCGGTGAAGGACGCCAGGCCCAGTCCGGACATCGCCACCAGGCGTCGGGCGCCGTACCTGGCGGTCAGGAGGGCGCCGGGGATCGAGGCGGCTCCCAGGGTCAGGACCATCAGGGCGGTGAGGGAGCCGGTGGCGGAGAAGCTGAGTCCGACATCGGACCGGATGGCCGGCAGGGAAGGCGGGATCGCGAACATGACCACGCGCAGGTTGAACGCCGTGAGCCAGACGAGTCCGAGCGGTAGAGCCGTGCGGGGCAAGCCTCCTCATCCTAGAGATGCGCCGGCACCGGCTTCCCATCCCGGCCCGGGTTCCACCGGCCCGACCGACGAGGGGACGCTCGCCCATGGTCGGAGCGCGATGTGACCGGAGCGCGGGCGGCCCCGTCCCCACCTGGGGTCAGGACCTCGCCCCCGACCGCCACGTCGGCCCCGTCGTCAGATCGGTACGTGTCGAGGGACCGGGTTGTGGGCTCACGCTCACCGGCAGACGTCGCTGGTCGCCGGCTGCCCCGGTGACGTACGAGGACGTTGCCGAGGACCGGCCGGCCTCGTCCGAGCACGGGTCGACAGCGGCCACGGCCACGTCCTCCGGCACCCCGAACCGGCTGAGGGGATAAAAGGAACAGCGGTCCGCCCGCTGCTCCTCGGCGCGGAGCCAGGGCTCGGTGGAGGCGGGTGGCGATGACGCCGGGGGCGATCGCGTTGACCCGATCCCGTCTTCCCTACTTCGCAACCGAGGACCCTGGTCAGGTCGACCAGCGCCGCCTTGGCCGAGCCGTGGATGCCCTCGGTCGAGATGGGGAAGACGGCGTCGATGGAGACGATGTCGAGGATCGCTCCGCCGCGGCCTGGTTGCGTCGTCAGCCGGCCGGCGGCCAGGCCACGTCGGCACCCTGGCGCATCAACGCCGGCGCGATTGCACGGCCGATCCCCTCCCGCCTCCGGTGACCGGCGCCTTCTTGCCCTCGTACGAGGCCGAGCCCCTCCTTGACGTGCGCATGCTATGAGCGACCCCGTGAGGGTCGTAGGAGGTGACGATGGCCAAGGAGCGCGTCGGCGTGGCGATCATCGGCGGTGGCATCGTGGGTTGTGCCCTTGCCTACTACCTGGCCGTGGAGGGCGAGTCCGACATCCTGCTGCTGGAGGCCGAGGAGTTCGGCAGCGGCGCCACCGGAGGCTCGTTCGGCGGTGTGCGTCAGCAGTTCAGCACGCCCCTGGAGGTCGAGCTGTCACGACGGGGGCTGGAGTTCTGGAGGACGGCGGAGCGGCGCTTCGGCGCGCCGGTGCCCTGGCACGAGGACGGGTACCTCTTCGTGACCGGACAGCCGGCGATCATGGCCGGGCTGGAGGCGGCGGCGGAGCTGCAACGGAGCCTGGGACTGACCGATGTCCACGTCCTGGGACCGGAGCAGATCCAGGAGGTGGTGCCCTGGATCGGCCTTACCGGCTTGCTGGGAGGTACGTACACCCCCAGGGACGGGAGGGTGACCCCGACCGACGGCGTGGCGGCGCTGGTCAGGGCGGCACGGGCCCGGGGCGTGCGCCATCGCGAGCACTGGCGGGTACAGCGTCTGGAGTCGACCGGCGCCACCTGGAGGCTGCTCGGGCCGGATGTCCTGGAGGCCGAGCAGGTGGCGCTGTGCACCGGCTACTGGACCGGGGACCTGGTGCGGCCCTTCGGCCTGGAGCTCCCGATTCGCCCGGTGCCGCTCTACAGCGCCATCACCGCGCCGGCCCTGCCCGGGATGCGGGTACCGCTCACCCTGGACCTGGACACCGGCTTCCTGGTCGAGCGCGAGGGCGCCGGCCTGGTGATCGCCGTCATCTACGAGGAGAATCCCCCCGGCTACGGTCACGCCCGGATGCTGGAGGAGTTCGCCGAGCTGGCGCGTGTACGGGCGCCCTCGCTGGCCGATACCCGGATCGCACGCCACGTGGTGGCCAACGTTGACATGGGCGGCGACGGCCACCCTTACGTGGGCGAGATCGCGCCCGGGCTCTGGATGGCGGCGGGCTTCGGAGGCCACGGCGCGATGCACGGGCCGCCGGTGGCGGAACTGCTGGCGAAGGCCATGGTCGGTCGTCCCGACCCGGTGCTGGACATCGGTTCCCTCGACCCCTGGCGCACGACCGGGGGTCAGGTGGAGTGGATGGTCGCAGCCAGGAAGTCCTGAGCCCGGGGCCGGAGGTGGACCGTGGCCGGCGCCGTCGTGCCCGCCGCCCCGGGCATCGGCTGCCTATCGGTCGGCCCTCCGAGCACGAGCCCGGCGCCTGGCCAGGCCGCACCGCTTCGGCGATCGAGACCACACCGCGGCGAGCCGGACTTGTCGCGGCCCGGCCCTCGTTCATACTTCACTGAACCATGTCCGCCCCCGGGTCCCGACCTCCCGTTCCCCCGGAAGCGCTGCGGCTCGGTCTCGTTCTCCCCACCTGGACGACCACCGATCTGCGCTGGTCGGAGGTCCTGGAGATCGCGCGCGCGGCCGCCGCCGTCGGCTTCGACGCGCTCTACGTCACCGACCACCTGCTCCTGCCCAGCGACAACGCCGAGCTGAAACGGCGGGCCGGGGTGGACTTCCCTGGCGACCCGGAGGTCCCGCCGGAGGGCTACCTCGAGTGTTTCACCGTCCTCGCCGCCCTGGCCGCCACGGTCCCGCAGCTCACCATTGGTTCGCTCGTCGCCTGCGCCGGCTACCGTAACCCGGGCCTCCTCGCCAAGATGGCGGTGACGCTCGACGACATCAGCGGCGGCCGTCTGGTCCTGGGGATCGGAGCCGGCGACTCACGGGGTGAGCACCTGACCTTCGGCTTCCCGGACGATCATCCGGTGGGCCGCTTCGAGGAGACGCTGCAGGTGCTGCGCGGTCTCTTCCGCCAGGACTCGCTGGACCACGACGGCGCTCACCACCGGTTGCGCGGGGCGCGCCTCCTGCCCCGAGGGCCGCGTCCCCAGGGTCCGCCGATCCTGATCGGGACCCTCAACCCCAGACCACGCATGCGCCGGCTGGTGGTACAGTACGCCGACGTCTGGAACGGCTGGCTCGGCTACACGGACGCCAGCCCGGAGTCGGCCGCCGTCCAGCTACGGATCATCGACGACGCTTGCCGCGAGCACGGACGCGATCCGCTGACGTTGGTCGCGACCACGACCGTGAGAGGCGCCCTGCCCGGCTCCGGATACGTCCCGCGGCCGGACGAACGGCCGCTCTCAGGGTCGCCGGAGGAGATGGCGGAGACCCTGCGCGGTCACGCCCGGCTCGGCATCTCCGAGGTCCAGGTGGCCCTCACCATGGGAGGGGTGGAGGGCGTCGAGGCGTTCGCCCCGGTGATCCATGAGCTGCGGGGCGGGTCTCCGCCGCCGGGACAGAGGAGTCGAGGTGCCGAAGCCGTACCTCCACTTCCCTGAGGAGGAGTTCCGGGAGCGGCAGGCCCGCGTTCGCCGCGAGCTGGCCGCGCGCGGCCTCGACGGCCTGTTGGTCTCGCGCATCGAGGATCAGTACTGGCTCTGTGGGCTCGACACCGACGGCTACGTGATCTTCCACGTGATGTTCATCGGCACCGGTGGCGAGCTGACCCACGTGAGCCGTACCGCCGACCTCGCCAGCATCGAGTATTCCTCCCTCTGCAAGGACGTCCGCGTCTGGGAAGACGCCGCGGACAACCCCAGGTCCCGTGCCATCGCGGAGATGCTCGATGGCCACCGCATGCGCGGCAAGCGCATCGGTGTGCAGCTCGACACCTTCGGCCTGCTCCCCGGCCTCTACCTCGAGCTCCGGGAGCGGCTCGAGGGCTGGTGTGAACTGGTCGATGCCTCCGATCTGATCCGCCTCATGCGCCTGGTCAAGAGTCCACGCGAGCTGGAGCACCACCGCCGGGCAGCGCGCGTCCTGGATCGGGCCTGTGCTCGCGCGATCGAGATGGTGGAGCCCGGGGTGGACGAGGGCAGGGTGCTGGCCGAGGTCTACCGGGTGATCTGGGAGGCGGGGGCCGACATTCCGGCCAGCCGGATGCCGATGGGGCACGGAGAGAAGGCGATGAACGTCCGCTACACCACCGGGCGTGGCCGCATCGGGGAGAACGACCAGGTGACCTTCGAGCTGGGCGCCGGCTGGCGGCACTACCACGTGGCCAACATGTTCACCGTCCTCACCGGGCCGTCGGTGGACGGGCGGCACCTGCGCATGCACGCCGCCTGTCAGGAGGCGCTGGAGAAGGTGCAGGAGACGCTCCGCCCCGGTCGGACCCTGGGAGACGTCTTCGAGGCCCACCGGTCGACGCTCGCCGCCCACGGCTATGGGCAGGTGTTGCTGAACGCCTGTGGCTACACGATGGGCGCCACCTTCCCACCCACCTGGATGGAGCAGCCGATGATCTACCGCGACAACCCGCTGGTGCTGGAGCCGAACATGGTTTTCTTCACCCACATGATCGTCAGTGATCGGGCGGCGGGCCTCATCATGTCGCTGGGCGAGACCTCGATCATCACCGAGGGGGCGCCCGAGGTGATCACCCACGTACCCAGGGGGCCGATCGTCCGCGGCTGAGTCCGCTCCTGGGACCTCCTCGCGGGCGCTCGGAGGGGGCACGGGGCAGGCGCGCTCGACGCGATGCACCCCGTTCCGGTTCGAGCGGTGTCTCCGGTTCGGGCCGGGCGGGCCACCGGGCCCGACTCCTGCTAGGTTCCGGTTGGAGGTGGTCGATGGCAGCGTTCCCCGGCGACGAGTACGAACGAAGGCTGGAGAGGACCAGGGCGCGAATGGCGGAGAGCGGTCTGGACGTCCTCCTGGTGACCGACCCGGCGAACATGAACTACCTCACCGGCTACGACGCCTGGTCCTTCTACGTGCCGCAGGCGGTCGTCCTCCCGCTCGGGAACGAGCCGCCGCACTGGGTGGGACGGGCCATGGACGCCGAGAGCGCGCGTCTGACGACGGTCCTCCCCCACGATCGCATCCACGGCTACGCCGACGACTACGTCGAGCACCCCGTCAAGCACCCGATGCAGTACGTGGCCGAGTTGCTGGCTGACCTCGGCTACGGCAGGGGACGCATCGGTTACGAAGGTGACGCCTACTCCTTCACGGCTCGCAACCTGCAGGTGCTGGCGCGCGAGCTCCCCGAGGCCCGGCTCCAGGACGCCTACCTGCTGGTCAACTGGGTGCGAACGGTCAAGTCGCCGCGGGAGATCGAGGTCATGCGGCAGGCGGCGAGGATCGTGGAAAGGGTGATGCGGGTCGCGATCGAGACCGTCGAGGTGGGGAGGCGGGAGTGCGACGCTGCCGCCGTCATCTCCGAGGCCCAGATTCGCGGTACCGAGGAGTTCGGCGGGCAGGTACCGGCGAACCCGCCCGCGATCCTGAGCGGGGACAACGCCGGCACCCCCCATGCCGCCTGGTCGGATCGACCCTTCCTGCCGGACACGGCGACCTGCCTGGAGCTGAGCGGCTGCCGCCACCGCTACCACTGCGCGATGTCGCGCACCGTCTGGCTGGGGATGCCGCCGGACCACGTGCGACGGCTCGCCGACGCCACTGCCGAGGGCATGGAGGCGGCGCTGTCGGTGGTCGAGCCGGGCGCCCTCTGCCAGGACGTCGAGCGGGCCTGGCGGGAGACGATCGGCCGTCGCGGCTTCTCGAAACCGTCCCGAATCGGCTACTCGATCGGGCTCAACTACCCGCCCAACTGGGCCGATCACACGGCGAGCCTCCGCGAGGGGGACACGACGGTGATGGAGCCCAACATGACCTTCCACCTCATGCTCGGCATGTGGATGGAGGGCTGGGGCTTTGAGCTGAGCGACACCTTCCGGGTGACCGAGTCCGGCTACGAGCTGCTGGCGGACGTTCCCCGGCAGCTCTTCGTGAAGGGCTGAGAGATGGGCGAGCCGGGTCCCCTGGCGGTGGTCACCGGGGGCTCGCGAGGCATCGGTCGGGCGTTCGTGCTGGAAGCGATCCGGCGCGGCTACCGGGTGGTCTTCAGCTACCGGCACCGGGAGGCGGACGCCCGGGAGACGATCCGGCGGGCTTCCGAACTGGGGGGCGAGGCGGTGAGCGTGCGGGCCGACCTGGCCCGTCCGGAGGGGGTGGAGGCGGTCGCCGCTGCGGTCGCGGCCCGGGGCGCGGCCAGCCTCCTGATCAACAACGCCGGCGTCACCGAGGAGTGCCGTCTGGCCGAG
The DNA here is from genome assembly GCA_021323605.1 of Bacillota bacterium. GTDB lineage: Bacteria > Chloroflexota > Dormibacteria > Dormibacterales > Dormibacteraceae > CADDZO01. Next base: position 3,282 of record JAJPKS010000022.1, on the reverse strand, counting down.
ATGACGCGTGAGACCTGGGAGCGGGCGGTTGCCATCAACCTCACCGCCCCCGCCTTCCTGGCCCAGGCCCTGATGCCGGGGCTGGCCACCAATCGAGGGGCCATCCTCAACGTGAGCAGCGACGGCGGGGTCGCCGGCTCGCTGCACGGTCCTCCCTACGGAGCGACCAAGGCCGGCATCATCGGCCTCACCAAGACCCTGGCCCGGGAGCTGGCGCCGGAGGTGCGCTGCAACGCGATCGCACCCGGACCGGTTGCGACCGAGATGTGGTTTGCGATCGACGTTGAGGTCCAGCGGCGGGTGGTCGAGCGGGAGACGCCGCTGCGGCGGATCGCGCAGCCGGCGGACGTCGCCCGGGCAGGGCTCGACGTCTGCTCCTGGCCCGACGCCACCGGGATCGTCGTCGTGCTCGACGGCGGCCGCATCATGTAGGCGGGATGAGGCTGATCGTGATCGGGGCGGGGCTCTCGGGCCTGGTCGCCGCGCTCGAGGTCCAGGCGGCCGGGCACGAGGTGGTGGTGCTGGAGGCGCGGGACCGGGTGGGCGGCCGGGTCTTCACGTTGCGCGACGGTCTCCAGGACGGGCAGTTCGCCGACGTGGGCGCCGAGATCATCTACCCCGGTCAGGACCACATCGTCCGGCTCTGCGAGCGGTACGGCCTGGAGCTGAGCCAGGAGTTCAGCCTCGGGGGCGAGATGCCAGCGCTGGTCTTCGGTGGCCGTCGCCTGCCCGAGGACGCAGCCGCCGAGCTCGTGGGTGAGCTTCGGGAGGCGGTTCGGCGCACCCCGCCCGGTCACTACGAGAGCCTGGCTCAGTGGCTGCGGCGGGCCCGCGTCTCCGAGCCCGCCGGGCGGCTGCTGACGGCGATCGCCCAGTCCACGCCCGCCTCCTCTCTCCGTGTGGCCGATGCGCGGGAGCTGAACCCGGAGCTGTCGTGGGGCGAGGGGTACCGCAAGATCGTGGGCGGCAACGACCTCCTCCCCCGGGCCATGGCCGGGGAGCTGGACGTCCGGTTGAACCGGCCGGTGCGCGTGGTCGGCTGGGGCTCGGGCGGGGTGGTGGTGGAGACCGACCGGGAGACCTTCCGCGCCGACCGGGTGGTGGTCACGGTTCCCGGCCCGCTGCTCTCGGAGCTGGGCTTCGATCCGATCCTGCCCGCCGAGAAGGTCGGGGCCCTGCTGCAGCTGCGCTATGGGAACGCGACCCGGCTGGTGGCGCAGTACGCCGAGCGGGACCTGGTCAGGGACGCGATCGGATCGGGCTGTTTCACCGATCGCATGCCCGGCTTCATCATGGAGCATTCGGTGCACCAGGGCGGCGACAAGGTTGTGGTCAGCGGGCTGGCGGCGGGCGACGTCGAGCCCTGGGGCCTCTCCGATGAGGAGATCCTGGACCAGATGGACGCGACCATGAGCTCGGTCGTGGGCCGCCCCATGCGGCGGGTGTTCGGCTACGTGAAGTCCTGGACGCGCGATCCCTGGTCCCGGGCCGTGGTGCGGGCGCCCATCGGGGATCAGCGGGAGACCGTCCTGCCCGTGATCGCGGCTCCGCTGGCGGGCCGTCTCTTCTTCGCCGGCGAGCACACCGAGCCCCGGGTCGGCCCGGGCGGCATGGAGGGGGCCATCAAGTCCGGCGAGCGCGTGGCCAGGGAGGTCCTCGAGGCGTGATGACCTGCGACGTCCTGGTGATCGGGGCCGGAGTCGCTGGCTGCGCCGTGGCCTACGAGCTGGCGGCCTCGGGTGCCGAGGTGGTGGTGGCCGAGCGCGGCACCGTCTGCTCGGGCTCGAGCGCGCTCAACGCCGGGGGCATCCGGCAGCAGTTCAGCCACGAGACCTCGGTTCGAGCCGGGATGGCGACCGTCCGCCGCCTCGGCACCTTCGAGCGGGACTTCGGCGTGGACCCCGGCTTCCGGCAGACTGGATACCTCTTCCTCCACGCCGGCGGGGAGCACGAGCGCATGCTCCAGCGGGCGGTCCGGATCCAGAACGCCTGTGGCGTTCCCACCCGGATGGTGGGACCGGAGGAGGTGAGTCGCCTGGTGCCGGGCATCGAGCTGGCCGACCTGGTGGGCGGTGCCTACAACCCCACCGACGGCTATGCCGACCCCCACTCGATCGTGGCCGGCTTCGCCGGCGGGGCCAGGGACCGCGGGGCCGTCCTCCTGCAGTGGAGCCCGGTGACGGCCATGGAGCTGGACGGGAATCGGGTGAGGGCGGTGACGGCCGGCTCCCGGCGCATCGTCCCTGGCCTGGTCGTGAACGCCGCCGGCGCCTGGGCGCCGGGGGTCGCTGCGCTCTACGGCGGCTCCCTCCCGATCACCGCCCGACGCAGCGACATCTTCGTGATCGACCGGACGCCCGCACCGGACCGCTTCCTGCCCCTCACCATCGACCTCGCCACCGGCCACTACCTGCATTCCGAGGGCAAGGGCCTGGTGGCCGGTCTGGCGGAGTCGTTCGAGGTCACCGACCCGCCGGCCCGGGCAGCGGTGGGCTGGGAGGTGCTGCCTCTCCTGGTCGAGCGCCTGGTTCATCGGCTGCCCGTGCTCGAGGCGGCGGGCGTCACACGCGGCTGGGCGGGCTTCATCGAGACCACTCCAGACGACAACCCGGTCGTGGGTTGGACGCACCTCACCAACGTCTACACCGTGGCCGGCTTCAGCGGCCATGGCATGTGCCTGGCGCCGGGACTCGCGCCGCAGGTGGCGAGGGAGCTCAGGGGAGAGCCGTCGGAGCTGCCGCTGGACGTCTATCGCCTGGAGAGGTTCGAGCGTGGCAGCGTGGAGCCAGAGGAGGTCTGGGGCGGGGGTGGCATCGCCGCCGGGACCACCGGTGCCCGGCCGCCGGTCGCGCCGGACTGAACCGCGGCGCCCCTCGTCGTTCTCGCTGGTCGGGACCGGACGAGGACGAACCTCGCCGGCCGGCCTTCGACGCCGGCCGTCTCGGCGGGCCCCGTGTCCGCCACCGGACCGGGGGCCGCGCATTGCGACAGGCGGATGCCGGCGGGAGTCCCTCGATCCGGCTCTGGACGGCGTTCAGGAACCGGGAAGCGTCCAGCCCGTCGACGATGCGATGGCCGAATTCTCCTTATCGCAGCCTCCTCGGCCGAGGTTCTGGGGTGGATGTCCGGATGAGATGCCGGCGCGGCCGGTCTCTGACCTACCCTAACCGTCAACCACCGCGCTCTCATGGGAGGTTGGAATGGGCCGCCGGTTCAAGTTCGGCATCTGCACGGACCAGAACATGACCTGGGCGAAGACGGTCGAGCGCTGGCAGCTCTTCG